>JAHQVK010000227.1 GCA_019634385.1 Myxococcales bacterium | reverse complement strand
GATTATTAGTAACGTCAATTCTTGTGTTACTGCAGATGCTGATGCTGAGGCAATAGCTCGATCGGATCCAGAGTGTGATAACAATCCTCCCCCAGACGATGCAGTTTGCTATTGTTTGCTCGGAGGAGGATCGCCACCGAGTATTAGCTTCTGTGCCGATTAGCCTAAGCTAATTGTGCGGGCCCCATCTCGCCAATGATTTCATTTTAGACCCGTTGTTTTCAGGGTGAAGATTACGAAGTGGGGCCTGTTTACTATCTATAGCACAAATTACTTGGGTAGAACCTAAGTTCCTGCTTCTCAGCGGGGCAATGCACCGCTGCGCGACTCCTTGTCGATTCTTCCAGAATCAATTCAAGAGGTCTTTGCTGTGTCGCTTGGGCATTGCGGAGATGCCGCTCTTCTCGACGACGAAGGCCACGAGGGTAGCTCAAGGCGTGTTTGCTAGCGAGGGGAGTCGCTGGAAAAGAGACGAAAGCCAGCACCTCCATGTTGGTTGCCAGGTCGATAGTTCGCGCGGTGACTACATTTTGCCCATTCTTTCCCACGCTTTCGAGAGCCGCCTCGCACAACCAGTTTCAAGTCATGGTCTTCATCAGCATTTGGCTGCCACGGAGATGATGTCCACTCTTCTACGTTTCCGGATAGATCAAAAATACCATCCGGGGTTTGGCCGTCTAGGTAGGAACAGATCGGTGTTACCATTCTTTGTCGACCCTCTGAAGTGTTGCACCGAAGCATGGAAAAGCTATCGCCATATGCCCATGTTCTTGATTGAACACCTCTTGCAGCCACTTCCCATTCATTTTCTATGGGCAGACGTACATTATATCCAGTGGCCCAACTAAGCCAAGCCAGGTAAGCATTAGCCTCGAAGCTACAGACTCCTACCAAGGCTTGTAGTGGCCTTGAGTATCGGTGATATTTCCATCTGAGTGGCCGCCCTAACCGTCCAGGATGAAATAGTTTGTACAAGCCAGATTCATAGACAATATCCACCGCCAGTTTTTGACTCATGGTTCGTACCTTGCGGAGAGTATCTATCTCATCCGGTTTCCACTGATTGTCTGTCGAAAACTCGTCGAGGAAAGACTCGGACCAGATACTAAGCTCTCTCACAAATAATATCGATTGCCGAAATCCAACTGCGTGTTCAAAATGAGAAAATGTCCGAAGCCGGGCATCAAAGTAGCGCTCAAACTGTCTTGGATCACGATCAAGAATATGCTGTGCACCGTGATGCGCAGCATCGTCACAATGTATCAGGCCATCTCGCCATGCTCGTCGAAGTGTTCCTTCTGGCCACCAGCGCATATCATTATACCCACCGGCATCAATAAAACAGGAAAATTCAGCACGTGAGACCGGGTATTTACCTACCATCAATGGGCTTTCCAGCCGAAAAATCTGGGGTTCTAGATGGCTTCTAGTTTCATTGAGAGCACTATTTTCTCCAAGGTTATAAACCCCCGCTTGGATACTTACAAAAGGAGGCAAAAAATATGGATGGCCTTCCGGGCTTTCTCCTTGCTGGAAATTGAGAGCCACTGGAGTATCAAGAGATAACCCGGCCTCTATTCGAGCTCGCAAGTCTACATTTGGGTTATTGATCCACTGGACAAGAATGCCTCTTAGACCTTCCTTTATTTTTTCAGAAATATTGGAATTCTCATCCAAAGCCCATTGAGCGACTTGAATCGGTGCAACCTCAGATAATCCAATCACGAAGTCTATGTCTGTGGAAGCCAGCTGCAAAGCGATAGCGGCTGTTTCTTCCCATCCTGAGCGACGGCGCTCCGGAATACTTTCATCAGCAGCGAGATTGGCAATAATATCTTCCAGAGGGACGGAGTCGGATAGCTGGGACCTAAGATAGGGCCGATAGGCTCGAGCGAAGTCGCGAGGATTTTCGACGAGCCAGGTTCGGGCGGAAAAGTACTCCTGGTATTGTTGATGAACAAAACGCCAGTGACGTTCGCCCCGAAACCGATGATTGGAGAGGATTCCAAGGGCTAAACCGGCTTCCAAGAGTTCAACGCCCAGTGGTTCTAGCGAGCGAAGAGCATCGGACTCTGCTACTACGGTTTTCATGCCGAGTTTTTGATTCGAAAATGCTAGTTGTCCCAGGTTGGGCAGAAGAGGTCCTTGGTTGGGGGCAAATGGTGGTGGTATTTGGTTTTCTTGGTGTAGAAATCGAAGATCGTCTTGCGATAAAAGAGGAAGCATACGCGCCCAACATTCAGGTTTGTGCTGCTCACGACGAATCGCTTCACGGAAGGTGTAACTAAAAAGCTCTGCCTGATTACGGGGAAGTGTTCCATGGTCCCGGACCATTTGAGCCAATAAACTTAGCCGAAAAGGGTTCTGGTATAAATTTAGGGCGGTTTGGCTTTCTAGGGTTTCGAGAATTCGGAGAACGCTGGCATCGGGAACGTTCTTTTTTTGACAAGCCAATTCAAGATATCTTCTCATACCTTCCGGCCGCAGGGGTTGAATGTATGCGCGAACCGCGTTGAGTTCGCCCTGTACATCCCGGGTTCGGCAGCTGATGATGACTCGATTTCCTGGTGGTAGGTTTCTGATTAGTTCGGCAAAGTCATAGAATTTGCCTGCTGGGTCCTGACTTTTGTATGGCATTTCATTTAACGCATCAAATAGTAGCCATACATGTCCAGCCTCGAGTAAAGCATCTAGTTCTGGCGCCTCAACGCCATAGGGTAAAATGTCTTCTCGCCAGGTCGCCCGAAGCCAATTTCGAAGACCTTTCTTTCCCGTATCTGACGGGGATACTTCACTGAAAGTATTTAGCTCAAAGAGGATGGGTACCATCATCTCTGAATCTTTTCGCTGGTTGCTTGTATTAAATATATGTCGTTCAAAATTTGCTAGAAGTGTGCTCTTGCCCGCCCCCGGCTCACCCAGTAAAAGAATGGGTTGAGCAACGTCGTGAGTGACGCTGTTTAAGCTGTCGTAGATGACCGGTTGCTGTTCAGGAGTGTTCGCTGGAACCTCAATATCGAGAGGGGTGAACCACTCCAGCGCCATGCCTATTCGTTTTTTTCGATTGTCGTGGTAGGCTAACCACCAGTCGGTGCGTTTTGTTGACCGTCCACCATAGCTGCGTTTTGCTCTCAGTAAGCTCCGACCAAGCCAAGCGATGAGAACGCCTAGGACGGTAATACCTCCTGCGACTCCATCAACTCGGCTTAAGAGCTCAACGAGCTCCGTGAGATATGACTGAAGCCAATCGATCCAACCGTGCATTGATGAGGCCAGGATAACAATCTACTGGCCGATGAAAAATACAGAGCAATAAAACAAGCATAAAGAATCATTGGTGCATGTTTTATGTTTCACATTTCAGCATTCTAGGTGTATTTATGGTTAGATTATCGTAGAGTGTACTGGCTCGTGTTATGTCATTCAAGGATATGAGGGGTAATCGTATGTATGCGACACGGCTTCTGCCCGAACCTAGGCGTTCGTTGATTTGGCCCAGTAGGCATAGTTCGAGCTAAGCTTTTTGGAACATTTCGAGCAAAAGGGCGCATACCGGCCGTATGTCCTCAATGAGAGCCGCAACCGGTGGAAATATTCAACGAAAGACGCCTAGAGGATGTTTGCTGGGTTTCTGTTAGGCGACCGTGATGCTGATGCTACCAGCCGGAAGCTTGGTCGGGGACACGACCAAATCAACGGACGGCTAAAATGTATCTTAAGGTCGGATGTGGTCTATGACTCCTCCCTGATGGCTTAAATGTCTGTTGAGATACAGCAGAAAGAACTTGGGTTTTCAACCCAAGTTCCTGCTTTTCAGCGGGCCAATGCCCCGCTGCGCTACCCCTTGTTGATTCTTCCAGAATCAACTCAAGAGGTCTTTGCTGTATGGTCCATCTTCCTATCGCTGATCTCTCGGTCAACCGGCTATGCTTGGTCTACAGCAGAAATTACTTGGGTTGAATCCAAGTTCCTGGGTCTATGCCCCACTGCGCGACCCCTTGTTGATTCTTATAGAATCAATTCAAGAGGTCTTTGCTGTACAAGAGAGTCGAAAACATCTAGTAAAAACAAGTTTGTCAATATATTTATGCTGCCGCTAAGATCTGCCCATGGGCGTGTCTTTAAGCTACGGACCACGTTCTGATTTGTCTCCTTCGTTTGTGAGGGTTCGGTGGCTTCGCCACCCTTTCGGTCTCCTCGGCCTGGTACATCCCGTACCCTCCCTCCGAGGCCGCCTTCTCACAAACGTGGGATATGGCGTCATATTCCCAGCCGGAGGTTAAAGACACGTCCACGTCTAAAAGCCTCATGGTTGTATTCTTGTGTTGAGTAGTACTGACTGAGGTCAGTTATTCGCTGCAATCGATAGTTTTAGATTCCTCAGGCTCTTCGTCTGGAGGAAGTTCTAGGCGAATGTGGAGGTCTTTAAGTTGCTGTTCACTGACTTGGGACGGTGCACCCATCAATAGGTCGAGGGCGTTCTGAGTCATTGGGAAAGCGATAACTTCCCTGATATTCTGCTGATCAGCAAGCAACATGACCATGCGGTCTACACCAGGTGCCAAACCGCCGTGCGGCGGCGCACCGTAGGCAAATGCCTGCAGCATACCGCCGAACCGCTCTTTGACTTCATCAGCTGAGTAGCCGGCGATCTCAAAGGCTCGAAGCATAATATCTGGGCGATGGTTTCGAATGGCTCCACTAGACAGTTCGATGCCGTTACACACGACGTCGTACTGATAGGCTAAGATTTCCAGTGGGTCTTTTGTATTGAGTGCTGCGAGCCCCCCCTGAGGCATTGAAAATGGGTTATGACTGAACTCTATATTCCCCGTTTTTTCTTCACGCTCATACATAGGATAATCAACGACCCAACAGAATCGATAAGCATTCTTTTCGATAAGATCAAAGTCATCCCCCAGTCGTTGCCGAAGAGCTCCTGCTTGGCGCGCTGCAACGTATTCTTGTGCGCAGAAGAAAAAGATCGCGTCGCCATCTTTGGCTCCAGTCCGCTCACTGAGAATACGTACATCCTCTTTACTCAGAAATTTAGCGACCGGCCCTTTCGATTCTCCGTCGATGACTAGATAAGCAAGACCCGGTGATCGTAGTTCACTTCTGGCCCACTTTACCAACTGGTCGAAGTAGTTTCTTGATCGTTTGGCTGCTCCCGGAGCGGCGAGGGCTCGGACGACCTGACCATCTCTAACCGCTGCGCTGAAGGTCTTGAACCCGGACTCTCGGAACACATCCGACACGTCAAAGATATGGATCGGATTGCGCAAATCTGGTTTGTCCGAGCCATAGGTGGTAATGGCCTCTTTGTACGTCAGCCGTGGAAAGGGCGCAGGGGTGACTATCCAGTCGGAGAATTCATCGAAGATACCAGCCAGTACAGGCTCGATAGTTGCGAAGACTTCTTCTTGGTCAACGAAGGCCATCTCGAGGTCAAGCTGATAGAACTCGCCCGGAGAGCGGTCAGCTCGGGCGTCTTCGTCCCGGAAGCAGGGGGCGATCTGAAAATACCGATCAAAACCGGCCACCATAAGAAGTTGCTTAAATTGTTGGGGGGCTTGAGGCAGTGCGTAAAACTGACCGGGATGCAGCCGACTGGGTACGAGGTAGTCGCGCGCGCCTTCCGGTGAACTGGCGGTGAGAATCGGTGTTTGGAACTCAACAAAGCCCGCTTCATGCATCCGACGGCGGATACTGGCAATAACTTTGGACCGTAGTAAGATGTTTCGTCCAACTTCTTCTCTACGAAGATCTAAAAACCGATAGCGCAATCGCGCATCTTCACCGATAGGTTGATCTCCGGCGACGGGGAACGGCAGAGTTACTGCCTCAGATTGTATTTCCACGGTTGAGACCTGTAGTTCGATCTCACCGGTGTTGAGCTTGGGGTTAACCGTTTCCTGGCTTCGTTTTACGACCGTACCAGTAACGGTCACAACGCTCTCCAGTCTAGCTCCCGACAATGCAGCTAGTTCGTCCGAGCGCTCAGGAGCTACAATTTGCGTGATGCCACTCCGATCACGGAGATCGATAAAAAGAAGCTGGCCATGGTCCCGCTTTGCATTGATCCACCCAGAGAGGCGAACCTGGGCGCCTATATGCTCTGCTCGAAGAGCTCCACAGCTGTGCGTTCGGTAAAGATGCATCGCCAGGCGCTTTTGTATGAGTTCACAACCGTCGTCAAGCCGTCTACTACCTCTAGACCAGTCGTTAAGCGGCCTTCCTAAGTACTCAAACAAACCGTTTTCGTCGTTTAAGCGCCTGACTTAGACCCGTTCTGGTGTGCTAGCGACGCATGAGGTAGGAGTTGATATAAGGATGAACCGAGGTTCCACTGTGATGGTGGAATAGCCTTGGTGAGGTAGGAATAGAGTTCACGAGGTGCAGTGGTGAGGATCCTGATAGCCTTAGTTTGCTGACCCTTGGCGTGGCACTGCTGGCGATAGCATTTCTCACGCTTTGGGATAGAGTGCCAACTTCGGGGCTACCCTCGTGGGCTAGACTCTTGCGTAAATGAACATCTGTGAAGACAAGGTCGTTGTCACTGGCGGCTAGCTAGAGCGTGTCTTTAAGGTCGGTTGCGTCTATGACTCGTCCCTGATTGCGCTGAATATCTAGCTAGGCTGGACCTTTTCACTTGGAGGGTCAGGGCGTGTCTTTAACCTCCGGTCCGCGTTCTGACTTGTTTCCCACATGTGTGAGGGGTAGATGGCTTCGCCACCTTTTTGGTTCCCTCGCCCCTCCCTCCGGGGCTGACTCCTCACAAACGCGGGCTACGGCGTCATCTCCACGGCCAGAGTCTAAAGACACGCCCTAGGCCCGCTAGCCTATGGCCAGCCTCTCTAAGAGTTTAGACATTCAGTCCCATCATGGGCTTTGCAATAGTTCCACGCGAAGGTTGCTGACCGCCCAGCGTGACCTAGGACTGGAAAGAAACCATTGCCATTTTGCAGGAGTGGCCAATCGGTACTGAATTCTCGCTGATACAGAAGCAAGAACTTGGGTAGAACCCAAGTTCCTGCTTCTCCGCGTGGCTATGCCCCGCTGCGCGACCCCTTGTTGATTCTTCCAGAATCAATTCAAGTGGTCTTCGCTGTACCTACATCGGGTCTGGTCCGTCCTTTACTGGCCCGCCAAGTCGTGGTGACAGACCCTCGCAGCTGATAAACTTAACAACAAAGCTAAGGGCGCCATCCGGACCGGCGTTTTGAAGGACAAGGTGCGCGACGTAGTCTTCCTCTGGAATCGACCGCATCTGGCACAAGACCGAGGAGCAGTGTATGCAAGGGTGTCGCAGGGCTGGGCGAAGATGATGAGCCATTGTATACACCAGCCATCAGTCAACAAGGTATTCCCAAGTTAAACTACTGACCGCTACGAATTGATCGCTACCGGAGTTGGTGTTGGCGCTGTTTCTCAGCGAAAGAGGCTTGATCAAGGTGTGATCAAGCGCTGGCCTTATCATCGTGGTTAGCCTGATATACGAGGGCCGACAATCCATCTTTTGCGATGCTGAATGGAGTGGGCTTGTTAGAAAACACCAATGCTGCTGTCAGTAGAGAAAGCTAGTCAGTGCCTGGATTAGGGCTTGTCTTCAAACTCTGGTTGCGGAGATGACGCCGTATCCCGCGTGTGTGAGGGGTCAGCCTCTGAGGGAGGGGACGGAATGTACCGGAACCGAGAGGGTGGCGAAGCCACCGACCCCTCACATATGTGGGAAACAAGTCAGAACGCGGTCCGCAGTTTGAAGACACGCCCTAAATAATTTGGCTTTCCGCATATGCTAGAAGGGCATCTAGGATCCCAGCACCGGTTAATTGGCTCAGAAGGCATAGTTCGAGGTAGGTGTTGCGGAGGATTTCGGCGACGAAGGTGCGTACCGGTCGGTATGCAAGCGAAGAGGCGAAGCCGGTCGAAATGTGCCCGGTAATGATGGCCTTAAGGATTCTTGGTGGTCCAGATCAACCGGCTGCCGAGGACCAATTGAGCCCTTGAGGGCTTGTGCGTACCCTAGAAGTCATGCGAACCAACTATGGGGGCCGTTTTACACCGTTCGGCGGTCTCACAATAGCGAGGAAAAATCATGCGCGATCTAGAGACGACGATCTACGAGAATCCTCATAACCTGGATGCATGGACCTCCTATGGCCATTGCTTGACTTCAGCAGGCGACCCTCGAGGTGACTTGGTTACATCTGAGCTGGCAAAGGTAAAGCTTCCACAAGAAGCGGAGGCCTTAGATAGGCAGAGCCAAGCGACCATTCGGAGGTATGTTCTAGAGTGGCTCGGACCGGAGATGGCTCAGGCCCTCTTGATTACTGGCGAGTACGACTGGCTTGTGCAACTTACTTGGCGATTTGGCTTTGTGTGGTCCGCTAGGGTGCGGCGCGCCAGCGCGGATCTTGAGCCGGTTCCATCAGTTGAGCGCCTGTTGAAGACGTTGAAACGGTCTTCAGCATCGCGGTTTTTGTATTCACTTAGCATAGGCTTGCCGGATTGGGGGGAGCATGCTGACTTTCGGGAAATTGTGGCTACGCTGGACAAGATGGGGGAGTGGCCCTCGGTGCGGCGGCTTTTTATCGGTGACTATGAACGTCCTGACGAAATGGAGATATCCTGGACAACTATTGGAAATATAGGGAAAATCTATTCGGTTTTTCCCAATCTTGAATGGCTAAAAGTTCAGGGCGGAGGTATCCAGCTTGGTAAACTACATCATGCGAAGCTCCAAACTTTGGTGATCCAGACTGCTGGACTAGCTGCGAGGGCAGTGTCCTCTTTGGGCAGAGCAAACTTACCATCTCTCAGCAATATGGAGATCTGGTTTGGCGACGAGCATTTTGGGGCTGAGGCCACCCCCGACATGCTGGGCCCCCTCTTGCTCGGTGATGGACTACCTCGGTTGCGTCGATTGGGACTTATGAATGCAGAAATTATCGACGACTGTATCGACATTATTGCTGGGTCCCGGCTCCTCTCCCAGCTGGAAGTTTTGGACCTGAGCATGGGCACCTTAACGAGTCGAGGGGTGGATCGCCTGATTTACCATGCGGCTCGTTTTCAGCACCTCACGAGTTTAAACGTAAGTGATAATTTTCTGAGTACAGAGGCGGTTGAGGCGCTTGTGCGAACACTGGGGACAAGCGTTCAGTCTTGCCAGCAGAAAGGAGACGAAAACGAAAGTGTCTTTTATGTCTCCGTGAGTGAGTAGTTCGGGAGATGATACAGCAAAGGCCCCTCTTATTGATTCAGTAAGACTCAATAAGAGGTCGCGCAGCGGGGCATAGCCCGGCGTAGAAGCAGGAACTTGGGTTCAATCTAAGGGATTTCTGCTGTATTCATTCTGTCCGAGGTACACGATCAGACAAACCGGTGGGGTTGAATCAGTCTCCCTACAATGTCGCCCGGTTTGGCTTTGCTGCCCAGACTATGTGACGGGTCCGACACATATCTCTAGCTCGCCAAAGTGGTCTTTGGCACATCTATGGATAAAGAACAGCAACTCCCTTACCGAGAGCTATTCCGAATAGCCGGCTGCTGTACACCTTCCGCGAATGGCAATAGTTCTACGTTGGCAATGCGGGTATACTACGGTCGGTTGATTCTGCTATTCTGGGGCCCAGTGGGATAGATTCTTGCGTGGTCGGTAGGGATTGCTAACAAGCGTGCTTGTCGGCTTCCGACTGCCTCCATCAGCATTAAGGATATTGTTCAATCCCTTCTATAGATGGAGGAAGGGGGTGTCATAGCTGCTCACGGGAATAACAGCGCTTACTCGCTATTGTTGCTCGATCTTTCGAGATATTGGTAGTAGGTGCGAGTGGGTGACTGCTGGCCTTTTTTTGCTCGTCGCCGCAACTGTCGGACTGGTGGGCTTTCTCATTATTGAGAGCATTCAACACCGTCGGGCTCTTGCAGGAATATCAGTTCGGATTCACGTAAACGGTACACGAGGCAAGTCCTCAGTTACGAGACTGATTGCTTCTGGTTTGCGAGCAGGTGGAATTAGGGTGTGTGCAAAAACAACTGGTACCCTGCCAAGGATGATCTTCCCAGATGGGAAAGAGTTTCCTGTCTTTCGTCCGGCGCGCCCCAACGTCTTAGAGCAGCTCCGGATCATTCGGATGGCCGCGGACCTCAAAGCGGATGTGCTGGTTATAGAGTGTATGGCTGTGCAACCGCTGCTCCAGGTACTATGCGAAGAGCGAATGGTTCGCGCAACTCACGGCGTAATAACCAATGCGCGTCCCGACCATTTGGATGTGATGGGTCCTACTGATGTGGATGTCGCTCGGGCTCTCAGCGGTACAACGCCAGTTGGCGGAAAAATGTTCACCGCTGAGCGCAAGCTCCTCCCAGTACTTCGTGAGGCTGCAGATGATCGCCATACGCAGCTCGTTTCGATTTCAGCGGATGATGTAAGCATGATTAGCAAAGAAGATCTCACGCCCTTTCCGTATCTTGAGCACGCGGAGAACGTGGCCTTGGCGTTAGCTGTGTGCGAAGAATTGGGTGTTGAGCGGCAGACTGCACTTCAGGGGATGTGGTCAGCGGCTCCCGACCCAGGCGTCCTAACCGTCAATCATATCCATTTCTTTGGTCGACGCATCACGTTTGTAAACGCATTTGCCGCCAATGATCCGGATTCCACGGAAACGATATGGGACCAGGTCCTCTCCGATCATCCGAGCGTTGAGCACAGAATTATGCTGGTCAATTGTCGAGCAGATCGGGGCGACCGGAGTCGACAACTGGGGCAGGCCTGCGTGAACTGGAGAGAGGCTGATCGATATGTCCTCATTGGCAGTGGCACATACTTGTTTGCCCAGGAAGCCGTGGCCCAAGGACTGGACCCGAGTCGACTCACATATGCTGAAGATCGGCGCATCGAAGAGATATTCGAGATCATCTTGGAAGATATTGGGCGCTCGGCCTTGGTGGTCGGCATCGCTAATATTGGTGGGCAGGGGCTTGATTTGGTTCGGTTTTTTAAAAATCGTGCTCAGCTAGAAGTGGGGAAGAATGTCCAATGATTGACCCATTAACCGTAGCCATCGGGGTCGGACTGGTTATCAGTCTGATGTTCTCAGAGTTGTTTGGCCTCGCAGCCGGCGGGATGGTGGTTCCCGGATATGTCGCGGTGTCGCTATCTTCTCCGCTGGACGTTCTGTTAACGCTGGTGGTGGCTTTTGTAACTTTTGCGATCGTGCACACGGTATCCTCGATAGCGATTGTGTACGGGCGGCGGCGCACCGTGTTGACGATTTTGGTTGGTTACTTACTAGGGGCCATCGCTCGCAATCTTACCAGCGACTGGGTAATGACGACGCAGGCCGCCCCAGAACTTACAGTGATTGGGTTTATTATTCCCGGCCTCATCGCCATTTGGATGGCCCGCCAAGGCGTAGTCGAAACGGTGAGTGCTCTGATTACCGCTTCGGTTGCGATTCGACTGATACTTATTCTTATTGGCCTGGAAGAGCTACAATAGTGTCGTCCAAGATGTTGGAGAACAGCGAATGAAGCGGATGTATTGGCGGCCGAAGCGGGTGTCGCGGACCACACTACTCTTGATTGCCGCGGCCTCTTTTGGAGGTTACGTAGCGGTGGAGAGGCTGCCACTGCAGGTTCAGGAGCCTCACCACAACCTGAAACTTGCTGCGGCTCGAGTGGCGAGTGCTGGGTTTAAGGCGCTGAAGGTGGAGCGTCTCAAGCGCCGTTTAGAGATCGACCCTCAAAGTGATCCAGCCCAGACGGGTATTATCGGAGCGCCGATGACGCCTATTACGACCAATCCGGGGACGTTGGAGGCGAAACAGGCCACTATAAATCCCAATTTTGCCGCGGTGATCGTTAACTACCTCATGCAGATTGGCGTCCGTAAAGGGGATGTGGTGGCAGTAGGTTATTCAGGCTCTTTTCCCGCGATCAATGTGTGTGTGATGGCAGCGCTCGAAACCTTGGAGATTAGGCCGGTGGTCATAAGTAGTGCGGCGTCTTCCCAGTGGGGTGCCAATGATCCTCGGTTTACTTGGTTGGATATGGAGGCAGCGCTCATCCGGGAGGAAATTATTTCCCACCGCACCATCGCTGCTTCACTGGGAGGTATCGAGGACAAAGCCCTCGGGATGTCGAAGCAGGGGCAGAGGATGCTTCGTCGGGCCATAGAGAAGCATGGTCCGGAGTTAATCACGCCGGTTGATTTTGTTGATGGTGTGGACCAGCGCATGAAGATCTATCGGCGCGAGGCGGGAACGTCTCCGATTCGGGCTTATGTGAATGTGGGGGGGGGGACGATATCTGTAGGCCGGAAACAGGGCAAACAGATGTTCCGGTCGGGCTTGAATCGTCGGGCGCCACCGCATGTCCCCGATTCAGTGATGGGAAGGTTCATAAGTGATGGCATTCCGGTCATTCACATGAGTGGAATTCGCCGTATAGCGGCAGCTTATGGTTTTCCGTATCCTCCGATGGAGATGCCCCGTCCCGGTTCGGGGGGGGTATTCTTCACCGCGAGGTACAACCGCTGGTTGGTGGCAACTGTGCTAATGGGTATACTTTCTGCGTTGTACTTATTTGTGCGTTCAGATTTGGGATTTCGGATGACCCATTCTGCTACCCGCCCTGCTGAGTCTGCTCCACCTGAACCCATGGTGTAACGGGATATGGCGTGATTTTGGTTATCTGAGCATATATCCGGGTTTTTAGCACTCATGAATGATGATTATCTTGAGAAAATCCTCAAAGCCCGGGTCTATGAGATCGCTCGAGAGTCCCCGCTTGAATACGCTCATCGGTTGAGTAGTCGGCTGACAAATCATGTCTATCTCAAGCGAGAGGATATGCAGTCGGTGTTTTCATTTAAGCTGAGAGGGGCATTCAACCGAATGGTTCAGCTTAGCCCTGAGGCGCTCAGTCGAGGGGTTATTGCCGCCTCTGCTGGTAACCACGCGCAGGGCGTGGCGCTCAGTGCCCACCATTTAGGCACCAAAGCAGTTATTGTGATGCCGGTAACCACTCCGGAACTTAAGGTGCGAGCGGTGAAGGCTCGAGGGGGCGAGGCGGTGCTGTATGGTAACACATACGACGAAGCTTATGCCCATGCGTTGGTGTTGGCGCAAGAGCTTGAAATGACTCTCATCCATCCCTTTGATGATCCGGATGTTATCGCCGGTCAGGGAACTATTGGAATGGAGATTCTTCGCCAACACGAAAAGCCGATTCACGCGATCTTTGTGGCTATTGGCGGTGGGGGGCTGATCGCTGGGGTTGGTGCATATGTTAAGCGGCTGCATCCGGAGGTTCGGATCATTGGAGTGGAGCCGGTCGACTCGGATGCCATGCGACAGTCTTTAGCAGCAGGACAAAGGGTACGCCTCGAACAAATCGGCTTGTTCGCAGACGGAGTGGCAGTACAGCAGGTTGGTAAGGAGACTTTTCGCCTATGCCAAAAGTACGTTGATGACATTATCTTGGTAGATACTGACGACACCTGTGCTGCTATCAAAGATGTATTCGAAGATACCCGCTCTATCCTTGAACCAGCCGGAGCATTGGCGGTTGCTGGTATGAAGGCATACGTTGAGCGAACCGGCCTTCAGCGGGAAACCCTTGTGGCGATCGCCTGTGGAGCCAATATGAACTTTGACCGCCTTCGATTCGTCGCGGAGCGGGCGGAGTTGGGTGAGCGTCGCGAAGCGATCTTTGCCGTGCGCATCCCTGAAGAACCAGGTTCGTTACAGCGCTTTTGTGAATCGATCGGTCACCGGAATCTGACTGAGTTTAACTACCGAATATCTTGCCAGAGTTACGCGTATATTTTCGTTGGGTTGCAGGTTCAGGACCAAAACGATGCTCGTTGTATTTTGGAGGGTATCGAGCGATACGGCTATGAAGCCTATGATCTTACCGACGACGAGCTCACCAAGATCCACCTCCGGCACATGGTAGGTGGGCGATCACAATTGGCTGAACACGAACTTCTCTATCGCTTTGCTTTTCCTGAGCATCCGCGTGCGCTTGAACGGTTTTTGAAATGTATGCACCGTGCTTGGAACATCAGCCTTTTTCATTACCGAAATCACGGTGCAGATTATGGGCAAGTATTGGTAGGTATGCAGGTGCCGCCGTCGGAGATGAGGGAATGGGAGGGGTTTTTGGCTACTCTTGGCTACCAGTACTGGAACGAAACACAGAATCCCGCGTATCGCCTCTTTTTAGGATAGGTGGAAGGGGTTAGTCGGACGATGAGACGGGGAGGTTTCATGTGGATGCACTGGGTATGGGTATGCTGGATAGTGAGTTTGCTGTCGCTCCCAGGTGGTCGTGTGAGTGCTGACACTGAAAATACGCCGCGTGTGGCTGTAACGCCTCTAGAGGGGGCGGGCGGGGCTCGATGTAGTCGGGTTTTGGCGGAAGAAGCTCGGCGTCTGAGGATCGATGTCGGAGAGTGGCTGGGACCACCTCTCCCTGCTACGGGGCCATTCAAGTCGCTGGTAGATCTGCTGACTCTCGTCCCGTTTGATATTGTGGTCTATGGCCGAGTAAAGGACGACCATCTGATTTTGGAAGCCTACCGGACCCGGCCGATCAAACTTCTGGGGTTGGTGGCGATTCGTACCCCGGGTCGCTGTAAACTCGATGTCCAGGGAAACCAGCTTTTTGCACAGTGGTGGGCGGAAACGGTTGTTCCCCGAAACCTGGATAGTGAGCCCTTTGCGCTTCCGCAATTATCGGCTGTTGAAACGGCTATCTCTGGGAGCCAGTCGTCTACTAGGAGCCAGTTTGTGGAGATCGGTGGCACCTGATCTCCTAAGCGAGTGAAGGTGTGTCGAGCCAATGTGGATCTGTACGCTCTGTCATGCATGACAGATATGTCCCAAGAAGATGAATGGTATCTGGCATTTCCGTATCTTCCCTGGAGGTTTCTAGGCCTTGGAGGGAATGTAGCCATCCTCAGACAGTTGTAGCCATGTCATCGTTAAGGGCATGACTGCTGCGGCGGTAGTCAACAATCGGTGGCATATTTTGCCGACTTAACTCGTGCAGAAGTATGTAAGTTGTTACTAAGCAGATTGGCAGCGCGACATTTCCGCGCCATACTTCCCCTAACAGGCTGATTTTGTGAGTTCCAGGGCGCGGTAGGAAGGGCGAGAATGTCTCTATACCCGTTTATACTCCACGCTCGCGCGTTTGCTGCGTTGCGACGCATGTGATGCGTCGCAAATGCAAGCACCTGCTGGAAGTGCGACGACGGCATGCGAAAAGCGCAACGACACGCTAACCGCAAAGCCGGCACCAAAGCAGCCTGTATAAGTGACGACCATGATGGGCTCCAGCGTTACCCAACCAACCCCTAACCCTGCGCCTCCGTCCAGCCAGCCACCGCGGGAGTCATCGGAACGTCCCCGCATTATGATTGTTGAGGATAATGCACAGGCGCGTAATGCGCTCGCTACGCTTCTGAAGAATAAATACGATGTGGAGGCGTGTGATACGGCAGAAGCTGCTCGGGAAAAATTTCCGAAGTTTCGTCCAGACGTCTTACTTACCGATATTCGCTTACCCGGCTCATCCGGTTTAACGCTCATTCCTGCTGTGCTGAAAGCCATTCCCGAATGCATTGTTTTGGTAATGACCGGCTATCCGTTTTTGGAGGATGCCGTAGCTGCAATGCGCTCTGGCGCCAGAGATTTCATCGTAAAGCCCATTAATTTTGAGGCGCTACAGCTTGTGCTCCAACGGGAATTGAGGGCTCAGGAAACGGCTCTTGAAGTGAAGCGTTTGCGCGAGCAATTGGTGGATAGCATTCGTGATGAAGAGGCGTGGGGCGATAGCGCAGAGATGCAACACGTCTTGCGGATGGCATCCGAGGTTGCAAACTCTCGAGCGACGGTCCTCATCACTGGCGAGAGCGGGACGGGAAAAGAAGTTATGGCTCGCTTCTTACATCGACACTCGGATCGTGCCGATGGTCCATTTGTAGCGGTGAATTGTGCTGCCGTACCCGAGAACCTTCTAGAGAGTGAGTTCTTTGGTCACGAAGAGGGATCATTCAACGGCGCGATTGCCCAAAAAATTGGGCGGTTTGAACGAGCTCATACCGGTACGATATTTCTCGATGAGATCGGTGATTTGTCCCCCACCCTGCAGGTCAAACTATTACGCGTGCTTCAAGAGCGTCAGTTAGAACGAGTGGGCGGGACATCCCCGGTGGATGTTGATGTGCGAGTGATCGCTGCGACTAACCGGGATCTCGAATCTCTCCGCGACGATGGAGAGTTTCGAGGGGATTTATATTGGCGGCTTAATGTATTTCAATTGCACATGCCTCCTCTTCGTCGTCGGAAATCAGATATTGGGGGCTTATGGGGTCGGTTCCTGGAAAGGTATGCGAAAAGAGAAGGATTGCCAGTACCTAAAACCATACCTGAGGCGTTTCACGCGTTGTTCACATACGAATGGCCAGGAAATGTACGCGAGCTGGAGAATGTTGCTGAACGAGCGGTGATCTTATCTCATGGCCTAGAGATTCATCCGGCCCATCTCCCTCCCCAAATTCGTAACTTTGTGGTGTCAGAAGAGGCGGAGATACGCATTCCGGGCTGCAGGATGGATGAGCTCGAAAAGATCGCTATTCTTCGTACATTGGCAGCGGTAGATGGGAGTACCTCAAAAGCGGCTGAGATTTTGGGTATCAGTGTTCGTAAGATTCAGTATCGGATGCGTGAGTGGCGACAAGAAGCTGAAAAGCAGCCGATCAGTGCTCAGCATCTTCTTGATCAGATCGCCAAAACCGGTAAAAAAAAATCCAACGTCTAGCGAGTGGTGAGCCAGGGAAGAGTCCAAGCCAGAGTCCAAGTCAAAAGACAGATGATGCCACTGATAACAACCAAGCGGATACTTGTTCGCTGGGTTTGTAGCTCGGTCGATATATGTAGATGTGGGTGAGAAGGCGTTGGCAGGCTGGCTGTAGAGCTTAGGCTGGATCGGACCAATGTAAGTTGGTTGCGGGCGACTTTTGTAGTGATTAATTGCTTGGGAGCGATCAATGACAACGGAGCCTGAATGTTGACCGAGCTATTGGTTGATGGTGCTCTGATCGACTTATTGAGCACTGACGGAGGGGTCGCGCTTTGCTGAGAATAGGGCAGAGGTGGGGGGACCAATAACTTGTGTGAGTTTTCGTCGGCGGGCGCGTTAATATTTTGAGGTGGAAGCGGAGGTGGCTTCAAGAAGCTTTGCGATTGAAACTCTTGGTCAGAACACCTCGTGTTCAAGCTAGCACGCCACATTTGGGCCCGTCCGGAGCAGGTGAATTCGAGCCGGCCATCCCTGGTAATGATGCCCCCTGGTTCTGAATGGGGTGAGTACGTGGAAACTGAGCTGGGGCCAGCTGGTTGGTTTACTGCTGGGATCGCTTGCGGTTCTTCGCAAGGCGTGGAGTTAGACGAAGATGGTTGACTCAAGATCGGGACGTCTCGATTCGAGATAAGAACAGACCGCTGTCGATGGTCTGAGATGGGGATGGATGTTCGCTTGAGGCTTGAGACGGACCGACGGGCTAGACTCGAGCCGGACTGCTGCGGTGGGTTTAAGATGGACCGATGCGGTGGGTTTGAGTCGGCCCTCTGGGGTGGGTTCGAGTTGGCCCTCTGGGGTGGGTTCGAGTTGGCCCTCTGGGGTGGGTTCGAGTTGGCCCTCTGGGGTGGGTTCGAGTTGGTCCGATAATGTCCGGGGGCCAGTGGTAGGGCGAGGGGTTGTGAGGGCTTATATATGGGGCCATCGAGGGCTGCCGGTACTGTAGATTGCACTCGACTCGATTGATGGGCAATGTGTTGCCAGGCTACACGACGCTCCGGACAGAGTTGCCTGAGGAGTTTGGCCCGATCGTGAGTGGCGGTGTCTGCACCAAAATAGTTGAGGTCTTGCTCTAAGAGGGTGATCGCCTGCTGAACAGAAGTTTGATGGGGTAGCTCGTGTAACCAATCGGGTCGCTCGTCATGATTTTCGGGATTGATGCCGAAACCTAACCAGAGCAACCACCGGGTGAGCGCTCTTAGATCAGTTTCCTCATTATTGTCGAGCCGTTGAGGGTCAGCATCTATCAATCGAGTTGTCCCCGCCTCGCCGATCAGCACGTGGGATGGTTTGAGATGTCCGTGGCCTCGTGGATGCTCCATGAGTGCCTTCAGAATGCCTTGTGCGATGCTGATCAGCGTTCGAGCGTCGATGGAAGTCCCTTGTTGTTCGGAGGCTTCCAACAGATCAGCCAAGCTATCGCCCCGAACGAGCGGCTCAACCGCTCCTTCAGGCTGGAGATCCCCTCGCCGCCCACTGGCGATGTAGGTGTGTTGTTGTTCGTGCTCAAAGCGGGCTTGTGGGTAATGGAGATGGGGTACGCGCAGAGCTACCGGACCGGTATCCGCTTCAGCCCACCAGACGTCGGCCCGTCGTCCGCGTGCAAGCAATGCTGACACCCGAAACACACCGCGTTGGTGGGGAGGGACAGTATGTAGTTTGGAAATATCGCCGCCCGCCATGGCGGCAACTTACTCTGGGCACCAAACATCGGAAAAGTTAGCTCGTTGCTAACCGGTAGCTTGAAGAGCCAGCCGCTGTTCACCGAAGCGAACCACGCTAGCCTATTCGATTGTAAATCAAGTAATTAGGAGAGGGCCCTGTCGGGCCCCTACAGCTGCTGTGATGTTGGGCTCTGTCGCGAAGTTGCGGTTAGAAACCTATAGAGAAAGGGCGTAGAGCTCAACCACCAAAGACTCATTTAGGACCAATGGGCAATCAGAGGCCTCTGGTTGAGTACGGATGACTCCCTTGAGGTCAGCGTCGAAACGCTCCAAGAATGAGGGAAGAGCCAAGCTTGTTGGACCATTGATTTCCGCCGTGACCCGCTCTTTCATCTTGCTCTTTTCGGAGAGGCTGATGACATCGTTTACTCGGCAGTTATAACTAGGGATATCCACTCGCTGGCCGTTGACCAGAATATGGCCGTGTCCCACCATTTGCCGAGCGGCACGGATAGTCCGTGTAAAGCCAAGTCGAAAGACTACGTTGTCCAATCGGTTTTCCAGGCTCACCAGCAGGTTGGTGCCGGTGTTGCCC
Source organism: Myxococcales bacterium (assembly GCA_019634385.1). Lineage (GTDB taxonomy): Bacteria > Myxococcota > Kuafuiibacteriia > Kuafuiibacteriales > Kuafuiibacteriaceae > JAHQVK01. The sequence goes on along the minus strand of JAHQVK010000227.1, from coordinate 8,352 downwards.
TTGGCTGCTTTGGCAGCAACCATATACCTTCTGACTTGTTTCTCGGAGACACCATAGTGCGCACGAAGCTTCTGCTTTTCTCGCAAACGGATGGCGTAGTCGGAAAGCTTGATGCGTTGTGTAGGCCCGTGTTGGCCGGGAGGGTAGGTTCTTCGTAACTCCCGGGGGACAAACAAGCCGGGGAGCTCTGCACCGCCGAGCCGGCGAGCGATCCGGAAGCGTGGACCAGTGTACCGCGACATGAGCGGCCCCTAATATGTGACAACCTTTGGGGAAGCAACCCGAAACTTGGTTGATTAGCTATCCTCCGCTTCAGCCAGCCCCTTAACGAGGGGATGAGTCAACAATACGTTGATAGCGAGCAAGACAGCGTGGTCTGGCTCTTTTTCGCCGACTGCTGCCCGCGCCCGTTCCCGTAAGCGGCCGAGGTCTTCGGTCAGGCGAGTCAACCATTCAGCGGTGGGTGCGGCTGGGACCGCTGGCTGCTGGTGGTGATTATTGGTTCTCAGAGCGGCTTCAAAGTCTTCCCGAGTGAGTGGAGGAAGATCAGCAGTGGCCGCCTCCTCTTCCTCAGCCGTTGGTGAAGCCGTCATGTGAGGTAGGGGATCGCTATGAATGGTTTTGGATATGTCAGCAGGAGCCTCTGGCATTTCCAAAATGGGCTGATCAACGGAAGTATTTTCTTCAGCTTGAAGACTACTTGGTGCGGCGGACCCAGATGCCTTTCGGGTGTCGCGGACCACGGCCACGGGGAGGGCCGGCTCTTCCATAACTTTTGGGGTATTTGATATTTTTTGGTGCACGGGACGATCATATGAGATGAGCGTCGGGCGAAGTTCCTCCATGGCTTGCTCCATGTCCAAGCCCGATCGGCTGCGCGAAAGTACCCTCGGGGCGAGGGCTGGAGGCTCATCGTTCGGGTGAATGTTATCTGCCCACCGTTCAACGGGAGATGCTGGTTGCACCGAACCGGGCGATGCGTAGGACGGCCAAGGGGGACTGGGCTCCATAATATGGGGTTCCAGTGAGCCAGGGGTCGGAGAATGAGGGGGTGGCCAGGATTGATACTCGGGCTCAAGAACGGGGGGAACATCGTCCGTGCTTACCTCTTGCTGAGGAGGGTGGACCGGGGAAGGTGACTCCTCCTCAGCAACTGAGAGGCCAGTGCGCTGAAAAACGAACATGGTGCGACCAATGACGATCTCGTCGTTATGGGCTAGTTCCGTTGGTTGAACACAATAGTTGCCGTTTACCACCGTTCCGTTGGCTGATTCCAAGTCTTCCAGAATGTAGTTTTCACCTTCATGTCGAATGACCGCGTGTCGTTTGGAGGCCCGTTTGTCATCGATCGGTATGTCTGTCTCGAGCGCTCGCCCGATGACGACCTGGTCTGTGACGGGGTAGACAGTCTGTTTATCAACAGTGATGAGTACGAGGTGGGGGCCATCGGGTGTTGAGGCGTAGTTCATAGGCTCGAGGGTTGTGAGATCCGTTTCTTGGATGCTCGCAGCGATACCCCGTTCGGTTAGGTAGAGCCAATCGGAGTTATGCCGTTGAACCAATCCCCGACTGGTAAGATAGGTGAGAGCATCGCCAGCTATGTCTAGAGATATCCCCATCTCACCTACGTGAAAATCAATATTGACTCGGTTGTGGGGCTGTCCGGCAGCATCTCTAAAGAACCGGTCGAGCATAAGACCTGCAAATTTGATTGTGCCCGTCGATACCAAGACCTTTCTACTATACCGTTACTTCGAGCAAAAGGGGAGTTAAAGCCGGTCGTTATTGGCTACATCGGTTCTCAACTGAGTATCTTGTCCGACATATATGCCTACGTTAACTAAGGGCGTGTCTTTACGCGCCGGCTGCGGAGTTGACGCTGTATCCCGTGTTTGTGGGAGGTCGGCCCCGGAAGGAGGTACGGGATGTACCGGGCCGAGGGGCCCGAAAGGGTGGCGAAGCCCCCGACCCCTGACATATGTGGGAACAAGTCATAACGCGGTCCGCAGGGTAAAGACACGCCCTACAGGAGCTCCGGCAATATAAGCGCCTAGTCCTGAAGGATGTACGTATATTTTGGGTAGGTCAGAAAAATGGACACGGCAGTTTTGCGTGTTGGATGGGATTACGGATACTTCGCGAGATGGATGCAGGTATCCGCGGACAACGAGTTAGGTATGAACTCTGAATTCGGTCACTTAGATGATCCCTATCCCTTTCCCTCCGATGCGCACTTTATGCAAAGAGCGCTTGACCTTGCAGCGCGGGCTGCCTCACTCGGTGAAGTACCCGTGGGTGCGTTGGTGGTCGTCAGAAATACGATCATAGCCGAGGCATTCAATCGCCGAGAGTTGGACCATGATCCGGTGGGACACGCAGAGGTGATTGCTCTTAGGAAAGCTGCCCATCGTTTGCGCCGATGGCGACTGGTCAGCGCCACGCTTTACGTAACCCTTGAACCTTGTCCAATGTGCGCGGGGGCATTGGTCAATGCCCGGGTAGATCGGTTGGTATACGGGGCTTCAGATCCGAAAGCGGGAGCGGTGGAGAGCCTTTACGAAATCACCACCGACCCTCGGCTCAACCATCAGGTGAAGATTCAGGGTGGAGTACTTGCCAAGCAGGCCAGCGAACAGCTGCGCTCTTTTTTTCGGCACCGCCGTTCCGTGAAGTAGATGAGCAAAGGCCAGGGCAAAAAACCCCTTAGAGTGAAAGGGCTAGAGATTGTTGTTCCCTTAACGAGAGGTGGCATGGGGGAAGTCTGGCTCGCCCGTAAGGTTGGTTCGTTTGGATTTGAGCGTTTGGTAGCGGTAAAGCTCATTCGGAATGACCTGGCGAGCAACGAGAACGTTCGAAAGATGTTCGTTGATGAAGCGCTCGTGTTGTCGAAATTGATTCATCCCGTTGTTGCTCAGGTCCTTGAGTTTGGAGAGAAGTACGGGACGTTGTACTTCACCATGGAGTACGTTCCTGGCCTGTCGCTCAGCCGACTGATGGCGCGACGAGGACGCCCGGTGGAGCCGGTGGTCGCTGCGCGAATGGTTGCAGAAATAGCTCGTGGCTTGCATGCGGTCCATGAACAAACCAATGATCGGGGAGTCCCTATGGGGATTATCCACCGAGACGTTAGCCCGCAAAACATCATGGTGAGTTTCGATGGGCAAATGAAGCTGATCGATTTTGGCATCGCGCTCATGGAGAACCGGAAGTCGGAGCCTACGAGCGTAGGCTTGGTGAAAGGGAAAATATCGTACGTTGCCCCAGAGCAAATTTTGGGTATTGAGGCAGATCGGCGGTCCGATGTGTACAGCTTGAGCATTGTTCTGTACGAACTGCTGACTGGCCAAACCCTCTTTGAAGTACGCTCCAACCCCATTGATGCCGCTAAGGATCGTGACAGTCCTCGCCGACCGTCCAGTGTGGTGAAGGTCCCAAAGTTGCTCGAGCGCATTGTGATGAAGGGCCTGAAGGCGGACCGCACCCGGAGATGGCAGGACGGACGAGAAATGGCGGAGGCCCTTGAGACCTTTGCGAGTCGTGCGGGGGGGCCGAGCTTGGGAGCGTTTGCAGAATCGGAGTTGGCAACCGACCGCGTGGCTCACCAAGTTTGGATTAAATCCTTGGCGGGGACCGAGAGTGCGGAGATTCTTCCCCCTCCAACTGAGCTCTTGGAGGACAATTTTGGTATCGAGCTTGGGTCATCGGCGATCATCGCCCTAGCACCGGAGCCAACTATCGTTCGGCGTCGGCAAAAGTTTCGTTGGGCCATAGTGGTGGTGTTAGCGATCGGTTTTGGCGCAGTGGTTGCCTGGTTGTCTGCGGGTGAACCGAGCGAGCTTAGCCGATGGTTAAAGTCTCGATGGAAAAATATCATCGAACTCAGTTCCAACGTCTCTCCGGTGTTGCCCCCCGCTGAGGAGCCTCGTCGGCTCTGGTAGCCCTCCAAAGAAGCGAACAACCGCCCCAGTGTCCGGAGCCGATACAGTCGTTGGCCCAAACCAGCGCTTAGTTCTCAAGGTAACGGTCTCTGCGCACCGATTTCAGCACCTGGCCCACCGATGCTCCGATAAATGGGTGAGCGGACATCGAAGCTGGTCAACCAGTACTTCAAGCCGCGGTCGGCAGGGGATATCAATCACGCTGGACCATGCGATTTGGAACCTGCTTATCTTTTTGAGACCATCCGATGTTTTTCGGAGAGGGAGGGATTCGAACCCTCGGTACCCGTGAAGGTACACGCGATTTCCAGTCGCGCACCTTAAGCCACTCGGCCACCCCTCCTGTGGGGCACACCTCAGTCAACGGCGCCACCGTGTCCGAAGTGGACGCGGTCTCTACCGTCGTCTGATGAGGTTGGCAAGGGGGTAAAAGAAATTATTCAAACCCTTGCCCTGCTCATTAGAATCGGTCTTAATGCTCCTCGGTCGTTGGGGTCCTGCACAACGGGCGGCCCTGAACCCCGCCAGGTCCGGGAGGAAGCAACGGTAGGGGCTCAGCTCGTGTGTTGTAGGGTGCCCCGACGGCCACCTGTACTAAACGCCCCCCGCCAGTATCAGAGTACTCGGTTTGTTTGTGGTGGGTGTTTCACCGACTCGGGAACAAACGCTCCTTGTCATACGTAGTGCTAGCGCGCAAATGGCGCCCGCAAACACTTACTGACATTCTGGGTCAAGAGCACGTAAGTCAGACGCTCCAAAATGCTCTTGCTTCGGGCCGAATTGCCCAGACGTTTCTATTCTCTGGTCCCCGCGGTGTAGGTAAGACTTCCGCAGCTCGCATTTTGGCAAAGGCGCTGTGTTGTGAAGCCTCCGAACAACCCACACCTGAGCCCTGTGGTGTATGTGCCCAATGCAAGTCGATCACTTCGGGTAGTTCGACGGATGTGATTGAGATAGATGCCGCTTCTCACACCGGGGTTGATAATGTTCGAGAAGTCATTGTTGAGTCGGTTCGATACTTACCGGCTTCAGCCCGATATAAGGTCTACATTATCGATGAGGTGCATATGTTGTCGACCTCTTCCTTCAATGCTTTGCTCAAGACCTTTGAAGAGCCGCCTCCTCACGCAAAGTTTATTTTGGCAACTACCGATGCTCATAAGGTGCCGGTGACGATTCTCAGTCGATGCCAGCGCTATGACTTTCGGTTGATCTCCAACGCACAGATACAAAGCCGGCTATCGGAAATACTTCGGGCGGAAAAGGTTGAACATGATCCAGGCGCGCTGACTACGGTGGCTCGGCTTGCGGATGGATCCATGAGAGATGCCCAGTCCCTCATGGAACAAGTGCTTGCCTTCGCCAATCAACGTTACGTGGATACATCGCTGGTTCGGGATGCTCTAGGGGTTGTGGATACATCCTTGGTGGCGTCGGTCTTCGAAGGGATATTTGCTCGGCAACCGGAGCGGGTGCTTAGGGTGGTGGAAGAAGTGCACAATCGTGGCTACGGGCACCTCCGTTTTGCTACAAGCATTGTGGAACACGCGCGGGATTTGGTGGTGGCGTCCGTCATGCCTAAACCGGAACAAGCGATCGAACGGCCGCCTGACGAATTGGAAGCCCTTGTGAAGCAGGCGGGTAGGCAACGTCTTTCCACCCTGGAGCGTTTGTTTGAGCTCCTATGCCGGGTCCAAGAAGATGTAGGGGGTTCACCGCAGCCTCGGTATGTGCTGGAGATCGGCCTGACCAAGTTGGCGGCTGAGCCACCCGCGTTACCTGTTGCCACTGTGCTTGAGCGTCTGGAGCGTTTTGAACAATCTCTTAATCTCGGTAGTCAGTCGCTTCGGTCATCGAACCTGCAAGGGACTGTATCGCCTGGGGAGCAGGGAGGTGGTATCGGGCCATCATCTCCATCGAGCGTGGGGCCAGTGAAGCCCACAGCGGGGGTGAAAGGGCGGTCGACGCGAGCTTCATTTGAGTCTGAGGGGTCATCCGGGCCACTTGAAAGCTCGGGCCGTTCCAGAGGAGGACCAGAGTTGGAATCCTCCGCTGGGTCAATGGGTCGTCCAGCACGTGCTCGAGGAGCGGTGTCGGAACCCGCAGTCCGGCCATCCGGTCCACTGGGTCGCTCCCGGGGACCGGAATCGGGGTCTTCCGGTCGTCCCACTGGTGGGCCATTAGGTCGCTCGGGTCGCCCCCGGGGACCGGAATCGGAGTCTTCCGGTCGCCCCACTGGGCCACTAGGTCGCTCGGTTCGTTCCCGGGGACCGGAATCGGAGCCATCCAAGCGGCAATCGGGTCCAGTCCGGCGTTCGGTGCGTTCCCGAACGCCGGAAGGTTCAGAGCCCTCTTCCGGCCGACTTGGGCGGTCCGAAGAGCCCTCTGGGGACCCCGAACCTTCAGCGGGACTATCTGAGCCATCGGGCGACTCTTCTCCAACACCACCGGAGCGGTTATCTGGCTCGCCACCGGAGCGGTTGCCTGGCTCGTCGCTGGAGCGCCGGAAGCATTCAACGGGTGCTGCCTCTTTGCAATCAGCACCAGCTCCCGGCGGCAAAACTCATCGATCGACCCATGAACAGGGGGCAGATGGGGCTTATCAGGACATGGGGGGGCCGAAAGAAGGTCGGTATCGCCCGGCTAAGCCGTCACCACGGCCGTCTCGAAGTGGGGTTTCCTTGGGGGCAACCCGCTCCGAGAGTGGTGATGGACTTCCTGATGGCCCTCCACCACCGGATGAACCCCCACCACCGGATGAACCTCCGCCATGGCTTGAAGAGCCGGTCAGCGGTCCACCGGCGGGAGTCCTTGGGGACGAGCAGAGCTCTTTAGCGGCAGTTGAAGCTCGGTACCGGCGTTTTGTGTCATCAGTGACGGAAAAGCGTCCCGCACTCGGGGCTACGCTTCATCAGGTCCGACCGATGCAGTTTGACTATCGCCGGGTTCACTTGGTCTGTGAAACGGCCTTCGATAGTGACAAACTGGCCGAGCTGGACACTCGGACTGCCATTGAGTTGGCCATTGATGGCTTTTTTGGCAGTCGCGTCCCGCTTGAGGTAACTCGGGCCAAAGGAGCCCAACGCCAAATACCTTCAGCCCCGCGGACCCTCGTAGAGGTTGATGATGAAGAGCGACAAGCGCGGATTGCAGCGAAGGTAGAGCGAGCACGAACCCGACCTGCAGTCAAAGCGGTGATGAGTGAGTTGGGGGCATCGATCTCACGGGTGAGGGTCCTCGGAGAAAGTGACAACGAAACAGGAGAGCAGGAATGAATTTTGAGGAAATGGTCAATCAAGCAAAGCAGCTGCAGACCAAAATGGAGAAGATACGGGAAGAAGCGGCCCAGAAAACGGCGGAGGGGACCGCGGGCGGAGGGATGGTGACCGTGACCGTAAACGGTCGAAATCAGGTGTTGTCGATACAGATCGATCCCGAAGTGGTGGATAAGGGCGAAGTGGAGATGTTGCAGGACTTAGTGGTGGCAGCTACGAACCAGGCCCTCAGTCGGGCCCAGGAAATAATGGAACAAGAGATGTCCACGCTCACCGGTGGTCTTGCTTTGCCGGGGGTGTTTTAAGCTTTGGCGCGTGTGGATCCCCTGGCTCGTCTTATACAAGTGTTGGGCCGTTTTCCCGGTGTGGGCGAAAAAACAGCCACTCGCTTGGCGTTTTTTATTCTTCGTCAGGGTTCCGAATTTGCGCGTGATCTTGCCCAAGCGGTGGTGGAGGCCACCGAAAAGGTGGGGTACTGTCGCCGGTGTCAAAACCTCACCGATATTGAGGTTTGTATGATCTGTGCGGATACTCGGAGGGATCCAAACCTTCTATGTGTGGTGGAGCAGGTACAGGATCTGAGAGCGATCGAACGGTCAAGGGAGTATCGAGGTACTTATCACGTACTTCATGGGGCGATCGCGCCTCTTGATGGGGTGGGACCAGATGACATTAAAGTGAAGGAGCTGCTGGCACGTCTTTCTCAAGAGAATCAAGAAGTTCAAGAAGTCATCCTGGCCACCAATCCCTCGGTCGAAGGGGAGGCAACGGCACTATATATTCAGCGTTTGCTTAGTCCCATGGGATTTAAAGTCAGCCGAATTGCTTCCGGCCTGCCGATGGGGAGTGACATCGAGTACGTGGACGCGGCAACCATCGCCCAAGCGTTGGTTGGGCGCAGATTGCTTTAGGGCGTGTCTTTACCCACCGACTGCGGAGATGACGCCGTATCCCGCGTTTGTGAGGGTGCAGCTCTGGAGGTTAAAGACACGCCCTAGCAGCCGGTTGATCTAGCCCTGCACGCATCTGTCGGCCGGTCTTTCCGTGAAAGGTCCTGACCACGAAAAGTCTCTCCTCGGTCACGTACCGCCAGGTACGCTCGCCTCGTCGTCAGAGCGTTTCACGAAAAGCCGGGCTCG
>JAHQVK010000226.1 GCA_019634385.1 Myxococcales bacterium | reverse complement strand
CTTGTCTCTAACGCCTGACATGGTCTTTGACTCGTCCCTGGTTTACCCGCCAATGATGTTCGACCGCTTTGCCCAATAGGTTGCTTTCAGACAACTAGCCCTCCGTCTTCCAGTCCCTCAACTCAAGCGAACCGGGTTCCTCGCAATTGGTTCCACCCCGTCGTGCAAGACATTCTCAAACAGCCCGCTGTGGGATTTGGCCGAGTACTCTTCCTTTGGGGGGCATTCTGTGGCTCATCCTGCCCTGTAGAAACTTTCGACATCTACACAACAATCGATGGTCACATTCAGCTGAGGTGGTACTCGTTCTCATGTCTCAAGAAGATCTACGGCTGTTCTCGGGGCCTGAGTGTCGTACTGTCTTTAGTATTTGTTGGCTACAGATCTGCCGATGCACTTTTCCAACTTCAGGTACCTGGAGAATCTAAGTGTTTTTAACGGATTCAGGACAATAGTTTGGTGCCGGTCTCTTTTTTGTTGAAAACGACTATCAAAATCATGTAGGGTCGTTTCTAGAGCTTGAGGGCGAGAATTATGTTTGTTCTTCATCTCCTGAGTCCGAGAGCTTGTGTCGCTGTCGACGGCGCTTTACGTTGTGGTTGTCTCTATTTGTCCACCTTGGATTGTCTGTTTCTAGTTTAGTCAAGAAGTCGTCGTCGATAGCGATTCCTCGGGAGGATACTAGGGCGTGTCTTCAAACTACAGACCGCGTTCTGACTTGTACCGCAGAAAAAAATTGGGTAGAATCCAGGTTCCTGTCTCTACGCGGGGCTATGCTCCGCTGCGCGACCCCTTGTTGATTCTTACAGAATCAATTCAAGTGGTCTTTGCTGTATCCCACAGGTGTGAGGGCTCGGTGGCATCGCCTCCCTTTCGGCCCTTCGGTCCGGCACATCCGGTACTCTCCCTTCTCCGGGGCCGAACGTTCACACACGCGGGCTACGGCGTCGTCTCCGCTGCCGGAGTTTGAAGACACGCCCTAGTTAACCTACTATGGTTAAGCTCCCTTCGAGTTGCACATTAAGAAAATAGATGCTTTGCGATAGTTCGAAACACCGTTGAAGATGTGATCTGATAATATATAGAAAAAAACGCGCAGCTCTAATTAGTTGTTACGCCTGTTATCTTTGGCTTGGTTCAAACGTTTCTCGCCGAAATAGCATTGCAGATCGAGCAAGTCTTCTTGTGGTTGCCTGTGGCAGCTCCATGGGTTGGCCGAGCCAACCATGGTGTCTGCTCTTTAGATACAAATATAAGGGGGTGGTGACACTAGCGTTTTTCAGATGTCGGAGAGGAAGTTTGTGTCCCCAGCGATTCGTTCATAACCGCATCCTGGAGTGCCAACGCTTCTTGGCTATTAGCTTCGTCCGAGTGGCAGGCTGCTTTTCCCTTTCGAGCAAGCTTCCGCAGATGGTCTTGGGTAAGGACGCCACGTTGCTCTAAAATTGTCTGCTGGGTTGAGGTCAGGCCTTGGCTTTTCATTGAGGGAGCTATCGGTTGAAAGTCATCGTCTTTCCCTGAGCCAAATTCCTGTATTTCTTTACTTATACGCACACTACACCAGTCATGACCGCACATGGCGCAGAAATTAGTGTCTACACCAAGATCCTCGTCGTGGAGTGCTCGAGCCAGATCGGGGTCAAATGAGAGTTCAAATTGTTTCTCCCAATTGAGGGCGGCTCGGGCGCGAGTGACATTATCGTCTCGATCACGGGCACTAGGGATACCAAGGGCAACGTCTGCAGCGTGAGCAGCGATCTTGTAGGCTACGCAACCTTGTTTAACATCATCACTCTTGGGGAGACCGAGGTGCTCTTTCGGAGTGACATAACACAACATCGCCGCTCCGTGATATGCGGCTGCAGTTGCGCCGATGCAGCTTGTAATGTGGTCATAGCCCGGAAACATATCGGTGACGAGGGGGCCTAGTACGTAAAAAGGTGCGCCATGACAAACCCTTCGCTGCTCCTTCATGTTCCATTCGATCTGGTCAAAGGAGACATGACCGGGCCCTTCGACCATAACTTGCACGCCCTTTTTCCAGGCCCGTTCTGTGAGTTCACCTAGGGTATTGAGTTCAGCGAGTTGAGCGCGATCGGTTGCGTCGGCAAGTCCCCCTGGTCGGAGGCCATCCCCAAGACTAAAGGAAACATCGTAGGTTCGCATGATGTCGCAGATCTCATCAAAGAGTTCATACATCGGGTTTTGTTCATTGTGGGTGAGCATCCATTTGGCGAGTAGGCTGCCACCCCGGCTAACAATGCCAATAAGCCGATCGCGAACCAGCGGTAGATGCTCTTTTAGTACGCCGGCATGGATCGTAAAATAATCTACGCCTTGCCGGGCTTGATGCTCAAGCTCCTCAAGAATAACGGTGTGAGTGAGTTCTTCGAGCGATCGATTCATAATCATCGCGTATATCGGGACGGTACCAATTGGTGCCGTGGATTCCCTAATAATTGCGGAACGACAAGCGTTGAGGTCACCACCGGTAGATAGGTCCATGACCGTGTCCGCGCCCCAGTTGATCGCCCACCGGAGTTTGTCTATTTCTTCGTGGAGACCGGAACTAATCGGAGACGCGCCGAGGTTGGCATTAACCTTGGTAGTAGCTGCTCGGCCGATCGCCATTGGATCCAGTTTGTATTTACGGTGAATGATATTTGCGGGAATGATCATCCGACCTGCTGCTACTTCATCTCGGATTTGTTCAGCGGTGAGATGAGCTTCTCGTTGAGCTACTCGCCGCATTTCTGGAGTTACTATTCCCAGTCGAGCAAATTCGAGCTGCGTGTTGGGGGATTCTGGTGTGGATCCAACAAAATCATGAGCCGTCTTTGCAGAAACAGCAGGCATACCAGGGGTGTCCGGTGAGCTATAAGAACTGGGGCCGCCGATGTCTGGTGTTAGTGCAAACGAGCCCGGCGATGTGCCTGCATTTTGGGAGCTGGCTGAATGTCCACCCAGCGGAATATGAGATGAAAAAGATGGATGGGTAATGTCGGTCATGGGTTCTCCTGTCCCTCTCCGAATCTACGAAGATTCAAAGATAACGCCGGGCATGAACATCGACGCGATCCAATTCCCTTCGCCGGTGTTATCCGGTCCGGTACTGAGGGACTCAGCTGGGTACCTGCTGCTAACCGGCGCCCAAGCAAATCAGTGAAAAACAACTAAATGGAAGAGTATCTATTGGGCAAGTGGAACAGTCAGGTGGAAGAGAGTCTATTGAAAGCTAGATCGCAAAAAGGATCGTAGCGCTGCCCACGAGGCCTGATCTGCGGACTTATTGTAAGCTAGTGGTAGCTTGAATTTCTTCCCAACCGCATCTGCGGCTGGGTTGGTGAAGCTGTGTACGACTCCTGGGTAGGAAATGAATGTGAGGTTGGTGCCCACGCCCAGCATATCGGTAATAAACGAAGAGATGGCATCAGGCTTAATGAATTTATCCGCTCCTCCGTGAGCGACCATGACCCTGGCACTGATGCTTTTAGCAGCGAGGGGGGGCAGGGCTAAGCCGGCATGAAAGCTGGCTACGGCTTTAAGAGGCACGCCTTCGCGGGCCATGACCAAAGCTACGGAGCCCCCGAAGCAGTAGCCGATGGCACCGATCTTGTTGGCGTTGACGGTGGTGTGATCCATCAAGATTTTCTTGGCGGCAAGGAACCGTCCTTTAGCTACGGGGAGATTGGAGATAACTTGCTTGGAAAACTTGCCTGCATCTTCTGGGTGGGTAGCAACCTTGGCATTGCCGTACATATCGAGGGCAAATGCGGTATAGCCCATGCGGGCTAGCTTCTTAGCCCGGCTGCGTGCGTATTGGTTGTGACCCCACCATTCGTGAACTACCAATACCCCAGGACGTTTTGTCTTTTTGGCATCGTCCCAGGTGAGTAACCCTTTCATTTTTACCCCGTCATGCTCGTAGGTGACCGACTGGGTTTTGATCGCGGCTTCTGCGACAGGGATGCTACTTACGATAAGAGCGACTGAGAAATAAAAAGCGAGCTTCATGACTGCCCCCGACATACGCTTATCCTTTCTTAACTGCAAAAACTCTCTGACTTGTTGTCTTTCATCCGGCCAGTAGTCTTAGCTTCGCCTATTGTCATCCAAAGTAAGTGCTGGAGCTGGCGAAATGCCAGCTAACTATGTGCAAAAAATTACCTACTCTAAGGCGTTTTGGTTAGCTGTACCGTTGATCGCGGCAAATGCAGCTGAACCCATGGCAGGGATGGTGGATACAACAGTCATTGGAGCCACCGCAGATAAGGTAGCTTTGTCCGGCATCGCTATAGGTGTAACCCTTACTAACTTTGTCTTATTCAATGTTGTGTTTCTTCGGATGGCTACCACCGGATGGGTAGCCCAAGCGATGGGCGGAGGAGATGAACTCGAAGTACATCGGGTTTTGATCCGATCCTTGGGCATAGCCTTCGTTTTGGCGCTACTAGTAGCGACTTGTCATAGCAGTTTAATAGCATTGGGTGAGTATATATTTACCGCAGAGCCAGAGGTTGAAGAGCTTGGGATGCGCTACTTTCGAATCCGTATCTTCGGGATGCCGGCTGCCTTTGGACTATTTGTGCTCACCGGCTGGTTGGTTGGGCAAGGGCGATCTATGTGGGTACTTCGACAGCAACTAGTATTTAGTTGGGTCAATATTGGTCTAGATATATGTTGGGTGTTCTATTGGTCAATGGAGCCTTTAATGGTTGCATGGGCTACTGTAATTGCGCAGTGGGTGGCATTTGGTTTCGGTTTAGTTCAAGTTGTAGGCTTAGCTAAGCTAAGTGATATTCGTCATTGGTCGCAAATATTGCGGAAGCAACTGTATTCGTGGTCTATTCTTGGTTCTATTTTATCCACAAACACTGACTATCTAATCCGCACATGGGCTTTTGTAGTTGGATTCACCTGGTTTACCAATATGAGCGCTTCGATGGGCACAGTGGTGCTTGCCGGAAATCAGGTACTAATGCAGGCAATTACGTTGTGGGCCTTTGTGTTGGATGCGTTTGCCCACGTTGCTGAGTCAGCGGTTGGTCAGGCAGTTGGCACGAAGTCGCGAAGCATGTTCCGGAGAGCGGTAAGAGTAACCTCCCGGTTAGCGATGGTTTCTGGAGTTCTTTTTGCGTTGGCCACCGTCGGGTTGGGCCCTTGGATACTCGAGGAAGTGCTCAATGATACCGGGGTTCGAGCTATGGCGATTCGCTGTCTACCTTGGTGTGCTTTGGTGCCGTTGTTGGGCGTACTTGCTTGGCAGATGGACGGGGTATTTATTGGTGCTCTTCAGCCCAATATGATGCGTAATAGCGTGGTCTTTGCCACCGTGGTGTATATCGGTCTCGATCTTTGCTTACGACCAATATGGGGCATAGATGGCTTATGGGGAGCGTTCGTCGGATATTATGTTGCTAGAGGAGTGGCGTTGGCTGTTGCACTGCCGCGATTGGAATTACGCTTGTTTGGGGCTACGTCGAATTCTTAGTAAGCACCCCACAATTAGCACCATGATCCAGAGGTTTAGTTCAATCGGGGAAGTGTTGCGACATCCATACGAACTTGAAGAGGGTGTCGCTTGGTTGGCGCCGTTCGATGGCGGAGTAGGAGTTGCATCCGGAGGGGGCTCAACCGGTTCAGGGGGGAGTGGAGGCTCAACCGGATCTACGGGCAGCGGGGGCTCAACCGGATCTGGGGGGGAAACCTCGGGGGCGTCATTGGTGAGGACCAGATCAGCACATGCAAAGTATAGATCGTTGCCTCCCGGCTGATCCATATTGTAGGGCGGTTTGTCCGTCATGACTTGAATCAGCTGTAGAGTGCAATTGTCACACTCTTGGTTGGGGAGAGTAACAGTTACCTCATAAATGTCGTCATTGGGCGTAGCGCGCCTATCCTGGATTCCGTCGGCTAGAATCCAAGGTTGTTGGTCAACAGATATCTGCATATTCCGATTATCACATTCTCCAAGACACCTAGGATTTTCGAACACATCGTCACCGTCGATGTCGAATGCAATACGATAGTGACCTGGATGATCGATGTATTCTGAAAACCGAACAACAATGGTTGCTCCAGGGCGGAAATATGAGATTTTTTGTGATCGATTGCTGTTGGTGACGCCACAAGGACCCGATTTGAGCTCTGTTCGCCCGTGGCGAGCGGTAGGCTCAAGCAGTTCGATATGAGCTCCTGCGGTGGCGGACAGGCTGAGCCCTATAAAAACCAAACCCCAAATGTATCTCATCCGCCCCAAGTTCCAATTTTTGGTCGAGGATGTGAACCATGGGGTTTGTGCCCCGCTTGGGCTTATGGTTGATGGAGGGATGAACATTGGTGGCACTATCGGCCTGACAAGACGAAAGAATAAGCTGGTGTGTATCGTTTTTGGTTACAGCCCGTTTTTTAAGAAAAACTCTTTCGAACTACCTCCGCGAGGAGGGTGCATATTACCTGGGTGGTCATATCTCTCGTGCTTTGAATTGCTGACCCAAGTATCTTACGATGAGTAACCACAGAATCAGGAGGGGGAGAGCAAAGAGGCTGAGTGCACGTATCCCTGTTAAGCCGGAAACGATTGCGGTCATGAGCAGGTTCAGACCAACGGCAATAGCTTTGGCAAACCGTTGGACAAACATGTCAATAAAGGCCTTGGCCTTATATTTTTCCTCGCGCGAGGTTACCGTATAGAGTGATTCTCGTGCTGACTGATTAATAGAATAGTTGAATGCATTGTCGCTGGCACTGAGGGCCCCCGCAGTGAGGGTCATAGGGATCACCAAGAATCCTAAGGAGCCACCCAGAGCAGCTAAAGGGAGAAATAGGAGCGCGATACCCACGCCGAGGCGTCGCATAACCACTGATGTTAGGAGTAGTTGTATAGCCAATGCTAGCCAATTAGTCACTGCGTAGGTGGTGGCAAAGGCACGCCCGATATCAATGTTATTATGGACCCCAAAGTACTCGATAGCGGCGGTAAATTGGAAGTCGAGAATGGTAGAGACCATCTCGTAGATACCGACGAGGGCTACAATCGCCATAAGGTAGCGCGAGGCGTAGATCAAACGAAGCCCATCAGTGATTGTGGTGGGGGGCGGAGATGTGGAATGATCGGCTTCGGGCTCTGCGGAGGCAGGTAGGCGTTCTGGCTGGGAGTTGACGACTATTATGCCCGCTGCAGATGCGAGCCCGACGATGAGCAGCCCCAAGAGAACGCAAACGCCCATCCAACCCGGATAAGAAATGGTATGGATGCTGGTACGTACAAATGTACTGCCAAATGCACCCCCCAGGACCCCACCTAGTCCAATGACACCATACATGCGTTTTGCTCCCGCTGCGTCGACAGAGTCATTGGCAAAGGCAAAGAAGGTGGCGACCATCAGTGAATTGTAAAGATCCCCAAAAAGGTAGAAACTCCAAACGATCGCGCCGGTGGGATGCTGAAGCATGTAAGCATACGCGGCAAAGCCAACAATAATGGCTCCAGAGAAGATCAAAGTAAGTTGTTGCCGTCGAAAACGATCCGAGAGGAAGCTAAAAAGGGCCGCTGCTACAAAGGCTACGACCATATTCAGTACTTTGGCGAATAGCTCGGCCTGGGAGGCGCTCAATTCGAGACCAGCTAAAGACCATCCTGATTCGCTATAATGGGTAATAAACAAGGTTTTCTTGATGGGCTTAAGAATCCAAAATGAGGTGATGACCAAAAAAAAGTAGCCAAACAAAAGGAGAGCGAGTGGCCATTCTCTCCGTCTAATACCCAATATTTGGTCATGCATCACGCCCTTCGAATCACTCAGGTCTTGTGATGATGCAAGTGGGTTTTTAACTCATGGTTCTGAGCGGGACTTAGCTGGAGCACCACTCGGCCAGGAATTAGCCTCCTGTAGTAATTCTCATGAGTTGAAAGACACGTTCCAGGACTCAGCGTTCTTGTTACATAGATATTTCGACGGTTATTGGCGTTGTTGGTACTTGCTTCAGCAAATCGCCAAAGACTTCAGCAAGATTTTGAGGTGCAAACCGCAGATCTGAAGCTTCAGAGATCTGCTTTAACGTCCACCAATGGGCCTGGAGCATCGCTTGTTGTTCTCGAGCCTCCGGCACATTTTCAAACGTTGGTGAGAAGCGCTTGGTATGAATGAGGAAATAGCGTTCGTTTTGCCGCGTCGGGCCGGTGATCGTTGAAGTGTACGTAAATTGGCGCCGCCAAACTTCAACTATCGCTGCATCTAGGGTGTACCCTAGCTCTTCATAAAGCTCTCGGATCAGCGCCTCTCGAGGTTCTTCTTGAGCTTCGATACCCCCCCCCGGAGCCAACCACATGATTCCGGTTCGAGTCTGGGTTTTGATGAGGAGGAGTTCGTTAGTCGGAGAGAGGAGCAGCCCTCGAACGGCGTACCGCTCATGGAGGTCCATGCCCCAAGTCCATCATAGGAGCTGCCTCGGGTCACTGCTTCTTGTGAGATAGTTGAAGAAAGAGCCAAGGATCTAAGTGTCTGCGCCCAGCGGTGTGGGGCCCAATAGCTCCGGAAGATACCCCGCTGGTTTGTCTGAATTGCTTGGATCCCCCGAGTCGCCAAATGTTCGCAGAGGAGTCACCTGGTCGTCTTCCTTGAGTCCAAGGGCGGCCCCCAGAGTGTTTAGGACCAGGCGATGATTGGGAGGGACGCCACGGGCATCTCCATTGTATCGCTGCTTGTGTTTATAGGCCTGTGGCAGTTGCACAAAATGGCCAGTCTTGAGTTGACCGCCGAGACTGCCGGATACGATATACGGAATATCATGACCAGCATGAAAGGGGCCGTGACCCATCTCGCTGAACCATACCGCGATGCCATCGTCTTCAATGCCCGCCTCGCGAAGTCCATCCAATAAGTACTTATACGTTCTGGCTAGGTGCTTATCTACCTCATGATGATCCCAGTACATAGCATTGTCATCAGAAGTAATGATGCTACTGTGGGTTGCTACTCGATGGGATACGAAGTGATAGTTTTCCATCCAACTACCATCTGGTCTAGAATATCGGGTGGTACCAGCATTGCCGTCATCTATCTGGAGCGTAACCGCACGGTTTCGCCCGCAAAGCACGGCAAGAATGGCAATATCAATGTGGTGTCGTGCGGTTTCTAGCACGAGATCACCATCAATAACCAAGCCGGGTGAGCTGAGGCCAGCGGGGGTGTGAGCCTCAAGAAGAGCCCGTCGCTGGGGATCATCGCTGCAGGCGTAGCTTGGATTAGTAATTTCAAGCTCTATCGAACGAATTCGCTCTTGGTGTTCCAGAAGTCGGCGCCGATCGTCCTGACTGAGCGCGGCGTTTCTCAAAAGCGAGTCGAATTGCGCCTTGAGAAAGTCGTTAATACTCTCTTCTCGACGGAGAAGTCGGGTACGAACTTCTTCATTCAACCCCGATGAACCGCCGTCCATCCCTCCGCCGGCTGAAACAACCTGCTCGTAAGCCACCAGCGGATTGACGAATGCGGTGAGGTCAATTCCGTTGGTGCCGTAACTCATGCATTCGCCGAGGTAATTTTTTTTACCCGCCATGAGATAGAGGTGGTCTTCTTCCTTAGCAAAGGTGCGCTGAAGAAGGTAATCCAAGGACTCAGACCTTGGAAGTTGGGTGCCACACCGACTGTGGGGATCTCTGCGCCAGCTTCCGGTGAGAGCTTGAACCACGTTGCCACCGTGTCCACAGCCGGCCTCTCCGGGATAAATAGGATACTCGACACCACTAATGAGCATCAGTTGATCTAAGTACGCATCCAATAGCTCAAAGACTCGACCTTGTACGGTACATTCATTGTCTCCAAGCGAGTCATAGTCTTTGTTTGTCAGTCGTGCACTAAAACCTTCGAGGAGGTTAAAATCATTATTGAAGATATTGGGGGATGGTTTAGGCCAAAACTTCTCTTCGTTATGTTGTTTATAAACACCAAATCCAAAGTGTTTGCTTGCCGGCCCGTTCGCTTGTCGGAGAAAGATCGCGAACGGTGATTTAGGAATACTTTGCGCGTATACATGTTTTGGACTGAGTCCCTCTAGAAAAGGTAATCCTAAGGCTATTCCGCCAACACCGCGAAGAAAAAATCTGCGTGAATGATTCATCTTAGATGTCCTTATGTTCGGGATCTAGTTGATGGATTCGAAAGCTGTTGCTTTGAATAATATAGCGAATGAGTTCCCTTATTGGCCTGCCCTCGGCGGACAACAATCTAAGGTTTTGAATGAGTCCCTCATCCAACGATGTTTCCGGGCGGCCTAAAGCGAATTCAGCCAGGTGTTTTGCGTAGCATTCGTGAGTGCTCTTTGCTTCAGCTAGTTGGTCGGCAAGCTCCATGGCATTGGCTGCGGAATGGAGTTGACCGTCTAATAAGATATTTTGGACTATGGTATTCACAGGAGAATCGCTAAAGTCTGGACCATAGTTTGTCCGATGTTGTCCTCGTTCATCGTATGATTCGAACGCAAATCCAAACGAGTTTATTTTAGTCCTGTGACACGCGATGCATGTTGAACCCTCAACTTCTGTGTAGGCTTCCCAGATGTCTCTTCGGCTTTCTCCAGGTTCACTAGCTGGGACAGGATCTGCGTTGACGGCAGAACCTATGAAGTTACACCCAATCATCCGGCTGAGCCAAACGCCTCGAGGTACTGGGCGGTGAGGGACTCCTCCAAGAAAGGAAATATGAGTGAGCGTACCTTTACGTTCTGTAGCTGGCAGTAGTACTTTTTTAAAATTATTCTCAGAGAAATCGCCGGTGATGCCGTAGATTTCAGCGAGTGTACTATTAACAAACGTATGCGGCGAAGTAAGGATGTCTTTCCAAGACAAGTCATTTTCTACTGCGTCACTGATGAAATAGAGACGTTCATTTTTGGCCGACTCGTATAGATCGGGGGCTTGAGTGCTAAATGCTCCTAAGCCTCCCAGCGCGGTATTATGGAAATTGTAGATCACTGATTGGAACCGGGGATCAGCCATCATACGTGAGGTCTGAGTATCGAGCTCGGCTGACTCTCGTAGTTGGTCGGTGTCTGCCGCATTGCGGAGTGTCGCGTCTGGTGGTTCGTTCCACAAGAAGTAGGATAATCGAGTAGCAAGAGTGTGTGCATCTAGCTTGGTTGGCCCTTCGGTATCACCCTCGGGAATAGCGAGATAAAGAAAGTACGGACTTTCAAAGAGTGCGCGTACAACGAGCAATAAGCCGGATTGCTCTGGAGACAGATCTTCCCCCGGATTGTTCATTCCTGTGCCATAAAGATTCATGAACGAGGTGACTTCCGCGTCCCTGAGTGGTCGTCGGTAAGCTCGCCTACCTAATGTTGTGATCGCGGCCTGAACGGTTGCTTCGGTAATAGTATTGCTATTGATTATGGAAGAAATATGAGCAGCCGATGATACAATATAGTCGGCAATCGCCGAGGCTCGGCTTCGGTAAGTATCAAATAGTGCTGGACTCACCCCGAGTGCTTGAGGATCGTTGCCAAACAAGAAGTTGTCCTCCTGATCACTCGGAAAGTTCCTCAAGTCGAAGTCAGGTATATCTGGTAGTTGAAGGGTGTAGTGCACCGCACCCAGCCACTGCTGGTGGGTTAGACGACGCAGGGGTTGAGGGACGGCGGTGACCGGAATGATGGGTTCGCCGGGAGCCGGTGTGGGGGGATGAATGATGACTTCTTCTTCCTGGGTTATGTGTGTCGCACCTGGAGTTATAATCCCCTGACACCCGGCGAGAATGATCCCAAAGAAAAGCGCCCATGGATGCTCGCGCATGGCTGAGCAACCAGTCAGCATTTTATGTGCCAAATAATACATTGTGCCAATCCATCCAAAACTAAGGTTGAACTCACCGAATAGCGAGCGGAGCGTGTGCTCATCACAGTTAGAATAATCGGCATTTTTGGACCAATTACATGGATGGGTATGCTAATGGCGAATTAAATCTACGGCCAACCAATTTGGGAGATTTGCCCCCAATTGGTTGGGCTGTAGGGGGTGAGATAAGTCATTTAGAGATAGTGAAGGAAATACCAGTGTACGCTATCTTTTACAAAAAATTCTTTTAAAGCCATGCCATGGCAGTACACCGTCCGCTAACAAGTGTGTCCACTGACTGAGATAGAAACCCACAATTCCACCTATCCACACAAGCGGGGGTTGTGACTCAAAATCGAAGGACATGTCCCAAGTAATATCAGAGCTACGTCCAGTAGTGTATCCAATAATCATATATATGATGACACCTATAAGTCCTACTAAGCCTGACAAATAGATAAGTCGAGTGAGCGGACCCAAGATCCAAGAGTGTGATAAACCGCGGTGAGTGAAGACGTAGCCGTATGGTATCCATAGCAGGCTCAAGACTCCCCAGTGTTTTTTTGCTAATACGTGACTCTCTGCGAGATCAAGATCAGGCGTGAGCAGAAGAGTACCTACGAGGAACGCAAAGGTGAATGAAGCGGCAACCGACTGGCTGATACCCCATTCGGAGGTGAGATTGTAGTGGTGGGCTAATCCGTAACCAGCTAAAACTACAAATAAAAATGTAAAATTGACTCGTTCATGTCCGCGACCGCTCGCCATGGTTGAGATCCATTATTATACAGCTTTGGCCGCACGTCAGTGCTGAACTGAGTACAAGGGAAATGAACGAGATGGCTGATGATGACCGAAGTAGAGCTGCGCCAATCCGCAGCTGCGAGCAAACTTACTCGCCAGTCTCAACAGGGGCTTGTGGTTGGCTTCCCCATTCCGCCCAAGAACCATCGTATACAGCAACGTCCGGCCGACCGATACGGGCGGCTGCAAGAGCTATCAGGCAAGCGGTGACGCCGGAGCCGCAGGTTGCGACCATCGAAACTTCGGGATCAATGTCGTGCTGAGCAAAGATGTTTTTAAGCTGGGAGGGGTTATGTAGCCGACCCTCCTTATCAATGAATTTCGTCCAGGGGAGGTTCCTAGCCCCAGGCATGTGGCCACTTGCCAAACCCGGTCGTGGCTCGGGTTTTTCACCAGAGAATCGGTCCAGGGACCGAGCATCAATGATTGTGGTTGGTTCTGGAGGTGGATGGAGCTCCGATGGCAACCGAGCGAGGAGCTCGCTGAAGCTGATGCTTAACTCTTCACGCGGCCTAGCCGTGAATTCTCGTCTTCTGGGACGAGCGTGGACTGCGGGACCGGGATCACTTTGAAATCCCTCAGCGATCCAGGCTGGTAAGCCGCCATCCAGGACGGAAACGTTCTCCGCCCCCATCCTTCGGAATGCCCACCACGCACGAGGCGCACTGAAGATGCCAATACGATCGTAGATAACGATCCTATCCTTATCACTGATGCCCAGCCGTCCTACAGCAGAAGCGAACTCTCGCGGTGCCGGTAGCATGTGGGGCAGCTCAGTAGTCTGATCTGCCACCGCATCAATATCAAAAAATATGGCACCAGGGATCGAGCCGTCAGCTCGTGGCGTAGGTCCCCCGGGGAAAGTCCACGTGGCGTCCAACAATGACAAATTGGGGTCATTGATGTGTCCAGCGAGCTCGCTTGGAGATACAAGAGGATCAACAGCTAGTTCGTTCATTACGATCGCCTACTCCGCAACCTTCTAAAAGAATTGGGCATTGGAACCAACGGTATACAGTGATTGGGAGCTTCACCGGCGGAAGCTGACAAGATTCAGAAAATTTCTGACCCACCACTCTGCGTTGCTTGCGCTTGGTAACCACAACGGGACTTCATTTGTCAGGATAATACCGTCAAGCTGACCTTATGACCGCACTACAGAAAGTACTCGTGGGTCTTTTTAGCGTTTTGATGCCAATGGCGTTCTATATTGGTATCACCGGCGTTGCGGCGATTCCTGGTGTTCTATTGAGCGCGTTTGTTCCGTGTATTGGGGCAGATATTGGGTTTTTTGAGATGGTCGTTTTTGCTCCAATGGTGGGTTTCATATGGATGGCCTCCGCAGAGCCCCTCGGGAGCAATCGGTTTCTCGGAGCAATGCTGGGAGTGGCCGTGTATATGCGCACCTTGTTTGGGTCCATCGAGCATATTCCGGTATCTCCTACTAATTGCAAACGACTTGTATGGCCTATGGAAGGTAAAGACTGTCGTGACGGGGACTGCTATTTGGATGATCGCGAAGACTGGGAGTCAACGACCGAATACCACTACGAATATGAAGAATCCTGGGAAGATCCCTATGACTCATCCTCGGATGAGTGGCCCCGATGATGTTCTTGGCAGAGCACCTGAAAGCCCCCTCCGCCGTTCCAATGATTGTCAACAGTGACGCCGGTGAGGTCACTACCATCTATTACTGCTCTCAGTCTAGGAAGTATATGAGTGAAGCCATGAGGCTCGCGCTCGATCATTATCCAACGGCGGCGCATCTTTTGGGCAACGGCACCGGTGGTGCCAGAGCCAGCGTAAGAGTCTAAAATCCAATCACCGGGTTGAGAAAAGTAGCGAAGAAGCGTACTTAGTAAGATTTCGGGTTTTTTACCAGACCGGAACTCAACTCCGCCTTCATGACGGCAGTTGCCAAATGCTCCTGCCAAATCGAAGAAACCCGGAATTGGAATCTGTGCTTTCCTGTTTGTTGGAGAATTGGTGGGCAGGCCTTGGAAATATTTTCCCTTGGTAGCCTTGGGACGACGGGGTCCGACAAAGTAACGAAAGCCTATCCCGTCGTCACCGATGCCATAGACTCGATACAATGCCCCGAGCCCATCCTCAGAAACCCTCCCACTTAGATAGTCTCTGTAGAAGCGGCCGGACGAGTTACTATCGAGAATGGTTCCCGAGGCCCAAATTTCTTTAAGTCCTTGGGGAGAACCGTGGCCTTTGATGATTTCATAGTCTCCTTGATGATAAATTTCGATGGTTCTATTGCCCAAAGATATTGATCGACGAGGAGGGCAATGCACATTGATGGTATAACAAAATTTATCGAGAAGCACGGGTTGGCATTCAAGGTAGGGGCGGGCTTTGGGGGTCTTCTTATAGATGTGGATATATTCGATTTCACGGTGAACCTCCAAATCCTGGCGGAGCGTTTTTTGGGGGTATCGGACGCGAATAGATAAGGTGGCTAAGTATTGTTGGTGGCCCATGACTTCATCGAGGAGTACTTTGAGATAGGGCCCCATGGCGTCGTCAATATGGCAGCAAATGAAGCCATCACTACGAAGTAGGTCTCTAAGGACCTCGAGGTGGGCTTTCATTGCTGACAACCACTCTGACTGGCGTTTTTTGTCCGTGTAGTTGGCGAGCGTTTGACCCGAGTTATATGGTGGGTCAATGTAGATAAGTTTGATGGTGTTGTGAAACCGGTTGCGCAGTAGTGGCAATGCTTGCTGGTTGTCAGCCAACACAACGAGATTGTTGTGGTAGCTTTCGGATGAAGCTACGCTATAGGCCTGGTCTTGTAGCTCGGTTAAGGGTGAAGAAGGCCAAAGCTTTTTGATGTCCCTCCCCGGCCAGGTGAGGATGGCTCTATGTTCCAGCACCGCAAAAAGCGTTAGCACAACAGTGAACCGGGGTGTAGCCTATCGAAGGATCGAGGGCGATGTAGCCGAGCCCTGGGATCTCTCATGGAGGGTTGGCGCACTCAGGGGGGTAGTTGTCGGAACTGGGCCAAGTCCATGCCGAGAGATTTACTTCTGGGGAACCCAGCAGGAGAGTGACTTGCTCAGGTGACGTGATGTAGATTCCGTCAAACTGTTCGTCCAAGAGTGTGAGCCATTGTTGTCGTTCGGTTCCGTCCGCAAGCAGGAGTTGCCACGCTGCTGAAGTTTCGTCTTGGTTGTTGGCATAGACATTCAAAAAATCACCTGCCCATGCCGCAGCTAATCGGGTTGCACCTGTTTGGCTCATGCCGAGTCTTCGGATAAAGGCGTAGAGTATCGCAGGACCCATTTCGGTGGTGTAGTCAGTCTCAAGGCCCACAGGAGGAGGGGGGGCACTGCAGGTAACGCTGTTTCGCGGTTCGGGCTCAATACCCAAGGGGATGGCAAAGAATGCGGCTGAAGATATAGGAAGACCGCTGATGAGGGCTTCCCGGATGGGCTGGTCTACTGTCTCGAGCTGTTTTTGGAGCCAACGACTTCCGTATAAGTACAGAGAGCTAGATGTTGCCCAGATATACGGTGTATCTGTTTCTGCGAGTAGGCTCTCCATATAGTCATCATACCTTTGATAGGTTCTCGACCAGTTGATATTGTCTGGAGATAAGCCGTTCTGGCGGGCGTCAAACATGGTGTCCACCAATCGAGCTTCACCTTCGATCAGACTGCGCACCCGGAAACTAGCTTCAATAGTGGTCGCAGCGCGTTTAAGGGCTGCGATATCGGTTTCTTGATCCTGTACTGCGTGGACAAACTCGTGCGCGAGAGTTCGAATTGATTGAGGGTCAGTGAGTGGTATGCCCCGGTCTACCATCACCACTTCCTTGTTGGATGAACTATAGAATGCCAATATGTTAGAGAGATTGGACTTCTGGGCATCCTTTTGGGTGGTTGTCTCCGGAAGTAATGTGAGAAGGGTTAGTACCCGCTCATATGGTGTTGGTGACTGAGGTACAATAGGGGAGCCGAAGAACTCCTCTTCCAGCTGGTCTTCGGTAATGACGCGAACCACAGGTAGCTCAAAGAGCTCGGTCTCTCGTAGGCTGAGGACCTCCATGGCTACCAACTCCTGGCACGACAGGAGGCGAATATCGCAGTTATCGAATAGGTTCGCTGAATCTGAGCAAGCGAAACCAGCGGTTGCCAGGATGCCCAGAAGCCTCAAGTGTCGAAAATACGACTGCACCATGTCGTGACAGACTGTAGTATTCCGTAATTGTTGGGTCTAGCGTATGCGTGTCATTAACGTCGGATGTGGTCCCCGGTACGTGCCTGATTAGGCGGAATATTCAGTGATTTATGGTTAACCTCGTATCACTCAGACAAACCAGGCACTTCGGAATAGTTTTCGTGCCTATCGTACAAACACGCCCTAGCAACGGGGGGTTTTGCGGTTGAAGGGGCGGATTGAGCTAAGTTTTAACTCTACCGCAGGTTAGCATGTTTGCTGAACGCATGGAGCCATTTTCGGAGGCGCTTGAGATTGTTGGGACCGATGCGAATGAGGTGTTTGTCAACATCACTGAGCGCCTGAATGCCGTCATCTGCATAGTAGTACGTGCCTCCTACTTCGATCACTTTTGTTGGTCGTTTGGGGATTCGAGCAGTCATGATGGACCGAATGGCTCGTCTGGCGACTTCTTCGAAACGCTCACCATCAGCAGCGAGCTGCGCGAAGCGGGCTCGGAGCTGAGGAAGCAACGTTTGATAGAGCTCCGCTGCTGTCGTTGGGCTAACGGCTAAAATACTATCAACAATAGGGGTGTATCTGTCGAAGCTGCTCCGATCTACGTACAGGCTTTTGCCTCTCCTCGTGACTGTAAAAGGATCATTCAGCTCGACAAATCCAAGAACCTTGGTCGGACTTCTACCACGGGAGACCCGCCAAATGGCAGCGACCAGTCTCTGAAGAAAACTAGGCGCATTCAACCAGTTGGTTACCATCTCTGGCATATCGGGTGAGATGGTGTCCTGCGCGCTCTCTAGTGCTTCGGGATCGATGGTCTCCGGCGGTTCATCCAGTACTTGGTCCGGCGGAGGGGCGGTTATGGTACTGGTAAAGCTTTCCATCTCGGGTTGTTCCTCGAGAGCTGTTTGTTGTTGAAACCACCACCAGCCAGAGGCACCAATGCCGGCAATTGTGAGTGCAACCAAGGCCATAGGCCACCGCGAAGGGGGTGGACGAGAGCTTGGAGGGTAGAAAATTTCCATAACTGCCTCCACATGGTACCAAAAGTAGACAATATGCCCAGTAGGCTAGTGTATACTTTAGGGCGTGTCTTTGGACGCCGGACCGCGTTCTGAAGGTATTCCACGTTTGTGAGGGGTCAGTGGCTTCGCCATCCTTTCGGGCGCGTCCCGAACGGTGTCGAACTCTCACAAACGCGGTATAAGGCGTCAGCTCCCCAGCCGGAGTTTAAAGACACGCCCTAGCCTCTAAGAATCGCTGGCTATGGATGGTATCTAATGAATGCGATCGTATGAGTGTGCAAGGGGTTTGTCTGCAAAGTCGAACGTGGTCTATGGCCCGTGCACATTCAGGCAAACCAGGTACTCCGCAATAGTTCTACCCGGACTTTAAAGGTCTGGCTCCGAAGATTCTTCGTAGATAAGCTCTGCCAGACACCGCTTACGAACTGCGGCTTGTTCCTGATTTAGAGTTGGACGCCCGCCGAGAGGCTAATGACGTGGCTGAGAGCACTACTATAGGTCCCGCCTGCGGGGATGTTTACACTGACGTTTGGTCCGAAGCTACGCTCCAGGGCGTAGGATGCTAGGTAGCTCAGGTCTATCCGGTATCGCTGCCATGCGTAGCCGCCACCGAGGGACGAGTTTATCCGGTCGTTGCTGGGGATGGTAAACTCGATGGTTTCGTCCGGCATGGGCGAGAAATCATAAGCGATCCCGGCCCGCACTGTGGCATTGCCTAGCTGATAGCTACCCCCGACTCGAAGAATGAGGGCATTCTCCCAGTTACGAGGCGAAGTAGAAGTTTTTGCCGGAAGTTCTGCGTCGAAATTGATGGTTAACTCGTCGTAGCTTTCCCAGAGTGTCCACTGTGCGCCAAGCTCAATGCTAAATGGCCCCTGCGACCATCCGGCCCCGACGGCAAGACTATGCGGCAAAGTGAGATCTCCATTGCCGGTTTGATCTGGGAAGTTGCTTCTTAACGAAGAAGGAACCGACTCTGGTAGGGTAAAGTTAGCATCACCCTCGAAGCCCAGTTCCACCGCGGACCGGTAGCTGAAGCCGAGCCTAAGGTGATCCAGAATAGTCCATTGAATGCCGGCTGATGCTCCGATACCAAATGCGGTTGCACCGATTTCGATTAAACCACCATCAGAAAAAAGCGGCGCTTGAGTGACCGGATCTCCCAAACTACGCTCGATCAAAAGGACGGCAGGAATCAGTGAGATGCCGGCCGCTATAGATAGATTCTTGCTTAGTTTGAGGGCGACCGTCGGTGTGAAATAGGACGTTTGAAGACCAATGCGGCGGGATTGTGTTCGGCCCACAAACTCGTCTGCGTCTTCCCACTCCACCCTGCTGCCGAAGGGGGAGTAGAATCCGAGTCCGATATATAAACGCTCACTCACTGCATGGGAGGCATACACGTGAGGCACAAAAGAAGGGGAAGAGCTGATATTCTGCCCATCGGTGGGACCTCCAGCCCCCGGCAGTCCTGGACCGCGGTATTCTGCTACGGCGAAGATGGTGGTCAAGCCCACCAGAAATTGGGTACCTTGCGTTTCCGTCAGGCCAGCCGGATTATGATAGATTGCAGATGGGTTATTGATGGTTGCTACCACCGAGTTGGCCTGTCCGGTCGCGGAGGCTGAATGCTCATTGATCTGAAAACCACCAGCTTGGGCTAGTTGCCCCCATAACAAGAGCCATCCCAAAGATAAGACCCGCAAAGGGTGGTAAAAAAATTTAGATATGCGAGACGACATAAGACAATCCTTTCTAATTGGGATCACAGGGGCTGTTGCAATCAATGGCAGCCAAGATGCCTTCGTCGCTAAGGCGCTCAGGTGGATCGGTGATAATACTTAGATCAGTCAGAAAACTGACTGCTTGGGATTGAGTAGCTATCATGCGGCAGAGTGCCTCTTCAGGGCAGATGCCACAAACAGGAAGAAAAAAGTATGGATGACAGTCCACGTCCACGTTAGCATTTTCAATGACAGTGGACTGAAACTGCTCGGTGTGCTCGAGTTCATAAGCTCGAGCAAGGCTTTGGGATGTGATCGGCGGGATAGTTTGATCCGGAGTTATGGATTGAAGTAGTAAGGTGTCGATCCCCGTTGGGATCAGGGGACGACCTGGTAACAGAGTGGTGACGGCATTGGCTGTTAATAGCGGGTTTGAAGGTTCCAATACCCACCTCGCCGATTGTATAAATAGTTGGTATAGAGGTGTGGGCTTGCAGCCAGAGGCTGGGCCTGAATCTGAATTATCCGGATCATCCTCGATCTGGTATTCACAGATACCCCTCTGATTAAGGGCTGCTACAAAATTTCTGGAGAGACGACTCGCCGAGTTCTCAACAATATCGATCAGCCCTCCGCCAGCACTATTGAGAACGCTGGCAGTTAGATCTTCTGGTGTGAGATATGCTTGAAGATTAGCACCCGCAATTCCTCCGAGTGATTGTCCTACGTAGGAAATATTTTCCCCGTCAATGAGCGGTAGGCCATTTCTATCTAGTTCATTGTTCTTTAAGAACCGTATCAAGCTGAGTTGATCGAGGGTAGTCTGGCGTAGACTATCTCGAGTGGCGAGGAGGTTTAAACTAAGGAAACCATCACCGCTTTCGCAATTATCTTCGGGGCAAGCTTCGCCAGCTAAGGTTCGTTCACCGTGATAGGGAAGGTCTAATCCGGCGATAGCGTAGCCGGCCTCAGTAAAGGTTTTTGCGATCAAGAGGGCAGCCTCTTTAGTACTTCCAAAGCCATGCTGAAAAATGACTGTGGGCCAACCGGTGCCAGGAGGATCTTCTAAGGGGCTAATGAAGAAAACATTCATAGAGCCGGGGGTTGGGTCGACTAAGCTTTCCGGAGTAATAAAACCTCCGCCAGTCTGAGGTGAGCCAGCGGTGAATGAATATTGGGACAAAGAGATAGAATGGGCTTGGAAGCCGCTTCCATAGTTGGCGATGACTGCGTCACATGTATCATCTTCAAGCTGTCCGCACAACGGCTGAAAGTGGGTGTCCAAGATGGGTATCTCAACCGGTGGTTGTTCCAAGGTGGTTACGGGAAGAGTTGAGCTAAACGCAATGTCGTCGATGACTTGGGTGAGAGATTGAGTAGTATAAGGAAAGGCCATCACCAGCTGAGTTGAGTCAACCGGTGGATCCAGTTGAGCTAAAGCCTGGACGGCGATTTGCCAGCTGGAACGATTGAGTCCAACTTCTACACTACCAGCA
The DNA here is from genome assembly GCA_019634385.1 of Myxococcales bacterium. GTDB lineage: Bacteria > Myxococcota > Kuafuiibacteriia > Kuafuiibacteriales > Kuafuiibacteriaceae > JAHQVK01. The sequence goes on along the minus strand of JAHQVK010000226.1, from coordinate 7,964 downwards.
ACTAAATCTGCGTCAACAAGTTCTCCACTGGTGTTTATGGCTGCACATTCAAGCAAGGGCCTAAGCTCCGGTATAGCGCTGCCGCTGTCAGTAAGTATAGGCCCGGGATACTTCAATATACTGAAGAGGGAATTTGCTATCAATGGCCTACCATCGATATCCTTGATTCCAGTCCGTAGTCCCACCGCATACGTTGTATTTGGCTTAAGTGGTGCCGTGGGTAAGATGATGATCTGTGGTGATGGAGGTCCCCCTTCGTTCGGAGAAGTGGTGTCCACGGTGATTGATGTTATCACCTCAATCGGAGCATTTTGGTCGTCGAGCTCCACCATCATCACGTTACCTTCTAGTGAGGTGGGATCGATGTACTGAGAGCTGGGAATCTGGATCGGGGTGGTCATACCGAATCCATCGAGGGTGTTGAGTTGATCAAGGACTTGTTGAACCAGGGTTGAGGCGCTCTCTGGGCCCTGAATTCGTACTTGATTTCGGTCATTTTCTCTTGTGAGAAAAAGAGGATCGTTTGGAAATGGGACTTGAATATTGGTGGGGAATTGACTGCCCTCGGGGTCCAAAAGAGCTTCGCTAGGCGGCGTTCCGGTTGTCCATATGTTGGCAATCACGATCTCATCACGACTGGCTATTGCGTTTTGAGTGATGAGCGTGCCTGTCACTAGGCTGACAAATTGATAAAGTTCGCGAAGCTGGGGAACAATGGCGTCGATGACTTGTTGCAACTCATTCACCTCATCAGGATTGAGGTCGCCAAATGAGCGGTTCGGAAATCGTTGGGCTAAGGCGGTATTTCTCACCTCGGCCAAAAGAGTGCCGTTGACAAGATTCCCATTGTTGTCAAAGACATCTTTTTGATTCAGTAGATAAAATAGATTTGATGGCTCAACGGGACGAGGGGTTGTTTGACCTTCGGGAGGTTTGCCCCTTAGTGCTCGTGTAGCCACAATAACATAAGTGGTACTGGGCTTAAGAAGTTCGCCTTCTGGCTGAATAACCAGGTCAATATACTCAGATCCCCAAATATTCGTGAGCTCTGCATCTGTAAATTTTTGCTCCGGCTGGGAGTTGTTGTCCCCCTCTTTACATGCTGGTGGTGGCAGAGGGCGCTCCACACTGTCGAAGCGAAGGTTTTCTATTTTGACTAGTGCTCCGGACGGAGCGACCTCAAAGAGCTGAATGCCCTGACCTAGGGTGCCTTCTTCTAGTGGCGCGGAAAAGTTGAGAGTGGGAAATAGGTTGACCGGCCATCCTCCTGGAACAAAGGCGAGGCATTGGACTGGCGTTGAGCCCTCACAAGGGGCCGGTTTGATGCGTTCAAAGTCAATCGAGCCCTCTTTTTCCGCCAAGATGGAGGGACTAGGTATGAGTCGCAACTGGGGAATTGGATGGTTGGGCTCGAATTGAGCAACCACTACCTGAGCCGGTTCGATAGGGGGCTCAGCTTCACCTATGTCGGGCTGGCACGAGGTGTTCACTATGAAGATGGCTGCCGCAAGGTAGGTTGCCCGGATGATCGGTATCAGATTTTGCCTGGTCATTCGTGGTCACACTCCTGGTCTGGCAAACCTTCGCCTGAGGGCTTGCTTATCCGGACTGGAAGAATGCCTATAGCGCTTTTTGCTGATGTGTAGAAGAAGTCTACGTCACCCACGGACTCGATGAAGGTTCTTGGCTGGCGGAGTTGGGTATTGTCACTTTTATATGCGGACAATGCTCACGGAGACCACAGAGCGTTTGTATCGCTCGGTGAGCAAGCTTCCTTAGGGTGTGTCTTTAACCCCCGGACCGGGTTCTAACTTGTTTCCCACATTTGTGAGGGATCGGTTGCTTCGCCGCCCTTTCGGGCCCCTTGACCAGTACATCCAGTCACCTTCCTCCGGGGCCGATCCCTAAGAAACACGGGATCCGGCGTCATCTCCGCCGCCGGAGTCTAAAGACACGCCGTAGCGAAATGATGACCACGGGAGGGTGTTATCTCAGTGTATGAACGCCTTTTGGATGCTGACTGGTTGGGTTTCAACCACTTGGGTGTGTGATCTACGCCGGGTTTGTCTCGATGCGTGTGTTCGGTGTTAGAGCCGCTCTGTGATACTCTTTTTGAGTTTTTTGGATATGCAATTGGGACCAAGATAAATATCCCATAGGGCTTGTGCGAAGGTGAGCCCGGCGAGTGTTATGGGCTTCTTTCCAGTTCGAGATACTCTGATGCCCACGCTGGGGATATAGTCGAAGATAATATAGTTTTCTTTCTTCGCTGTGCCTGTCCGCAAATAACTGGCTAGCCTGCGGGAGTTGTTTATCAGTTTTGGCATCTCCTTGTGGTCACGCAACGCGGTTTGAAAAGCCTCTGCCATAGCGTTACCGTCAACGCTTCTTTGCATGATGATATGCAGGCGCTTGACAACATCGAGCCTAGCGAGTCCTTCCGCGGAGATGTTGTTGATATTGACGTCGAGGTAGCTCGCGATAGCGTACACATTAAAGATAAACTTTTTTCTGAGACCGGTTCCGGTCAGCTTCAAGGTTTTACCCTCGATGGTTACGGCCTCAGGGTAGGTTACGTCGGCACCACGAACTTTGATCTCTTCACCGAGCGCGGTGGTCGTTGGCAGGATGATGAGCAAAAGTGGATTAATAAAGCACCACGAGCCAATGTTCATGCTCTGGCATTTACGGTGCGTGGTCGCCAAAGAGGAGTTGAAACGGTAGTTCCTTGCTGAGTCCGGGATCAGGTTCTCGGACGCATTCCGAAGGCGACTCTTCTGCTGTGCTAGGTTGAGTATTTAAGCCCGGTGTGGAGCAGGCCTTGTCTGGGGGTTTGTTATTAAGTAAATCCGCTATACTGAACTCAATGTCTGCGCGAACTGGTGGTTGGTGCGAGTCAAGGGCGCTCCAATTTGCTCGGCGGTTTGGTTGGCTGCGCATGAGTGACTTCTGTAGAGATTGAAGTGGAGGGGTTGAGCCACCCTAGAGTCCGCAACTTTTGGGCTAGAGCTTGGGCGGCCACTCTGTGGGCGGTTGCGTTCCAGTGTGCGTCGCAGGTGTGAGCAAAATCGATCTCATGGCTACTGCTTGTAGCCTCATTTGCAAACGCTTCGGCTAAGCTGATGACCGGAACGCTTCGGTCGCGGAGGGTGTGCCGAATCATTGTCTCTACCTCTCGGGTGCCGCGATCAATGATTCCCCGAGGGAGCTCATAGATGCCGCTAGGTACCACAGCGACCGCAAACTTTGCTTGGTTTGTGTTTACTTCCCTCGCAAATCGCTGAAGGACCAACTTGGTTATGGTTCGAGCCTCTTCGTAGAGCTGGTGCTCATGCGTTTCGGAAGTAGAGGGTCGGGTCTGCATGTGATGGGGCTGGGCACGGGCGGCTCGGGTTCGGAGGGTGCTGAAGGCCTGGATAGCAAGTCGGGCAATGAGCGATCGCCCGAGTACAATTTTCAACGTTGAGGTTTGATGGGCCATGCCGGGGGTAATTAGGGCTTCGAGGTGTCCGGAGGGGGTGAGCAAGAAATATGGACTGGTTTTGGCGACGAGTGGGTCGCGCCGGCCTTTGAGGACTGGATGGTTATCTGTGATGTCGTTACCCACCGTGAAGAGCAGGATGACGATATCAGGTCGAAATGCTCTCACCATGGTGAGGTAGCGCATCAGTTGTACGGAGGTACCTGTGCTGCTGACGCCGAAATTGAGAACTTCGGCGTTTGGGGGCTGAGATGACGGATTGAGGAGTGTCTCAAGCTGTTGAGACACTGTTTCGTGGTCCTGAACTTGGAGACCCTGAAGGTAGGAGTCGCCAATGAGTGCAATCCGAAGCTGACCCGACGGTGAGTGACTGCGATGTTTGTCCCGCATGCCATGAAAATTAAAAGATATTTTCTGATTGACGAAACATCGACTCCGGTGTTCGGCGGTCTGATTGGGCTGTGCCCAGGGGCCGGTTGCCGGATCGTTGCGGTAAATCACACTAGAGTAGGTGTGTGGCACATTGATAGGTAATACACGTATAAAAAGCTCTATTAGGCTCAATGTAGCAATAAAGAGCATGCCTGAAATCAAGACCAGGAGGAATGGACGCTTGATGAGGAGCAACACGGCATGGAGAGCTTGGCATGGCGCCGAACTGATTCATCAGGATGGAGTGCGGACGGAGAGCCCAGATCACCTTAGACGCAGAACCGTCATAGTTCTAGTTCAGCGCGAGTTCTTGCGGTCTGGAATGGCGTGAGGAAAATAGGTGATGACCATTCGAGCTGTGACTGCAGTTACATTATTCTTGAGATAGCTCGAGTACCTTGAGCCCGGAGAGGCTTTTAATGTCCAGAAAATTAATTATTCTACGTGTTTCGGGTCAGCCTTTACTCTACGAACTACTCAATGGAACGGACAATTGATGACAACTTGGATAATTGCTTCATTAAAAAATCTTGTGCTCTAGTATGCAAAAACTTAACCTGTAACGACGGCAAGTTGTTTGCGAACCAAATCTTCCCCAGTGGTCACAAGTATTTGATACTAGTGCCGCACCTGCGCACCGTCGATGGATATTGACCATAACTGCGCTCACCCGCTTATTATTAATCATAAGCACTTTATTTGAAAGCGTATTTTGCCTGTTTTGTGTTCAAAAAAGCAGTGGTCGACGAATGGTGGGATGGTGTGGTCTAACGGATGCTGTCAATATTTGCTATAGTGTCTTAGTTAGATGGTCAGGGCACCGATGTTGGGAGCCTACACATGAATAAGCAGAAGCGTGTGGGTACCTGGTGATACTGAGAATAGTCTGATTGAAATTGATGCATCCGCTTCGTGATGCAGTATATAATTTTCTAATTGTTTTGTGAGATAAGGGTTGCTGCTCCCTTAGGCAAGGGTATGAGAGATGTTCTTCGACTATTATAAGCTATCCATACTATTTTTTCTGGTGACATTGACTTCTGGGTGCCTAGGCGAGCCGCCTATATTAGATATAGAATCAGGGGATACCGATAGCTTTGAGCCTGAAGTTGCAGACCCCGTAGATCCCAGTAACGATGGTGTTGTGGACCCTAATGGTTCCGATGGTATCAATCCAGGCGGTGATGATGAAATAGAGTTTCCGGATAATGGAAAGCCTCCTGGCGAAGATGATGGTGAGCCTCCTGGGGAAGGTGAAGGCGAAGTCCCTGGCAAAGATGATGGTGAGCCCCCTGGTGAAGGCGAGGCCCCCGGGGAAGGTGAAGGCCTCCCTTATAGCCCCGAGGACGACGACACTGGGAACGCCGACGAGATAGCGATTGAACTTGAAGATCTATCTGGGCAGAGTCTTTTCTTTCCATTTGTGGTAGAGTTAGATCCGGAGGCGTCAGGCGGCCAATACATCGTTTGGCCAGATAATGATGAAGTATTGGAGGAGCCCGCGGATGACATAGATGGTCAAGTAACTATCTATTTTGTTCTCACCAGGTTTGCTTCGGTTGAGTTTAAGATTAGGGCAAAGATGGGAAGACAGTCCAACTCGTTTTACTACAAGAGAGATTTTAGGGACTGGGAAGAAGAAGAGTTAGAGGTAGATGAAGACTGGAAGACTGAAGTCGCTGATGACTTTTCTGGCCTCGCTATCGGACTACATACGCTTAGGATTTTGCGCCGCGAAGATGGAGCACAATTGGACAAAGTGGAATTGAGTGTGTCCCGGGGCTCTATTCGTAGAGTCTTCGAGCCTTAGACCCAGATCGCTAAGACATGATCCGACTGAACCTTCTTGAGCCTATTACACAAGCTCCTAGTCCATCTCTGCAGTCCAACCAGTTCTTGGTGTCTAGTTCAGCTGTACGCCTAGGTTGAGACACGGGCCGTCTTGCTAGCTTGATCAAGGCGCTTGCGCGCGGTCTTGAGAGCTTCGGGAGAGGTGTCTGTTCCCGCGAACCACCTCCCGGCGGAGATGGCGGCTACGCCGGTAGAGCCTGATCCGAAGAAAGGATCTACGATGAGGTCCCCTGGGTTGGTGCTTTGCTCTATCAACAATTGTGCTACTGCGGGGGGCTTTTCGGTTGGATAGCCATTGCGGATGCGGGGGGCCTCGATGATATCCGGGATACCCAAGTGGTTAAGTTTTCGTTTCCCCTTCTCGAAGAAGAGCACAAACTCGTAGCGGGCACGATAGTGGTACCCAAGCCCCATCCTCTTTTTGTCCCATATAAGTGGTTTCCAAAACGTAAAGCCTATGGATTTAGCGATAGGGACGGCAACGTCAAACGCAGTCTCTGAGTTGCAGAATAGGTAGAAATGGGTGTTGCGCTTGAGTACGCGGTGCGTCTCTTTGAACAAATCGGGAAACCGTTCATTCTTAAACACTTTGAACCAGTCGTTGCTGGAGGCCTTACTGTGTTTAAGACGGGTTGTAGTTCCTATGGCTCGATGTCGCTCAAGAGATTCGTAGGGGGGGTCGGTGATGACTAGGTCGACACTTTCCGCGGGGAGACTCTGCAGCCAACGAACCGCGTCATGGTCACTGAGGTGGAACCTCGTTGTGTTGAGCTCTTTGAACTCGGGCTGAGACACGGGTTATGGGTACCGCGGTCGATCTCGGTACGCAACGGACCTTGTGGTTGCAATGTCTATCCGGTCTTGTCCCCGGGCTCGATAGCGCAAAAAGCATTTGAATTACGGTTTGTGCGTCCACCAGATGGGTAAAATTTTGTCCTGGTTATCATCAAGATTACGACCGTGTAGGCACGGTTGTCGGAGGCCTTGACTGGGGAGCGCCAGCTTGCTTGTGCACGGTGGCCGTTAGAGCTCGGTGGACCATCATCGAGGTGGCCAAAACCACACGTAATACACCCATTTTTCCGGTTCTCACTCGGTTGGCGCTTAACATCGGGGAACAAGTCACGGGGTATGGTACCGTTCAGTGCCAAATGGAGGGATTTACGCAACAGCAGCCTTATGATGCCTCAATGACCTCGATGAGTCAGTTTGGGATGGTGCCGGTAGGAGAGCTTGCGGTGGTTTCCGGTGTTGGTGCTTCTCCCCTATCACTGTCCTCTCTCTCCATTTCGGTGACCGAAAACCACCGAATTCGCCCGGTATCAGAATGCGTGACGATATCCTAGCTACGATCGAAATACTTGGTTTGCTTCATGAGCGTGGGCTGCTTTCTGCCGAAGAGCTTGCGGCCAAAAAAGAAGAGTTTTTACAGCCTCTATTGAAACGCCAGCATCAACGCGGATTACGACGGAGCCCACAGGTGCTAAGTTTGATTTCTGACCATGGCGAGACCGAATCGCAAAGGGCCAACGAAGACGGTCGAAGTGATATGCACCGAATGTTCAACAACGCTATATAGGTACCGCAAAGGTGGCAAAGGAGCCCTAATAAAATGTTTTAAGGAACGCATTGTGGTGGATTATACCGTTGAGCCCTGCGTGTGTCCGACTTGTGGTAACACCTTTGCCCGACAGACCCTGATTCGAGGCGTTCCCGCATATAAAATGATTGGGGGAAAAGTAACGACGAAGTAGCAATAAGAATCAGGAAGTTGTGTCCAAGGTCGGCTAAACTTTACCTGTCTGTAGAAATGGCGTATGCGCATTTTGATCTGTCAGAGGCTTCGAACTCTAGATTCTATATAACAATGCCCGAACGGGGTGAGAGAGTGAGATGTTAAAAACATTCGCTTGTAGCTGTACAATCGAGCCGGATCAGGTAGTTCAAATCCGAGCCTCTGGGAAATGTCGTCTCTCGGCTAACCAGTCCTGATCATTTGAACTATCTCTACCGCTTCTTCTCTGTGTAAAATCATTACAACGGTTGGGCGTCAACTACGCTAGCATTACCTGATTGTTATTTTCTTGACCCAAGATCTGAGGTTTGAACAATACTTTCTGTGCCCAAGACAACGACAGAGCTCGCTCAATCGCTCGATACGTTTATTGAGCGACACTTGTCCGGTCTCGATCGCCGGGCG
>JAHQVK010000225.1 GCA_019634385.1 Myxococcales bacterium | reverse complement strand
TTTTTTGCAATAGTTCTATGCGGAAGTTAAAACCTAGCTAGAAGGAATTCGTTGCGATTACTGAATTCGCAACAACATGCCCTGGCTTGTTGTACGAAAGCCTTCATCTTTGAGCAAAGGACTGAGAGCATGCTCCTGAGAGGGCACACCATCAATGGTTCGAAGCAACTGAAAAACGCGGTGCCCTGATTTTACTCGGGCCCCAAGAGCTTTTACCAACGCGCTATCATGAGATGTGTCGGTGTGTAAGTTATATGTCAGAAGAGTATCCTCGGTACGACCGAGATAGGCGATAAGCCATCCTCCCCGAAGAATGATCCGAGCACCAGCGATGCGTTGGGGTCGGACGCCATCCGGCCGGGCGGGCCATGGGAGAGCAGCGCCGTACGGGTTGGCGGGATCGGTAGCGGCTAGGATGTAAAGAGTTTGTTCTGCACTGGGATCAAAGCTTCTGAGTTGCCGGAGCTGGTCTTCGGCCCCGGGCCACGCGAACTGGGTAGCACCCAGACCTTCAACGAAGTATCCGCGTCGGATCTTACCTGATTCCTCCATGGCTTTGAGAATCGGGTAGATACTTGAAAAGCCTCCGTGATGTACTTCAAGCCCTGCCGCCTCACGGGTCAGCAGCCCGTGTCGTTTGAGTAGTTGATGAGTTTGTGCCGTCTGCCGTACTGTTTCGTTGGGCGGAGGTGTGGGGCATGGAAGTAGAGACCATCGCCCTTCGGTGCCGGGGGGGTTCGTCTGACGGGAGCGAAAGCGGTGATGACCACGCCCTCCGCGGTTTCGGTTAAACGGCGTGTTCGGTGAGCTGCGACGTTTGGCGCTAAAGCGGGAACGCAGAGGACGGAGTGTATCGTTAGTGACCTCACCTGCCCATACCATCGCCCATAGAGCGTCGCTAATATCGGTTGGGTATGCGCGGATGTAATTACACAATCCGGAAAAAAACTGCGCACCGTGTTCTTTCAAAATATGGCGCAGCTGGAGAGGCAGTTTACCCTCCGCAAGGGTAGTCGGGGGTGAAAGTTGGGCGTAATCGCTCGTCAAATATATAGCTATGCGACCGTCTTTGGAACCAACAGGCTCCAGGCCCCGCCACATAAGCTCCCCCGCCGCACACAGCTCATCTACGTCAGCAGGGTGATAGTTATCCACTCGGACGGGCATAATTGCGGCATCAAAGTCGGATATAGCTAAGGCAGCACCTTGTAAGATTTCAATGGCGTTTAAGACCCCATCGAGACCGGTCTGCGGATGGTGGAGATGATGCCATTCGGGGAGAAAACGACCCAGCGCGGCCTGTTCTACGGGCATAATTTCGGCGCGCAAGCGGGCTAAGGATTTGCGTTTTATGCGGCGAAGAACTTCAGCGTCGCACCACTCTGTCTCTTCGCCAGAGGGTAGAAAGCTCCCAGAGTGAACGCGGCCTTCTTTTTCTAGTTGCTGCAGGGCTTGAGTGATTGTGTGAAGATTGCCTCCCAACCGTTTGGCACACAGATAAGCGGTAAAGGGGCCATGAGTGCGAGCGTATCGGGTGACGAGTTCTTGGAGGGGTCGGACTGGGCTTTCGAGGAAGACTGGCGGGATATCAGAGGGAATAATGGTCCCCAGCCCATCCCGCAATCGGCCGGCATCTTCGACCGCCGCGAAGCGCTGAGTGTTAGCAATCTGCACCTCCATAATGCGATGCTTATTCTGTAGATCATGGATCCAGCGGTGGATGTCAGCATCGGGAACCGAGCGGAGCTGAATCTCAGCCAAGCTCAGATCACCGAGGTGGAGTAGTAGATCATGGAGGGCGTCCGCATGCCGGATGGGATACTGGTTGTCTAGTCGCTGCAGCGAATATTCAATATTTTCGATAATTTCGATGTCTAGGAGCTGTCGAAAGTCTTCATCACCTAAAAGAGCGCGTAGCTGAGTCTGGTCAATAGATAGAGCTTGAGCTCTTCGCTCCGCCAACGGTGTATCTCCGTCGTAGATAAAATTGGCGGCGTAAGAGAATAGTACAGAGGCGGAAAATGGGGATGGGGAAGAGTTGTCCACCACGACAGTACGAATGCGTTGATCAGCAATATCCCGAAGAAGTTGTTCTAAAGCTGGAAGATCAAAAATATCCTGGAGACATTCTCTGTAGGTTTCTAAAATGATGGGGAAGTCTGGATATTGAGTGGCAACCTCCAGTAGGTTCGCTGCTTTACGTCTCATAGCCCAAAGTGGGCTACGACGGTTGGGGTTCTTTTTAGGAAGAAGCAGTGCGCGGCCGGCATTCTCTCGGAAATGAGCGGCAAACAAAGAGGTATTGCCCAAATGCTGAGTAATAAGACGCAGGACATCATCCCCTGGAGGAAAAAAGAGCGCCGCATCGGGGGGAGCCTTGGCCTCTAACAGCCTAAATGCCATCCCATCATCGGTCCACATACTGTCGACACTGACCGCGGTCGCTGCGCGAAGCCGCGCGGCCACAACTGTAGCCCAAGGGGCATGGACTCGCGCACCATACGGGCTGAGAATGACAACCCTCCAGTCCCCGACTTCGTCGGTAAATCGCTCAAGAATGACGCATTTATTGGTGGGGAGTTCACCGGCTTCTATTTGCTCATGGAGGTAGGCTATCAATCGAGCTGCAACATCGGGGCAAAGTTTGTGAGTATCTATGAGATGAGTCTCTGCGTCCTTTGTTGGCATACGACTGAGGTGTTGAGTTAGGGCTCCGATCGCCTCGCCAAGCTCTGCAGGACGACCAGGGCGGTCACCATGCCAAAAAGGCATCTTACCGGGCTCTCCAGGGGCTGGTGATACCAACACTCGGTCGTGGGTAATATCTTCTATGCGCCAGGATGAAGCGCCGAGAAGAAAAATATCTCCTACCCGACTTTCAAAAACCATCTCTTCATCAAGCTCGCCGACTCGTCGGGAAGGTCCTTCGGTATGGGCCAAGAACACTCCGTACAATCCTCGATCTGGGATAGTCCCCCCGTTAGTCACTGCAATGCGCTGCGCTCCTCTTCGAGCACTGAGTCTTCCCTCTATACGATCCCACGTGATTCGAGGACGCAACTCTGCAAATGCTTCAGAGGGATATCGACCGGATAGCATGTCCAAGACCCCCTGAAATAACGTAACGGGTAGTTCTGCAAATGGCGCCGCCCCCCGTACCAGAGCGAATAAGTTGGCTTCGGAAATATCATCCATGCTGACGATGGCGACGATCTGCTGCGCGAGCACATCAAGCGGATTTCGAGGATAGTGTGTGGCTTCAACAAGCCCCTCAAGCATTGAGGAGCTAACGGCTGCGCAGGCCAGGAGATCACTACGGTATTTGGGAAAAATGATGCCTTTGGAGATACCACCCACTTGGTGCCCAGCTCGTCCCACTCGCTGAAGACCGGAGGCAATACTGGGGGGGGCTTCGATCTGAATCACGAGATCAATGGCCCCCATATCTATGCCCAACTCGAGGGACGACGTGGCTACCAATGCCGGTAATTGCCCCCGCTTGAGTCGTTCTTCGACCTCCCTACGGGCATCTTTGGAGAGTGACCCATGATGAGCGACGCAAATATCTTCGGTGGCTTGTTCGTTGATCGCACTGGCAAGACGTTCGGACAGACGCCGGCTGTTGACGAAGATCAACGTGCTTTGGTGGGTTCGGATTAGCTCTACCAGCCGAGGATGTATAGAGGGCCAGATAGATTTTTGTGACTCCGACCACAAATATTCTTCGCCTGATGGCATCTCAATCTGTATGTCGAGTGGTTTATGCTGGTTAGCATTGATGATTTTGACCGGACGTTGTTCCCATTTATCTGCGACGATAGTACCGCCCCCAAGGAGGCGTGCAACTTCATCCAGTGGCCGTTGGGTGGCGGAAAGGCCCACGCGTTGCAGTACTGGCTGATCAGTGAACTCACGCTGATGTTCTAGTCGCTCCAGTGACAGGAACAAATGAGAGCCGCGTTTGGAAGCTACCAGGGCGTGAATTTCGTCAATAATAACGGTGTGGACCGTGGCGAGCGTTGTTCGCACGCTGGAGGTCAGCATAAGATAGAGGGACTCAGGGGTGGTTATCAGGATATCAGGGGGGTGACGACTCATCCGTCTTCGTTCACTCGGCGACGTGTCGCCAGTCCGAACACCAACTTCAGGCACATAGACTCGATGACCCAGTTGTTCAGCGGTATGTTGAATACCTACTAAGGGTGAACGGAGATTGCGCTCAACATCGATTCCCAGGGACTTGAGGGGTGATATGTAAAGGATTTGCGTCTGTTTTTTCTCCTCTGTGGTCGGGGTTCGAAACATCAGTTGGTCAAGTGCTACCAAAAAGGCAGCCAGTGTTTTCCCAGAGCCGGTGGGGGCCAGTAGGAGGGTGGAAGCGCCAGAAGAGATGGCTGGCCAAGCGGCGGCTTGTGCCGGGGTGGGGCCCCCGACAAAAGCTCGTTCAAACCAGATTCGGACCGGCTCATGGGCAAACGCCATCGTTTTCATAGCTGGGTTTGCTCTCATAATTTGTTTGTAGACCAAAGCATCGGCAGGAGGTGCCTTGACCTAATCGAACGCGACTCGTATCCGAGTTGGCTCGGAATGGCTCTAGAAGAGGCACAACTGCGCTCGATCATTGAGTCCTTGCTGCTTATCTCCCCGGATCCTATCCCAGAGGCCCGACTGGTCGAGGTGATTCGTATTGAGGTCCCGGAGATTGAGGTGGCGGTGATTAAGACGGCGATCGCTCAATTACTTGAGGACTACCAAAACCCAGAACGCACTTTGGCGTGTGGATTTCGGGTTGAGGACGTTGTGGGAGGCCTGCAGCTAAGAACGGTCGCGGAAAACGCTCAATTTGTTCGCCGCTTTCTTGCGGCGAAACCTCAACGGCTCACCAAAGCCGCCCTGGAGACGCTGTCGATCGTTGCTTATCGACAGCCAGTGACCAAAGCAGAAATAGAAGCGGTTCGGGGCGTGGATGCCGGCGCTGCTCTGCGGAGTCTGCTTGAACGCGAACTTGTTAAAATCATAGGAAAAAAAGATGAGATCGGTCGTCCGATAATTTACGGAACTACCCCGTACTTTCTCGACTTCTTCTGCCTGAAGAGCCTCAATGAGCTCCCAACGCTCAAAGAGTTTCACGAGTTGGACGAAGCCTCACTGGAAGAAGCGAGTAGTAAAGAAGGGGCTCCCTCCGTTCAGGAATTGGCGGAGGCGGCCCAGTTTCTGGTCGAACGGGAGGCTGATCCAGACCTGGAGGCCCTGGATGCAGCGGTCAAAGCCGCTGATGCTGTTAAGGCGGCAACAAAAGAGGCACTAGAGCCATCAGAGGCCCCAGAGGCGGCGTCGACAGCCGGTGATACATCCACCGCTGCTGAGGCTACCACCCGGAATAGCTCTAAGAAGAAGTCTCCTGGTGATGATACTCCAGATCCAGTGAAGGAGGAGGCGTTGAGCCAAGACGACAGATCCAAGGAGGCGCGGAAGAAGAAACCCTCTGAGAAGAAGATGGAGCAAGATGAGGCTCAAGAAAAAGAACCTGTGCTCCCTAAGAAAAAGGTGATTCGTAGGAAGGCTGGCGAGCACAAGCCGGCAAAGGACACGGATGCTCCGCCAACCGCTTCGGCCGCCGAAGAAGAGAGAGGATGAGACCATTCCATGACCAGCCTGCGTATTCAGCAAATACTGGCCCGAGCCGGAGTGGCCTCCCGACGTCGTGCTGAAGGCCTGATGACGGAAGGAAGGGTGACGGTCAATGGTCAACGGGTGACTACCCTTGGGGCCCGAGCAGACCCGGACAAAGACGTCATCACCGTAGATGGAAAGACCGTAGGTCCGGCCCAACCAGCGGTGACCTTGATGGTCCATAAACCGGTACAGGTAATGACCACCTTGGATGATCCAGAGGGTAGAGAGACGGTTGCCGGTCTTGTCAAAGCGGAACCCTTCCGGTGCCTGCCGGTTGGTCGCTTGGATTATCATACGGAGGGCTTGTTGCTTATGACCACAGATGGGGAGTTGATGAATCGCTTACTACATCCTCGCCATCACGTGCCGAAAGTGTATCAGGTGCGTGTGCGGGGTCGTGTGGGGCGAAGGGCTCTCGATACCCTGCGAGGGGGCGTGAAGTTAGAGGATGGGATGACCCGGCCTACGGTGGTTGAGGTGAGCGAAGAAGGGGAGAGCCATACGTGGTTAGAAGTTGTGGTTACGGAAGGTAGGAACCGCTTGGTTCGTCGCATGGTAGAGGCGGTCAGCCATCCGGCTCAACGGGTGATTCGTACAGAAATGGCTACGCTGGTGTTGGAGGACCTCAAGCCGGCCCAGTATAGGTATCTGCAAGCGAGTGAATTGTCGGCGCTGTACACCACTGTAGGGTTGGACATACCAACAATGGCGAAATGGGCCGAAGATATGCAAGGGAGGATTTTGGGACAGTCTCGGCGGGGCCGGGGTCCCCTTCCTGGGGCTGCCTCTGGTTCTCGACCGACAGGGTCAGCTCGAAGCCGGGCGGCAAAAGCCTCTAAGGGGGCAAAACCGAAGTAGGCATCAGTGGGCATGCGTTGACAAAAATACGGTCCAGTGGCAGACGCAACTTGTTTGCAAAAAACAAAGGAGTTAGCGATAGCCGCGCTGAGCACAGTCTTTATGCTTGGATCACATGCGTACGCAGATGTAGCATGCGACGGTCTTCTTACGGGCAGGGTCTTTTCCGAGCGTGAGCAACAACCGCTGACCTTTGTGCGCATTGATGTTTCACCGGTTTCCACCACATCCACCGCCTCGGAGGCCTCTGTAGGGAGTGATCACGACGGTCGGTTTGTTGTCGAAAGCCTGTGTGCTGGTACCTACCAGGTTAGGATGCGTTCACCGGGATACAGGGAATGGCGGGCGTCTCAAGTTGTGCCCCAAGTGGCTCCCCTGAACGTTGCTCTAACTCGAGAACATCCTCCCGCGGATGTGGTTGCCCGTCCTGAAACCTCATCAGAGGGTCGCGATGCTACGGCGGCGGGGGCAGCAGATGTGATCGAAGTTATCCGGGTTGAATCCAGCCCTATAGATTCGCGATCGGCTCAACCCCGCTCGGTAGAAACACTTGAAGGTGAGGATTTACAGGTAGGTCGCGGTAAAGATCTTGCTCGACTGGTGGAGCAGGTGAATGGCGTGCGCAGCGTGGGGGCGGGCGGAATTGCTAAACCAGTCATTCGTGGACAGGTCGGTAATAGGATAGCGATCCTTCAAAATGGTGTCAGACATTTAGGTCAGAGTTGGGGGCTTGATCATGCTCCGGAGATTGATCCTTTTGCCGCTGATCGAGTGACGGTCATCCAAGGAGCGGCGGGGGTAGCCTACGGACCAGAAGCGGTGGGCGGTGTGATTATTTTGGATGCCCAGCCTCCACCCTCAGCACCAGGTGTTCGGGGTGAACTTAACCTGATGGGAGCCACAAACAATGGGCAGGTGGCCGGTTCAACCGCAGTGCGAGTTCGATTGCCAGGATGGGCTCATCGATGGTCGATGCAGACCCAAGTCAGCTACAGCCGGTCTGCCAATCAGGTTGCACCTCGCTATGATATCGACAATACCGGTACAGAAACTATGGGTATCTCAGCCGGCGCTGCTTATCATAGCCCATCGACAGCCATAGATGTCTCTTTCAATCGTTATGACGCAACCTTAGGTATCTTCACGGGTGTCCAAAGCGAGAATTACGATCGGTTTCTGGAAGCGATCGAGCGAAACGAACCGTTTAGGCAGGAAAATTATGAGTTCAGCTACGACATTGACCGGCCGTTTCAGACCGTTTTTCATGACACCATTCGCACCTCGGTGGCCCAGCAACTCACGCAGACCTCAACCCTTAGTTTTACCTATGCCTACCAAAAAGATAAACGTCGCGAATGGGATAACGTGCCTGCTTATCGGCAACGGTTTCCTCAAGTGGCTTTTGATCTCGATGGTCATCAAGCAATTGTAAAATATCAGAGTTTGGTAGGACAGACGATCGAACTATCGCTGGGCGGAGAGGCTGAGTACCAAGACAGCCGATATCTCGGTACAACCCCCTTGTTGGCTGACTATACTTCCTTTCGTGGTGGTGGCTTTGGCCTGGTTCGGTGGATACAGTCACACTACGAACTTGAGCTAGGAGCTCGGCTGGATGTACAGAGTACGGAGACAAGCAAATTTGCAGCCGTTAATCCTCGATCAGCCCCCCGTATTAACGAATCATATAGATTCGTGTCGCCAACCCTCACCGCTGGTGTCATTGTTCCGGCCAGCTCCCATTGGATGATTCGTGGTCAACTAGCCTCCGCCTCGAGAATGCCTTCGGTGAATGAATTAACCATCCGAGGGGCGAGTCCAGGACGAGGAATTTTTGAAACCGGTGACCCTGATCTTGGGGTAGAAACAACTTATGAAGCTTCTCTGCTCGTGTCTGGAACATATGCCGTAGCAGGCATCAATGTTGCGGTTTTTGGTAACATTATTGATGATTATATTCATCTGCCCGCAAGTCGCGACGAAAACGATCAACAAGTATTTCTAACAACCATAGTGGGTAAGTTTCCTTCATTTAGTTACGAGGCTGTAGACGCTAGTTTTGTTGGAACGAACGTCGAGCTTTGGTGGCTACCATGGCCCTGGCTTCATTGGCGGGGGCGTGCGTCGCTCATCCGGGGAGAAAATCTTAGTGATGATGCCGGGCTAACACTTGTCCCGCCAGACCAATTCGAAAACCGTATAACTATACGTCCATTCAAAGACCGCAATCGTTTACAGTTTTTTTTCGAGCATATATTTACACGGCGACAAGATAACGCGGACATTCGGCAGGATATAGCTCCAGCACCGGATGAATATCATTTGTTCAATGCGGGGGCATCAGCAGAATTTTATGCTTTTGCTCGCCCTTTAGCCATATCACTAAATGTGACCAATATCGGAAATGAGATTTATCGTGACTATCTTAGTCGATTACGATATTATTCCGATGAACCAGGTATAGATATGTCTTTACGCCTGGAAATACCTCTGTCAAAGGATTTCTGATGAATCAAAGGATACGGGTTTTTAATCACATACACCCTGTATGGCTGCTGATGCTAGGCATATCAATGGGTGCTGTTCGATGTGGTGATGATGACTTGCAAGATACAATTCCTGGTGAAGAACCAGAGGTTATTAACCGGATCATACTCACATTTACAAGTGGCGAAGATGAAACATCTCCCATTGAGGTTACGTGGGAAGACAAAGACGGTGACGGTGGCGATGAGCCTGAGGTTGATCCAATAACCTTGCAGGCTAATACCACCTACAGCCTATCTGTAAAGATTGGCAATACCCTTGCCGATCCAGATATAGACATCACTGAAGAAATCGAAGAAGAAGCTGAAGATCATCTATTGATATTTTCGCTGATCGATGAAGAGTTAATAACGATAGCCTATGACGACAAAGAGTCTGACTATGTTCCTGACCAAGAGGGTGAAGACTATGATGTGGGTCTTAGAAATGTGGTTACGACAGGGGAAGCTGGTGAAACAACCCTTGAGGTCTTACTTCTTCACCTCCCAGGGATTAAGACCGGCGTCGGGGATACCGATAGGGACAATGGTGAAGTGGATATCAGCGTAGAATTTCCGCTGACTGTAGAAGCTAGTTGACACCATGCTGAGGTCTTATCGGTAGGAACATGATGGAGCTGGAAGGTCGGAGGCCCATTGAGCCTACAATCAACTTATCAGCGTTGATTGATATCGTTTTTATATTGGTGATTTTTGTGGTGTTGGCCGCCAACTTCCAGCGCCTTAGAGGACTTGAGGTCAATCTACCGAGGGTTGAAGGTGGGGAATCGCTAAAGAATACTTTGGTAGTTGTGACCGTGCCTCGTGATGGGCCCATTCAGATCCAGGATAAGACCGTAGAGACTGAGCGCATCAAGGATGAATTGGTGCACTTGCGGCGTGAACATGACCGGTTAGTTCTACGCTCCGACGGCGAAGCAGCGTTTGAGCGGGCGGTTCGGGTGTTGTCGGATGCCCGAATCGCCGGGTTTGAAGCGGTGAGCATTGCTACCGTTCTACCTGAGGTTGAGGAGTAGTGGGCTCGTGAGGGCCGGGCTAGCTCAACGGTGGTGGACTCCGATAGGAGCCGCCCTCTTGGTACACATCGGCCTGGGATTGATGCCGCTCAGGATGAGAGCTCAGGCTCGCACTTCTGCGTTGGTGCCTAGTGACCTAAAGGTACGCTGGGCCTCAACGCCGGCACCAACATCTGTATTACCCGCTTCGGAGGCACCGGTCCGTCCCGCCCAGAAAAATAATCGGCCCAAAGTAGCTGCGTCACCGGTTACCCCCAGACGGCCTCGGAAAGTGCGCAAAAAACAGGCCCGCAGAAAAAAACGGGCATCGATCTTGTCTCGGTCCAAGGATGTATCCCAGACGACAGCGGATGAAGACAAAGATGCAGAGGTTCAAGATACTGCGTTGATCGCACAGGAAAGCAATCCGCCGACCCAATCAGTCAGCTCCTCAGCTCAGCCTGAGGTCAGTTTGGAGGGATATTGGCAAGGATTCCGAAGATTTGTGGCGTCCTACAAAAAGTATCCGCGTATGGCCCGTCGATTGCGTTTGGAGGGCATTGTCAAAGTGCAGGTGACGGTAGATCGCTTAGGAAGAGTCTTAGGAGCACCAAAAGTGGTCGGGAGTTCTGGACATGCGGTCTTGGATGCTGAAGCACTCCGAATGCTTGATTCGCTGATTAACAGCGGGTTCTCTGTACCTCTACCGACAAAGTGGCACAAATCCACCGCGAGCGTGATATTGCCGATCGAGTTTCAGTTGCGTTCTTGAGCTTCAGACCGTTGCACTGGCCTAGCAGCCGATTGATTTAGCCCTGTCTGTAGCTATCGAGCCCGGCTTTTCGTGAAACGCTCTGACGACGAGGCGAGCGTACCAGGCGGTACGCGGCCGAGGAGAGACTTTTCGTGGTCAGGACCTTTCACGGAAAGGACCGCGTTCTGACTTGTATCTCCCATGTGTGATGGGTCGGTGGCTTCGTCCCCCTTTAGAGCTCCTCGGTCCGGTACCCTCCGGGGCCGACCGTTCGCAAACGCGGGATGCGGCGTCATCTCCTCAGCCGGAGGCACGCCTTAACACATCGGTTTCGAGAGCACGTGGGTCGAGGGGTTCAGTCCTCCTCGTAGTCGTTTCGCGAATCCACAGATGGCCTACTAGGCTTGTTGCTTCTGTTGATCGGCGCTCGTCCGAGTTGCAGGAAGATGTGGCGCCATATGGTAGGGAGCGCAGCTGCGTCTCGGGCGATCGTAGCCTCGTCACCACGGACAAAGGGACCGGTGCGCCCTTGCTCACCCAAGGTTTCAATATTTCTGAGAGTGGTTTGGGCAAGAGCCAGCAGCCCTAGTCCTGGCAGTTGAATGCCTGCCTCGTTCAGCAGTTGCTGAGCGCCTAGCCAAAGAGTAGCCGCGTGACCGGAAGTCAATACGGCGGCTGCATGGTATAGGGCTTTGTGTTCAGGTGATAATTCGAATGGGGCAAAACCCAAAGCGCGCATTTCTCGGACAAAGAATGTGGGCACGACGCGTGTAAGGGCGAGAGGGACGCCTGTCCAGTCCGAAGGCACTCCGGTAAAACTGGTAAGTGGATGAGCACAAGGAATATCAGCAAGGTCCAAACTACCGGAGAAGTGGAAACAACGACCAGGAAAGAAGGTAGCCATTTCGGGGATAGCGTCATCAGGCACGGCGAGCCCTATCCAGCCTCGCGGTCGGGTGGTGTGCGGTAGGTTCGGTAGTTTTAGGGCCGTAGCAAGCGCTTTGCCTAGGCGGCCGCGACCAATAATACTGAGTAAGGGATCACTCATGAGCGGTAGGTTTTGCGGCCTGAACACGAGTCTTTTCGGCTAAGGTTGAGAGTGCGTTCTCAGTCAGTCGATAGACGGTCCATCGGCTTTGTGGTTGTGCACCAAGACTTTCATAAAAGGCGATGGAAGGCTTGTTCCAATTGAGCACGCTCCACTCCATACGCCCGCAGTCTTGTTTGACAGCAACTTGTGCTAATCGCTGAAGAAGAGCCTTTCCAACCCCTTGCCCTCGATATGAAGGCAAAACAAAAAGATCTTCGAGGTACAGACCCTTTTTTCCTAGGAAGGTAGAGTAATTGTAGAAAAAAAGAGCAAAGCCGATGATTTCTTTATTTTTTTCAGCAAGAAGCACTTCGGCGCTGGGATGTTCCCCAAAGAGGGTGGCTCGGAGTTGGCCTTCGGTGGCGACCACCTCGTGTCCGAGCTTCTCGTACGTAGCCAAAGCACAGATGAGCTTGTAAATAACCGGAACGTCTTCCGAGGACGCAGATCGTAACAATAGATCATCTGGCACCGTCATTAGGCCATTTACTTAGCATAGCGAGGTACCAGCTGACATGCATTCAGCGCTTTGCCGGATGCTCGCAACCACCGGCTTTGGGGAATGTAGAAAAAAGAGAACAAAAGTCTTGCAAGAGCCAGAGGCTCTGCTACAACGCCCCTCCCCACGCGGCGGTTTCGCTACATGGGGCAGGTCAAACGGTCGTCGTTTAGACGAACATCAGGCTAGGTTATCTTTGACAGAAGCTGGCTTGCTTATGGCGGATTGCGTCTTGTTTGCAGGCTGTTAGCTAGGGAAAAGATAGTAAAAAAAGACTTGGCAAAGAAGTAAAGCTGAGTGCAAGCTGAGAAAACTGCTGACGGGCATAGCTCATAAAGTCAGCCGTTCGAACTTTGAAAACTGAATAGCATCTTGAGATAAGTTGGTCTCGAGTCGATGAATAACTA
>JAHQVK010000224.1 GCA_019634385.1 Myxococcales bacterium | reverse complement strand
GGAAAAAGGACCCGCGAAGCGCCTAACTCACTTTTCCGATGGCCTGCTAGGGGTTAGGATGTTTCACGGAAAGACCGGCCGATAGATGCGTGCAGGGCTAGAACAACAGGCTGCTAGGGCGTGTCTTTAAGCTCCGGCCCGCGTTCTGACTTGTCTCCTGCGTTTGTGAGGGGCCGGTGGCTTCACCACCCTTTCGGTCCCCTCGGCCGGGTACATCCCGTTCTCTCCCTCCGAGGCTGACCCTCTTTAACCTCCGGCTACGGAGTAACTCCGTAGCCGGAGGTTAAAGACACACCCTAACTGGCGTGGAGGTTGCATATGGCAATCATGCTTGGATGGAATCCACCTTGTAGCAACTGCGCTTGGCCAAGCCTCGCTCTTTGGCCCTTGGCAAAGATCAGCGTAGAAGCAGGAACTTGGGTTCAACCCAAGTGATTTCTGCTGTATCTTCAGCGCACTCTATGTCCCCGACGGACATCATCAGTGTCTGCATACGTTGGTCTCCGTGTTGTCCCCACTTGTGGGAGTCTGCTGAGACTGGTTGTTAATGTCGTGTTGAACTATTGCGAAGTAGCTGGTTTGGATGGGCCGCTCGAACTCGCGGGGAGGCTAGCCGTATCCAGGCTGAGTGAGAGGCTCCCGGTCGCAAATACCAGGATATTCGACCGAATTAGGGACGGTGGATAGACCAAGACCCGCGGGCTACGGCGTCATCTCCGCAGGCGGAGATTAAAGACACGCCTGAGGGTTGGCGAGTATTTAGCGAAGCTACGCCGGATCGACTTGGTTGGCTTGAGTTTTATTGAGAAATAGATCTACTCGACAACGGACGACGAGGCGCTTCTGTGTTAGGCCCCGAGGTAGAACGTAATGACAAAGGAAACGAGTGGAGCCAAGACGCTCCTTGAAAAGATCTGGCACGAGCATTGGGTAACCCAAGAAAAGGACTGTCCTGCGCTCTTGTACATCGACCTTCATCTGATTCACGAAGTGACTTCTCCCCAGGCGTTTGCCGGCCTGCGCCAGCGCGGACTTAGGGTTCGCCGTCCAGAGCAAACAGTTGCGACCATGGACCATTCTACGCCGACCGTGCCTCGAGAGCTGAGGGTTTTGGATGACGCAGCTGAGGCTCAACTATCGCAGCTCAGAAAAAATTGCGAAGATTTTGGCATTCGCCTCTATGCCATGGACGATTCTCAGACCGGAATTGTTCATGTGCTCGGACCGGAGCTAGGTGTGACGCAGCCCGGCATGACGATTGTGTGTGGTGATAGCCATACCGCAACCCATGGTGCTTTTGGCGCTTTGGCCTTCGGAATCGGAACGAGTGAAGTTGAGCATGTTTTGGCAACCCAATGTTTGCTCCAGCATTGCCCCAAGAATTATCTTGTACGATTTAATGGATCTCTGCGACCTGGCGTTAGTGCCAAAGATATGATTTTGGCGTTGATAGCGAAGATTGGGGTCGGTGGTGGCACCGGGCATGTATTTGAGTACACCGGAGAAGCCATTTCGTCGCTGAGTATGGAAGCGCGGATGACTATCTGCAATATGTCTATTGAGGCCGGTGCCCGCGCTGGATTGATTGCGCCTGATGACGCAACTTATCAATATCTAGCTGGACGAGAGTTTGCTCCTAAAGGCGAGGACTGGGAAAAGGCCTTGGATCGTTGGAAAAAACTGGTCTCTGACCGTGGTGCCACCTACGATCGAACGATTGAACTCGACGTCTCTACGGTGGAGCCCATGATTACGTTCGGTACCCATCCCGGCATGGGTATCTCGATTTCCGAGCCAGTACCCTCACCGGATGATCTCGTTGATCTGCGTGAGCGAGAAGGACTCAAGAAGGCTTTGCAGTATATGGGACTGGAAGCGGGTAAGCCTTTGGTCAATCACCCGATTGATGTGGTTTTTATCGGCTCCTGTACCAATTCTCGTATCGAAGATCTTCGAGCTGCTGCTCAGGTTATGAAGGGGCGTAAGATAGCTGAGCGGGTTCGAACCTTGATTGTTCCCGGCTCTACCCACGTAAAAGCACAAGCGGAGGCAGAAGGTCTACACACCGTCTTTTTGGAAGCGGGTGCGGAGTGGAGGGAGCCGGGTTGTTCGATGTGCATAGCTATGAATGGTGACCAGATTCAGCCTGGGCAGTATGCAGTGAGCACGAGCAATAGGAACTTCGAAGGTAGGCAAGGTAAAGGTGGTCGTACGTTTCTTGCTTCACCGTTGACAGCGGCTGCCTCAGCGATTTCTGGAGCAGTAACTGACGCACGGACCTTGATGAACTGATTGGGGGCGCGACATTATGGAACCTTTTGTTAAGTTAGATACTCGAGTTGTACCCTTGCTTGCAGATGACGTTGATACGGATCAGATTATTCCGGCCCGCTATCTTAAAGTGACCAGTAAGGTTGGTTTGGGTGAGAGGCTTTTTGCGGATTGGCGCTACTCATCCGACGGTTCGCCCAAGCCAGAGTTTGTACTCAACGACGCTCGATATCATGGCGTTCGGGCCTTGTTGGCAGGACACAATTTTGGGTGTGGTTCATCCAGGGAGCATGCCCCTTGGGCTTTGGTAGATTGGGGCATTCGGTTGGTGTTAGCCCGGTCTTTTGCGGATATTTTCCGGAACAATGCCATGAAAAATGGCCTACTTCCCGTTGCACTCGACGCAGAAAGTCACAGCTTCCTGCTCGAACGATTAACGCCTGATTTATCGGTACATGTCGATTTGGAGCGGCAGGTTGTTGTTCTTCCGCAAGGCAGAGAAACAAGATTTGAGATTGATACTTTTTCAAAGAAGTGCTTGCTACAGGGCCTTGATCAGCTTCAGTATTTGCAAAAATTTGAGCAGCTGGTCTCAGCTTTTGAACAATCACGTCTAGCCTAAGGGGCGAATTATGGTTCAGGAGCAGCGACTGCAGATCGAAATATTTGATACCACCCTTCGTGATGGAGCGCAGACAGAGGGGATTTCTTTTTCATGTGAGGATAAGATTCGCATAGCGCGTCGGCTCGATCGTTTTGGTATCGCTTTGATAGAGGCGGGATGGCCCGGTTCAAATCCTAAGGATGCTGAGTTCTTTCACCGATCTCAGGGCATCGATTGGAAGAACTCGCAGATTGTGGCGTTTGGCGCGACCCGTCGCAAAGGATTGGCTGCGGCTGACGATGAGAATCTCCAGCGCCTCGTAGAGGTGAATACTTCGGTTTGCACGCTGGTTGGTAAAACTTGGACGCTACACGTAGACGATGTTCTACGGGTTTCGCGGGACGAAAATCTTCGCATGATCGAAGAGAGTATTAGCTTTTTACAAAGTCATGGTCGTCGGATTATTTTCGACGCGGAGCATTTTTTTGATGGTTATGCGGCGGACTCGGTCTATGCCTTGGAAGCACTTCAGGCTGCTGTTCGCGGTGGGGCTGATACTTTAACGCTATGTGATACGAATGGTGGAAGCCTGCCTTGGATAGTTGAAGATGTTGTTGCACGGGTGGTGGAAGCTTGTGGGGTGCGTATTGGCATTCATTGTCACAACGACGGTGAGCTAGCGGTTGCCAACAGTATGGCCGCGGTTCGGGGCGGAGCGCGTCACTTACAGGGTACGATCAACGGACTGGGGGAACGTTGCGGCAATACGAATCTATGTTCAGTGATTCCGAACCTACAGCTAAAAATGGGTTATCATTGTGTTGCTGACGAGGCCATAGTTGACTTGTTTGACCTAGCCCACTATGCGGCTGAAGTAGCCAACGTAGCGTTGGATGAGCAGCGAGCGTATGTTGGCAAGAGTGCCTTTGCCCACAAAGGTGGTATTCACGTTGCCGCGATGCGCCGAAATGCCACTTCTTATCAGCACATAGAGCCCGAACTTGTTGGCAATAAGATGCGCGTGGTGGTGAGTGAGCTATCAGGGCGCGGCAATCTACACAGTAAGGTCGAAGAGCTAGGATTAACCATCGATGACGGCGTGCAGGTTGACGAAGTCCTTGGCCGTATCAAAGCGAAAGAAGCCGAGGGGTTTGCCTTCGAAGCTGCCGAAGCTTCTATTGTGTTGATGCTGGCCCGCGAGAGCAAAGGGTATAAGGCTCCTTTCTCAGCGATTGAGCACACGGTTTTTGTCGAAAATCGCTCTGTTGGGGTGCGTTCTCAGGCTATGGTTAAACTGGATGTGGCCGGGCAGATCTATCACACTGCAGGTGAAGCGATCGGCCCGGTTGAGGCACTAGATATAGCACTGCGAGCTGCTTTGTTACCGCGCTTTTCAGCTCTCGAGAATGTATCATTGGTTGATTACAAGGTTCGCATACTCGACGCTAAGCATAGCACGAGGGCGATTACTCGCGTACTCATAGATAGTCATTATGGGGAGAAGACCTGGTCAACAGTTGGCGCATCATCTAATGTTATTGAGGCTTCTTGGATGGCATTGTTAGATAGTTATGAATATGGGCTTACGCAGGTCATAAGTTTGTTGGGAGACAAAAACGAGAAGCTGAGCGTGGTAGAGGAGGTACGAGCGTGAAAGCATCTATTGTATTGCTGCCTGGAGATGGCATAGGTCCTGAGGTTGTCGCTGAGGCCCGTTTAGTTCTGGATGTGGTTGCAAATCGCTTTGGACACACCCTTGATTTGTCTGAGCACCTGATCGGCGGTGTAGCTATTGACCGTGAGGGAACAGCCTTACCGGAGGCTACCAGCAAAGCTTGTGCTGATGCACATGCGGTGCTGCTGGGAGCTGTTGGTGGGCCAAAATGGGATAATCCAGAGGCGAAAGTACGTCCGGAACAAGGCCTGTTAGGGATTCGCAAACACATGGGTCTGTTTGCCAATTTGCGCCCAGTGAAAGCGAGAGCATCATTGGCTAAGGGCTCTCCTCTAAAGGAAGATCGACTGATGGGTGTCGATTTCATGATTCTCCGAGAACTAACGGGTGGGCTGTATTTCGGTCAGCCGCGATTTACGGAGAAGATGGATGGAGGAGGGGAGCGGTCCGTAGATACCTTGGAGTATACGGATGGTGAGATTCGACGTATTGTTAGGTTGGCATTTGATATAGCTCGGGGTCGGCGTGGCCATGTTACATCAGTTGACAAAGCCAATGTCCTCGAAACATCTCGTCTTTGGCGAAGGGTCACCGTAGAGGTTCATAAGCAGTATCCGGATGTTATTTTGGCCCATCAGCTGGTTGACTCCTGTGCCATGCGATTGGTGGCGGGCCCTAGTGACTTTGATGTGATTGTCACTGAGAATATGTTCGGTGATATCCTTTCGGATGAGGCCTCAGTAATTACAGGGTCATTGGGGCTTTTGCCTAGTGCGTCCTTAGGCGAAGGGAAACAAGGGTTGTACGAGCCGGTACATGGTTCGGCGCCGGACATTGCCGGCCAGGGACTTGCCAATCCGCTTGCTACTATTTTGAGCCTGGCTATGTTGCTTCATCATTCGCTGGAGCTTCATGAAGAGGCGGTTGCCGTGGAAGGCGCTGTGGAAGAAGTGCTCAAGATGGGTGCGGTAACCAGTGATCTCGGCGGTAAGTTGACTACGCATGAAGTGGGTGAAGCGGTCCGACAGGCGTTAGCCTCATGAACTCAAAGCTCACCAATGTATAATGAGACCACGGTATTGGCCTTGCTTCTAGAAATCGACTTCAGGCCGCTACAGCAAAGCCCGCTTAAATTGATTCTATAAGAATCAACAAGGGGTCCGCAGGGGGGCATAACAGGGCGTAGTAGAAATCACTTGGGTTCAACCCAAGTGATTTTTGCTGTAATCTTGAAGAGATACGGTGCTGCGCTCTTTGTCGCTGTAGAGTGACCTCATTCAAGAGTTTCTTATATGGGTTATAGACGCACTAGCCTTAGTTTGCCGAAACCGTAACGTACATTAGATCTCTAGAGGCCATTTCATGGCAGTCCGCGCAAAGTCTTTCATCTAACCCGTCTACGATAAGGTTACCGTCGATCTTTTCGTACCAATACCAATTGCTTCCGCCGGCGCTATCCATCTCGGTTTTGATAGATACTGCGTAGCCAATGATGTCGAGACCATCGCTGTCGTAGAGCTCTTTGACCGCAGCGGCACCTATAGGCCATGGGTCATCACCTTCGGTATTGTTAGCAACGGCGTTGTTAGAGCAAACGAGATTGACTCCATGAACGCCCTCGCGTGTAGTGTTCGGCTCCAACTCACACGCCCAATCTAAATACGCTTCTGTTGCTAGCCATTCATCTATCGCTTGTTCACCCTGTGGTGGTACTTCATCACTCAGTTGTTCACCATCTGACGGTGGCTGATTGGTGTCATCAGTAATGCCGTTATCGTCGCTATTGTCGCACGCGACTAAGGCTACACCAATAGTTATGATAAGCCACATTCTTGCGTATTTTCTCATTCTACACTTTCCTTGCTTCCGTCCCAGCGAAACTTAGGCTGGACTAACTAGGGTATGTCTTTATGGTTGGCTTGAAGCTATTGCGATGTGCTACCTAACTGGCCAGAATGTTTGGACTCCGAAGAAGCCTTGCCAAGCTGGCGGAGCGATGCCCTAAAGGGACTGTAGATCACCGATTATTCAGCCAAATCGGGGACGAGTACTAGACCGCGCCCGACCTTAAAGACATGTCCAAACATATTTCCTGACTCCAACTATGCAGTAGGCTCGGTACCGTAACGGTGTTGTCGCCAAGATTGAAAGCATGAAAGATGACTGAGAGTCAGGTTAAAACCCGCAAGTTCACGTCGTAGATGAAGATCTACACCGTAGACTGGCTCTTCTCCCACGCACGCGGGGATGGACCGCTAGAATCAATCGCGGAACTCTCTCAACTGTCATGTGTATCATATTGTGAACTGTGACGAAGCCGTCCGTACACACTCCTGGTTTGCGGGGGAAACCGTGACAACTTCCATCGGCGCCACCGCTGGACTTAGATTTCGCAGACTGGGGTGATACAGCAACTGGCGGTACGCGACCGAGGAGAGACTTTTCGTGGTCAGGACGTTTCACGGAAAGACTGGTCGATAGATGCGTGCAGGGCTAGATCAACCGGCTGCTAGGGCGTGTCTTTAAGCTCCGGGCCGCGTACTGACTTGCATCCTACGTTTGTGAGGGTTCGGTGGTTTCGCCTCGCTTTCGGGCCCCTCGGCCCAGTACATCCTTCTGCTGTAAGGGACGCAATAGAGTCACTCTAGGCGATCTCTCTATTGAGCCTAATACTTACATACTTAGGTTGCAAAGCTTTTCATAGAGCGACTCAGTTCTGCTAAGCCAGCTGCTGATTGACTAGTTTGGTCAGCCACACCAACCGCTTCTCTGGATAGATACTCAAGTTCCTGCATATTAGTGACAATGGATCTCGAACGTTCGGCAGCGGTATTCATACTACGATCAATATCTTGGGTCGTTCTACTTTGTTGTTCAACCGAGTTCGCTATAGTACCTTGGTATGTACTTATGTCACTGATGATTTTGGTTATGCTCTCCATGGCTTGAATAGTATCTTGAGCAATCCGACGGATATCTTCAGCTTGCTGTCCGATATCTTCGGTGGCTTGAGCGGTGCCTCTAGCTAGTTCTTTGACTTCATTCGCCACCACTGCAAAGCCTTTGCCGGCCTCACCGGCTCGTGCTGCCTCTATAGTTGCGTTTAGAGCTAATAAGTTGGTTTGTTCGGCAACTGATGCAATCGTGCTGACGACCCGACCGATCTCCATACTCCTCTCCGCGAGGAGACTCACTGTGCTCTTTACATCCCCCACCGTGGATACTGCTGAATCCGCTACTTTAGCGGCACTAGCAGCACTCGATGCAATGTCCGAAATTCTTGCACTGATTTCGCGGGTGGCTAGGTTAGCTGCTTGGACATTGGCATCCACTTGCTCTAAAGCATTAAAAGCATCACCAGACGTTGCTGCCACTTGGCCGACTTTGCTCCGCATAATATTACTCATCTCGTCTAACTGGGATGCAGCCCCGGTCAAGGTTTCAGCGGTTGAGCGAAAACGTCGACGTGCCTTTACTGCCTCTGTGACGTTAAAAGCAAACTTCACCACACCGGTAGTCTTTCCATCTGGACCCAGCAATGGTACGTATGTGGCCTGTAGCCAAAGAGTATCTCCCTGCTTGTTAATACGCTCAATTTCCCCGCCAAATGGTTGGCCCGATCGAAGACGGTCCCATAAAGCTTGATAGTCGGACGATGCAACGTAGTCTGGGGAACAAAAACGACTATGGTGCAGACCAACGATTTCCGTTTCGGTGTAGCCAGTTGCCTGAAGAAAATGCTCATTAGCACGGATGACTGTGCCATTAGCCTCGAACTCAATCATGGCGATGGTTTTGGAGACACCTTCAACTTTGCGTTGGTAGTCGGCGTTTGCCTGCTCTTTCCTTCGCTTCTCCGAAACGTCTGACCATTCTAAGGTGTAGCCGCTGAGTTCGTCTGTGTCTGCAGTTTGCCGAGAGACTTGTAACTCAAAAATGAGTTCACCGATGGAAATATCGGTTCGGAATGGTAGATTGGCAGGGTCGGACAGGAGTTTTCGCTGGTGTTCGGGGCGTTGGTGAAAGGTGTCGATGCAAGTACCAACAATCGAGCTGATTGTGAAGTTGGGCCAGAACTTTTTAAAGGTCTCTTCGTGCTCAATAAGGAGACCATACGTCGCGATATTGACATAATATATTATAAAATCGCGATCGACCATCATGATTGGTGTGTGGATCTGATCAATGGCATTGCGAAGTAGCTGAGCTTCTTGCTCCCTCTTTCTATGATCAGTAACATCCATCCACTCGAGGGTGTAGCCCACCAGTTCGCCGGACTTTCTTGTTCGTGCTGATACCTGAAGACTAAAAACGACGTCACCGACGGAGATGTCAGCCTGATAGGGCAAATTATTCACAATTGCGAGTAGGACCTGTTGGTGCTCCGGATGGCTGCGGAAGCGATCAAGGCTAGTCCCCAAAATGCTAGAAGCGTCAAAATCGGACCAAAAGTTGCGAAACATTGGTTCATGGGTTTTAAGAAGAGATGATGCAGCATTATTAATGAAAACGACCACGAGGTTTTGATCGCACATCATCATCGGAGTCTGCGTTTGCTGAATTGCATCCAGAAGCTCACTCTCTTCGAGAGTTGTTCTCGGAGGAGTTTCTTTACCATGACCGTGTACCACTACAATCTATTTGGTCGGCCCCAGTTGGTACAACTGTAGCTTGCAATGTTGCAGTCGAATTTACCCTCGAGAACCAAAGCAGTTATTACCGGCTATGGGATTGTCGGACTAATTGCGATGCCAGTTTCGCTACTCTTGCCCTGGCGCTTCTCAGGTGGCAGAATATACCCTGCTCCTCCCGAAGTATGGTTTCTTGGGCGGGGCTTTCGTATCGGAAGTCTTCTATGACTTGTTACTGATGGGTCTGAGGCTATCTAGCAGCCGGTTGATTTAGCCCAGTGTGTAGCTATCGAGCCCTGCTTTTCGTAAAACGCTCTGACGACGAGGCGAGCGTACCAGCCGGTACGTGACCGAGGAGAGACTTTTCGTGGTCAGGACGTTTCACGGAAAGACCGGCCGACAGATGCGCGCAGGGCTAGATCAACCGGCTGCTAGGCTATTGATGGGTCGACAGTCGTAGGCATCACAGCGAACTCTGATACCCATGATTACAACTAATTTTGCTTAAGCACGTTAAACTTTCGACCGCCTCCTAGGAGGGCTTCAAACTCCGGACCGCGTTCTGATTTGTATCCCACATGTGGGAGGGGTCGGTGGTTTCGCCACCCTTTCGGACCCTTCGATCCCATACATCCCGAACCCTCCCTCCGGCACCGAACCTTCACAAACGCGGGCTGCGGCGTCATCTCCGCAGCCGTAGTTTGAAGACATTCCCTAGTAATACAAAGAGGAAAGTGTTACTGGTATACTGTGAGCTATAAGTCACTTTTCCCTATTAGGTATGATCGTTATTTTTTTTATTACCTCTTGATCTGGATGTTATCAGTTGCGTTCTTCGCTATGACGCTGCGCGGTACGACCGCTTTTGCTTTTTGCGGATTTTATGTGGGTGGTGCTGACGTAGATGTATTCAATGATGCGACGCAAGTTGTACTAATGAGAGAAAAATCTACAACCATACTCTCCATGCAGAATCGCTATCAGGGTCCCTTGGAGAACTTTGCTATGGTTGTGCCGGTACCTCAAGTGCTGGGTGAAGAGAATGTTAAGACTCTCAATAAGGCAATCTTTGATAAAATCGATACCCTGACATCTCCACGACTGGTTGAATATCAAGAGCGTGATCCATGTTATGCGTTCCCCGTGATGCCCGTGACGCCTCCTGCTCCTGAGCCTGCTCCTGAGCCTGCTGCCGACGATGCGGTGACCATTGAGGCAGAGTTCAAGGTCGGTGAATATGAGATCGTCATCTTAAGCACCACCGAATCTACAGCCCTCGCCAATTGGTTGGATGCGAACAATTATTCGGTTCCTTCGGATGCCGCTCCATATTATGAACCTTATATCCAAAACAATATGTACTTCTTTGTGGCCCGAGTTGACCCCAATGAAGTTGTCTATCAAGACGGCATAGCTATCCTTTCGCCGCTCCGCTTTCACTACACATCTCAGGATTTTATGCTTCCCACCCGTCTGGGAATGATCAATTCTTCCGGAAAGCAAGACCTCATTGTCTATCTGTTGGGTCAGAATCAACGTTATGAGGTTGCCAACTACAACAATATCACTATACCGACGAATATCGATGTTCCGCAGTCTACCCGTGATGATTTTGGTGCGTACTATCGGAGGTTATTCAGTCAGACGCTCGCGGAGAATCCAGGTGCAGCGGTAACCGAGTATGCATGGGGTGTATCCGATTGTGACCCATGTCCTGGTCCGCCCGACATTGTTCTTAGTCGCGAAGATATAGCGACCTTAGGCCATGATATATTAGGGCCGCTAGACTGGTATACGTATAGATCATACATTGTTAGCCGCATTCACTTACAATATGCAAAGGATGAAATTGGCGAAGATCTTGTTTTCAAAACGGCATCAGGGATTACTGGAGGCAGAGAGTTTTATGGGAATGGTGTCTTAGAACAAGGTGCTACACCCCAAACTAATAATTACAATGCCTTTCAAGCGCGCTATATCATAAGAAACCCATGGGTAGAGCCGGTAACTTGCGAAGATCCGATCTACGGTAGATGGGGAAGGCCCGTTGGCAATCCCAATCTATCGCTGGCTATTCCTAGTCCGAGTCCGAACACCCTGATGGCTAAGCAAGTCTTTGGTGATGGACCAGATGAGTCTGAGCCTGAGCCTGAGCCTGAGCCTGGCAACCTGGCTCTTAAAGGAGATGCGGGTGGAAGTAGCAAGGCTTGGAAAAGTCGCTACAGGAATGTCATCGATGGTGACCCGTCCACCTATTGGTCACCGAGAAGAAGGCGGGGCGAACGCATCTCCGTCAAGAGGGTGAGGTCGCCCTTCAACACCGTTATCATTCGTGAGTTGAATGATGCTACCCGCGCTTGGCGACTCATAAACCATGATAATGGTGAGATTCTCGCGTCGGGAACCACTCTTGGTTCGAAGACCGTCATCACCGGATTCAAAACTCAGTCTATGCGCAAAATTAGCCTCATGATAGACCGGGCTCACCATCGTCCACGGATTGCCGAATTTGAAATCTACAATATATCCGAATAGATACTAATAGGGTGTTACGGCAAAGACCCCTAGCAGCCTGTTGATTTAGCCCTGTGTGTAGCTATCGAGCCAGGCTTTTCGTGAAACGTTCTGACGACGAGGGGAGCGTACCTGGCGGTACGCGACCGAGGAGAGACTTCTTGTGGTCAGGATGTTTCACGGAAAGACCG
>JAHQVK010000223.1 GCA_019634385.1 Myxococcales bacterium | reverse complement strand
TTGCGCAATGTCGTAGTTAGAGCGATTGAATCCGGCGTAACTTATGCGGAAGCCATAGCTATCACGGGTGTGGGTCATAAGGGCGCATACCGGGCGTATGCAACCGATGAAAGGCGAAGCCGGTCCGGACGTTCCACGGAAAAAGGACCCGCGAAGCGCCTAACTCACTTTTCCGATGGCCTGCTAGGCCATAAATTCCCACTGACCTCAAGATATGCCTAACTCGCAGGCAGTTGGAAAATAGGTTATACAACTTTGTGTAGGTATTTTTATGCGAAGCATTCGAGCTAAGATGGAGTAACTACCGGCTAGGGCGTGTCTTTACACTCTGGCTAAGGATATGACGCCGTAGCCCGCGGGCGTGAACGGTCAGCCCCAGAGGGAAGGTACTTGATGTACCGGACCGAAAGGGGGGGCCAAGCCACCGCCCCCCCACACTTGTGGGATACAAGTCAGAACCCAAGCCGGAGGGTAAAGACGCGCCCTAAGCCACCCGAACTCAGCTCAACCTATGGCAAATCAACCAACAGCCTGTGCTATACATGTAATGTATATGACCAAACGACCCTGTATTGTTCTTACCTTAGACACTTCGACCACCGAACGCGGCGGCATCAGGCTGCCAACCATTGAACAGAAATCAGCCTACAACTACGCTGTGGAAACAGCTGGAGGCTTACCGCTTTGGGTAGCACCGACCTCTTCTCATCAGCTAATCGAACAAATCCTCACTCTAGCGGACGGAATCGTCGTCACCGGAGGCGATTTTGATATATCTCCCCAAATATATGGAGCATCACCTACTGGGGCGCGAAACCTCAATCCGACCCGCACCCATTTTGAGTCTATGCTCGTAAAAGCGGCCATAAACCACCAAATTCCGGTCCTAGGTATCTGCGGTGGCATGCAACTTCTAAATGTAATCACCGGGGGGACGCTCATACAAGATATTCGTCATCACGTCCTCGGAGCATTCGAGCACGAGCAACCAACCTCTCCAACCGAGACATGGCACGAGCTATCTGTAGTCCCCGATGGATGGCTCAGTGACCTTATTTCGGGTGCCACACTACCCATTCGCGTGAATTCCACTCATCATCAGGCCGTCGCGACTATTGGTCACGGATGGGAGGCAACCGCATTTGCCCCTGATGGGGTCATTGAAGCGATCGCTCACCGATCAGGTCGATACATAGGTGTGCAGTGGCATCCTGAGTTGATCCCCCATGTTCCAATGGGTAGCAGAATCTATCAACACTTCATTGCGACATGTTGCCAAACTCAGTCATCGCCTACCCATCAACGATAAGAGCTTAGCGTGAGCGTCGTCCCGTTCATCTCCACCATGATCGCTCCGTTTAGGTCTGTACGCCAGAGCGGACAGACCGCCCGAATTCGCGACAGTGCCTCGTCATGAGGGAAACCAAACCGATTGCCTCGCCCTAGGGAGATTATCGCGTAGCGGGGGGCAACCGAGGCTAAAAATACTTCGGTTGACGAACTCCGGCTTCCATGATGCCCCACCTTGAGCACATCAGCCGCCAGACCTTCCCTACCCCAAGCGGCCACAAGCTCCTGCTCTGCAACGCCTTCCGCATCCCCAGTGAAAAGGAAACGATGCCGACCGTGGCTCAGTCGAATCACAATCGAAGCATCGTTGACATCTTCATACGCCGCATAAGATTTGTTGGGTCCCAATATATCCAGCCGCAGCGGACCGAACCTACGAGACTTACCCACAAGCGAAACCTGGTCAACATGTTGCGCCAGCCATGCCAACTCCTCTGCTGGGCCCTCACGACTATCACCCGTCCACCATACCTCACGAATGGGTATCCCAGCTTCAATCAAACCAAATAGTCCCCCGATATGATCAGCGTGGGGATGAGAAACTATCAATAGAGTAATAGTCCGCAAGCCACGATATCTGAGATAAGGAACCATCACCCGCTCGCCAGCATTGGAAGATCTTCCCTTAGGCCCAGTATCTATAAGAATGACCTCTCCAGTAGGTGCTTCGATCACGATCCCGTCTCCTTGCCCCACTGGAAGAACCGTTACCTGCGTAGCCATTCTCCACCACCTTGCACACGGTGCGTATCCCAAAGTGACCAATAACACCACCAACATGCTTGCCACTATGATCCCACGACGAGGAATAAGACGCTGTGAGGTCAGTAATAACAGGATCCCATAAAATACTACTGCTTGCGCAGGATGCATCGTTGGTACCCACACCCCGCTTCCAGGGAGCTGTGCTGCCCCCATAGCGATAGAGACTAAGCCTCGCACCGGTAGCCCTACCAATGCCAGTATCTGGTAGCCACCGGGTAGTCCGGCACCCGCCCACAAACTCCCCACTAACGCTCCTGGAACCGCCACACTCGCCAAGATCGCCGCCGGAATGTTAGCGCAGATCCCAACGAGGGATATTTCCCCAAAATGTATGGCTGATATCGGCAGAGTTCCTAGGACAGCCGCAAAGGAGGCAATCAAGGCCGTAAACAAACTCCTTAGGCCCCAGGGCCACCGTATCAGAGGCAACTGTTCCTGCATTAGACGTGGGATTCGACAAAGCGCCGCAACCGCGGCAAATGACATTTGTAAACCGGGGTCGTATATCCTCTGAGGCTCGATAGCCACCATCAGCATGAATGTACCGGACAGCGTGGTCCAAAGAGATACGCGCCGACTTAGGATCCGCCCAAACAATCCCCATGCCAGCATAACCCCGGCTCGGACGGCCGATGAAGCACTCCCCACCAACACCGGATACACACACACAACGGGGAGTGCAGCCATCGATGCCAACCTATGAGCACCCAACGTCGAACTCACCCAAAGTGAACGCCTAAGTACGTGATGGAGACCCACCGTCCATATCCACAGAAGTACCCCAAAATGGAAACCGCTCACCGCCAATAGATGGGCCAACCCCGAGCGCCGAAACCCTCGCCGAAGCTTATCAGGAACCCGAGAACGGTCCCCTAATGCCAAGGCCATCACAACCCCCGCAATATCTGGCTCAAGAGCCTGATTGATTGCCAATCGCATTGCCTGACGACTCAGACGAACCAACTCAGACCACCGGCTGTGGTGTTGATTGACAACCACACAGTACCGGTCGTCTGAAGCATAAGCAAACAAGGCTACCCCCTTGCGAAAAGCCATTGCCTTCGCTGAATAGCCACCAGGAAAGGCTGTCATGGTCGGCTCATAAACCCGGGCGTACATTCGGATCTTATCCCCTGGGTACCCACATGGCCCTCGTTGTGACTGGTTCGTTCGGGGGATAGCCAACCGAACCCGCCCTTGTACCGGCAATAAGTCTCCAGTGGGCACCGGGCCGTTGGCTACACCATAAATATCCACAATATATAGATGTTTTGTAGGTGTATCAAATGGAACCTCAACCACTGTACCCTCCATAATCATGGGCGTTTCCGGAATGTGACCCTCAAATACTAAAGAAAATGTCTCCTTCGGTTCATGGATAGATGAGACACACACTAAACCCACACAAAAATATACAACGAGTATGCTCAACAAGCTAATAAGGCGCCGTTGCCATGCCAAACCGAACGTGACGAGCGCACATAGAAGTAAGCTCACCACCACTACAAAACAGGAAGAAACCGGACCGACCATCGCTCCCAAAACGAAAGCCGTCGCTCCCCATGCCAACGGTTCTACAAAAAGTTGAATTCGTCTCACCCGTCAGCTGTCTCCGCAAAGTCCACACCAAGAACATCCTGCGGATAGCGTCTCGTTGACCCTTTTCCTGGAGCTTGTTAGCCATAATCCCCATGAACAAGGTTTCGGTCCTCGGCCATACAATCAGCCCCTGGGGGCGGGCTGGGTGTTGGAACAAAAAGATGTGGGTATCGGCCGCTATATTAACCATCACAAACACTTATGGGTGCCTAAACCGGCAGAGCACCGCGCCTGACACGAGAGAATATGAGGCTCCCAAGACCCCAACAGCCGCACGCGTAAACGGTGAGCCGATCAGCCAGGCACTATTTGAACGCGAATACCTCCAAACCCTGGCGCGCTACAAACGTGTACAAAGCCGGGTCACTGAGGACCTCAAGAGCCGACTGAAATCCAACATTATTCAGAAACTCATCAATCAAGAACTTATTGTACAAAAAGCCAAAGAACTGGGCGTGGAGCCTCCCGCTGAACAGCTGGAGAACTTATGGCTTGACCACAAAAAAAGGTACGGTTCCGAAGAAGCTTTTGCCACCTTCCTCGAACAAGTTGGCACTACCGCTGAAGATCTCCGTAGAGCTTTTGCCCACGATGTACTGAAAGCGGCTGTATTTGATCGACTACGTGAGGGCATCAGCGTGACTGGTGCTGAAATCCGAACGTTTTATGAAAAAAACCAAGAGCGTTTTCAACAACGCGAACAAGTTCGCGCTAGCCATATCCTCATTCGGGTACCAAAGTCTGCCTCAAGGAAAGTCATCCGAAAGAAAAGAGCTTTAGCGAGCCGAATAAGAAGGCTGGTGACAAAACCTTCCGCAGACTTTGCTGCTCTCGCTCGTCAATACGGTCAAGATTTTACCAAAAACCAGGGAGGCGACCTCGGGTACTTTCCGAAAGGACGCATGGTCAAAGCATTTGAGGAGGCGGTCTGGCCACTGGCTGTGGGTCAGGTAGCCAAAGTAACTAAAACAAGTTTTGGTTTTCACATCATAAAAAAAACCGGTCAAAATTCGGCTAGCCACAAAAAATTGAGCGATGTAAGCGAGCAAATTGAGCATGGACTGCTCTCTGAGAAACAAAGTCAGCGGATTCGATCTTCCTTGGCTACCTGGGAGCAGACCGCCGAGATCGAGATCCTGGTTAACACCGAAACAAGTAGTACAAACCAACCAGCCGTAGCTTCACCCATTCCCGGCCTAACGAGCCCGATTTCGACTTCAACTGGCCATAACCCCTAGCAGGCCATCGGAAAAGTGAGTTAGGCGCTTCGCGGGTCCTTTTTCCGTGGAAGGTCTGGACCGGCTTCGCCTTTCATCGGTTGCCTACGCC
>JAHQVK010000023.1 GCA_019634385.1 Myxococcales bacterium | reverse complement strand
GACCTAGGATTCAGCCCAGAAAGGTCCGTTCAAATGCATTTCGCTATGTATTAGCAGCTATCTTCCCTCATTGGTGTCGTGGGAAACTAACCCTAGTTCGCGAAGTCGGGTTCGCAACGTATTACGATGAATACCCAGCATTTCAGCAGCCCGTTTTTTCTCGCCGCCAGCCAATTCGAGCGCTACTTTGATGAGAGGGCGCTCGAGTTGGGGCATGATCAGTCGATACATATCCTCGGGGAGGTGGCCTTGAAGACTAGAGGTGTATGCTTTGAGTCGCTCGTATACCATCGCCTCCAGCGACGAGGATTCCGCATGTAGTTCAAACCTTGATGCGATGCTCCCGTCTGGATGAAGATCATCAGTACTTTCACCTAAAGGTGAATGGAGGCCGTCGGGCCTGGACTTGGATTCGCCTTCGGGCACTATGTCAGCGTCGCGTCTCACTACCTGTAGGTCAACCCACGGTGACGGTACTTTGTCTCTAATGTGTCGAAATGAGTGCAAAGCTTATCGTGTTTATCAATCGTAGTGTGGGATGTGGGTGGGTAACCGTGGATCCCATTGGCATGTTCTCTGCTCAACAGACACTCTATGCCTAGCCCAAGTCAGCTATGGGGAGCCGAGCAAGAGGTTTTTGCTGAGCAATTGCTCCATCGACGCGGATATCACATCATCCATCGCAACTGGCGGTGTTCTGGGGCGGAGGTAGATCGAATCGCCTGGCAAGACGAACTTCTGGTATTCATCGAAATTCGTTCTCGGCACGGAGGCACTAACTCTATGCCTCTTGAGACGGTCGGGCGAGCCAAACGCCGCAAGCTGATCCGAGCAGCAACCATCTATCTAACCCGATTCTTGCCTCAGCAAATGCCTATGGTGCGCTTCGATGTGGTGGGCATTGTGTGGTCCGGGCAAGGAGCACTGGAACCCTGCGTGAGCGTGGTGGAGAATGCTTTTGATGGCCTGGGGCAAGTATCCTAACTGGACCCATCTTGGTTACAGCTCCTCAATGATACGTACGTGTTTGAGGTTGTCACATCGATCGTCACCATCGGCGATAAATAGTCGGAAGGGACCGTTATTGAGCGCTGTATGATCAAACTGAATCACCGCGGAGTGGATGAACTGGTGGGCGCGGAATACCCGACTTTGCCCGTCTTGGCTGATGACTCGAAAATGAGCGTCCTCTTTGGCTGAGAGCTCATGCAGCAAGGAGCGAAGGTAAACGCCGGTGCCGGAACGACCGGGGATCACCACTGACAGGGGAAGATGCTCGGAGGCTGCGGTATGAGATAGAAGGTCGTGGTCAAGGGTTCGTTCACCAGCGTGGGTGCGGATAAGCAATCGATCGTTGGGTAGATGGCTGGTGAGCGCATGCTTGTATGCTGCAACCCTTTCAATGACAAAAGATGATGAAGGAGGAGGGGATTGTTGGTTGATGGAGGTGCTCGGAACCAAGTTGAAAGCAATCAGTGCAGCACCCTCCTGGTGGTACGTAGGCAGATCGTGCTCAGTGATATCTCCCATGACCCCCAGGATCGAAGATGAGAGGCCTTGGGGTAGAGCCTCGCGAATCTGACGAAAATGGATGGAGCCCCCTCCACCTGAGATAGGAAACAAGAGCACCCCATCGGCCCCTGCTTGGTTGGCGATCACGACTTCCGAGGGAGTGAATGCACCGGCGATGCTTAGTATACCAGCGGCGTGTGCGGTTTGAATGAGCGCAGGATGGGTGAAAGAAAACATCACAAACTTAGCCCCGGCTTCGGCGGCTCGTCGAATCATCTGGGGTTCAAAGATGGAAGTGAGCCCTAAGACCGGTGCCTGGGGGCTATTGTTTAAGGTCCGGATGAGTTTGAGGCAGTCTGGGCTGTCAGCAGCAAGTGCTAGTGCACTCAGACCACCCGTAAGAGCGCTTTCTGCGATGATAGCGGTCTGTTGGTAATGGGACGGCTGCATGACCCCAATAAGTTGATGGTGTCGGAGAGTGTTGAGGGTTTCGGTGGGGCTGTTCATGACGAAAGAGGTTTGTACCCGGTCTGATCGTGCAATTGGAGCTCGGAGTTCTTTGCCACGAACCCAAGCCTAGGTTAGTCGTTCGCGACTATGAGTGAAGGGTCAGATCAGGCGCCAAAGGTGCTCGCGGAGACACCGCCCGCGAATGTGCAGTGGGTTGTGTCCACACCTCAACCTCGCCGCTCCTGGTGGAGAGCGGTCCTGTTGGTTGTGGGGGGCGGTTTTCTGGGGAGTACCTGCTCAATGTGTGCGTCGGTTCAGGGGCGAGGGGTGGGGCCTTTCGGACCTCAAGGGCCCAGAGTGGGAGTTGTGGAAGTACTCGGCCCCATTACCGAGTCCCGGCAAGTTGTGGAGCAATTGGCGGATTTCTCTCACAATGATGCTATTGAAGCAGTGGTAGTGCGCATTGACTCGCCAGGCGGTTCGGTTGGGCCTTCTCAAGAAATTTATGAGGCGATCCGACGGACGGCGATGGTAAAACCTACAGTGGCTTCGATGGGGGCGGTTGCTGCTTCCGGTGGTTACTGGATCGCTCTAGGAGCGGACGAGATTTTTGCTAACCCGGGGACATTGACGGGGTCCATTGGGGTAATTGTCCAGACTCCCAATCTCACAAAAATTGCAGAGATCCTCAAATTCGATATGAACACATACAAAAGTGGTCCGCTCAAAGACATGGGCAATCCGCTACGTAGGCCTACTCCGGAAGACGCCCAAGTTTTCCAGACCATGGTGGATGATGTTTTTGATCAGTTTGTGTCGTTGACCGCGGACCGCCGCAACATGGCCAAGCCCGATACGCTCAAAGTGGCGGACGGACGGATCATGACCGGCCGGGTAGCTCAACAGGCAGGGCTACTCGATGGGCTGGGTGGGCTCGAGACTGCGGCTCGTCGGGCACTGGCCCTGGTACAAGGAGACGATATGGTACGCACGTCTACTTCGTTTATCAGTGAAGAATCCCCCGTTCTTATTTATCCCCCAACGCCTGTACCGACCCTGCTTGATATCATTGGCGTTCGCGTCGCAGAAGTGGTGTTACAAGGACTCCTTAGTAGGGTTGAAGACAGCTTTCCAAAGATGCAGACTACACCCGAGCTTCAGGTGAGGTGATGGTCTTGTGGGTCATGCAAAAGCTGGGATAGTAATACATACAGCAAAGACCACTTGAATTGATTCTATAAGAATCAACAAGGGGTCGCGCAGCGGGACGTTGCCCCGCGTGGAAGCTGGAACTTGCGTTCAACCCAAGTGATTTCTGTTGTATGTCTGACTGCTTAGACGTAAGTCTGAATGCATACGAATGCTTCGCGCGTAAACGTTAGGGTGCACTGGTGATGTTTGTGCCGCGTATTTGCTGAGATTGTGGCAACATCCCCCCATGACCGAAAGCTCGAGGTCATCTCATCGTGCGATCGTCCCTTCTTCGTTGCCTCGGGGCAGTCTTCGACCTCGGCTGGGGCCTATAGGTTTCGCACATCTTTTGGAGATGCTACAAGAGGCTGACGCCATTGATGAGAACATCAAGCGGGATCTTTTACGGAAAGAATCTGTTCTTCGGGCCCGGTTTCTGCGGGCCAAATATGGTCCACAAGCGACTAAGAATCCCGAACAGTATACCATTTCTGCATCAGAGCTGGTAGAAACTGCTCAAATTCCCCACCCTGAGGCCTCCGACCGTACCATTGACGAAGATATACTTGCCCAGTTCCTAGCCCAAGCGCAGGGACTAACGTACAAAAAAATAGATCCTCTTGAACTAGATATGGGGCTCATTACCAAAGTACTGCCCAAGGGTTTTGCGGAACGACATCTAATTCTACCCCTACAGCAGAAGGGTGATAAACTATACGTCGCAATTCCTGATCCGTTTGACACCCAAGCATTAGATGAGTTTGCGTTAGCTACCGGACGTTCTGTACAACCGGTTGTCAGTTCGAAACGAGACATACTTGCCATCATCAGCCAAGTATATGGGTTTCGTGCCGCAGTCACCGGAGCGGCCGCGGAAACGGCGGGCGCGAGTCTTCAAAATCTTGAGCAATTAACCCGGGTACGAAGCGCGGAGGAGATCGACCCTGGGGATAAAAAGATCGTAGCTGCGGTTGAGTACCTATTAAATGCTGCCTTTGATAACCGGGCTTCCGATATTCATATTGAACCAAAGCGAGATATATCTCGTCTTCGCCTTCGGATAGATGGTGTGCTGCATGATATTGGTGATGTTCCAGCTGAGGTACATCCGGCAGTAGTTGCTCGTCTTAAGATTTTGGCGAGAATGGATATAGCTGAAAAGCGTCGGCCTCAAGATGGACGAATAAAAACTCAAAGAGGGGATCGAGAGGTGGAGCTACGAGTATCTTCATTGCCGGTCGCTTTTGGAGAGAAGATCGTTGTTCGTATATTTGATCCTCAAATATTGCTCGCCGATGTAATGGATTTGGGATTCACGAAGAAAGAACAAGACATTTACCGAAAATGGATTGATGAACCCCATGGTTTGATCTTGGTGACTGGACCAACCGGGAGCGGAAAGACTACAACATTATATTCCACGCTGAAGCACTTAGCCCGACCAGATGTCAATATTGTAACAGTGGAAGATCCTATTGAAATGGTGTTTGAACCACTCAATCAGGTGCTAGTACAACCAAAGATAGATGTAACCTTTGCTTCAGCTCTTAAAACTATACTGCGTCAGGATCCAGATATTGTGATGGTCGGGGAGATCAGAGACCACGAAACTGCAGTAATGACCGTCCAAGCGGCTCTCACTGGCCATCTGGTTTTTTCTACATTGCATACCAACGATACCGCGTCATCGGTGTCGCGTCTACTTGACCTTGGAGTAGAGCCGTTTCTGCTCGGATCTACGCTGACTGGTGTTGTAGCTCAGCGATTAGTGCGTAAGGTTTGTTCGGAATGTTCCAGTCAGGTGATGCTAACAGAAGCTCAGATAGCGGCTCTGGGGATACCGCAGGAGCCTGGGGAGGTGCGGAAGTTACCAATAAATGTCGGTGCGGGTTGTGCCCGGTGCCGAAATACAGGACTGTTTGGCCGGACCGGAATTTTCGAAATGATGGATGTGAGTCCAAAGATCCGAAAGCTGATCCAGCATCGAACCGACGTCAAAGAAATTAAAAAAGAGGCCCAGCTGGATGGAATGGTCCCCTTGAGGCAGGCGGCAATTCGAAAATTGGCCCAAGGAATGACGTCTTATGAAGAAGTATTTCGGGTGACTGCGGACTCGATGGGCGAAATTTAGAGAGAGTACAGGTCAATTGATATGGGCCGGTCTTTTCGTGAAAGGTCCTGACTACTAGAAGTCTCTCCTCGGTCACGCACCGCCAGGTACGCTCGCCTCGTCGTAAGAGCGTATCACGAAAAGCCGGGCTCGATAGCTACACACAGGGCTAAATCAACCGGCTGTTAACGAGGCTCAGCTGAACAAAGAGCTCGGAGCGTGGGGCAGCCCAAGCAATTCCAGCTGTGGAACACTGGCCAGTATTTTAGTCTAAATCGGGCGGAGCTCGGGAGTTAATTGTGATCGATGAGTCTAAATTGATAGGCTATTGCGGCCTCAACCCGAATGGGAACTACAGACTCGGTGCTTGGGCGCCCACTCAAGAGTAGAAAGACGTTCCTCCTTGTGAACATCTGCCTTGCAGCATCGTCGGGGGCATCAATAATTTGGAACTCAACCAGATTCCCGGTAGAAATGGTGGTGGCGGTACCCACCGCGAGGTAGTTAGTTCCATCGGTGAGGTGCGCTTGAATCGGTCCAGTCCAAGTTTCAGACAATTTGCTAGTCTTTTGCGATGGAGAAAGTCTGACCGCCAAGCGGGCAAATTTGGCACCGTCAGGTGCTTTGCCGAAGTATCGGTAGGCTCTAGTCCATTGGGCTATAGTCTGTCTTCGAATCGAGGCCTGGCCAATAACCTCTGCCAGTGATCGACAAGTTTCGGTGGCGAAGGGAGTTTTTTGTGCGCATCCTACGGCCTCTCTGAACTTCAGTGTGATAGGAACGTAGATTGTTGTACTTGTGAGTGTGTTGGCAGTGTCTGGGAGAACTTGTGGCTCATCCACTAAACGGGGTTCATCCACTAGGTTGGGCTCATCCACTAAACTGGGCCCATGAGACAAATCATATAGTATAC
Organism: Myxococcales bacterium; assembly: GCA_019634385.1. Lineage (GTDB taxonomy): Bacteria > Myxococcota > Kuafuiibacteriia > Kuafuiibacteriales > Kuafuiibacteriaceae > JAHQVK01. Next base: position 52,045 of record JAHQVK010000023.1, on the reverse strand, counting down.
GAGCTATGGTGGTTGTGTCAGACGATACGTATACACTCAAAGACTTTGTGGGTAAATACGTGTTTCCTAGGTCTATATGCGGAGTTGCGGATACCGAGACTATACCGGCAGGCACATTCTCCACCGTAAGTTTATGCTCGTCACCGGGATTGGCTTTTGATATTTCTTCAACAAGGTGCAGAGCACTTCCGCTTGGACCTGTCTGTTGAACCAATAGTTCAATTTGCTCAACCTGCTCTGTTATTCCAACAAGATGTACCTCGAGTGTACCAGAGTTTCTATCAAAGTTGGGGCTACAAGCGCTGATACCCATGAGTATCGATCCCCAGATGGCTCCAGATATTGTCAGACCCCGGCTACTCATTGAGCTTAGGCTACGCTATGGGTGCATTTAGAGCGATAACTTTACGTCTAAGTGCTAGCTGTTCTTTCGCTCAGGGATGCGGTTTCTTCCGTAGATTGAACACGAGTGTTCCTCAACAGCCTGTTGATCTAGCCCTGCAGGCATCTATCGGCCGGTCTTTCCGTGAAACATCCTGACCACAAGAAGTCTCTCCTCGGTCGCGTACCTCCAGGTACGCTCGCCTCGTCGTCAGAACGTTTCACGAAAAGCCTGGCTCGATAGCTACACACTGGGCTAAATCAACAGGCTGTCAAGGCACCGAACCATTTGGCGTAGCCAATGCCATCCACATTTGTGCGAAGAACTATATGGATGCTCATTTTTGGAGGGAAGCTAGCCAAAGTCAGCTGGCTGCGAGGTTACTGATTCAGCAAAGATGAGGTGGTGCAGCAAAGCCCGCTTGTACGGAGCTTCGAGAAGCATTCCGAAGGCTATGAGGGTGGTCATCCAAAGCCTTGCGCTTCTTCAACAGGTTGGGAATCAGGTCAACCGGTTTCTGCTGTAAGCCGTCATGGCGCCTTTCTTTTGTAGCAACTTTCAACAGTAGCGCCTTTGTCCTCTATCGGTCAAAGAACGGTAGGGAATATAGCAGCAGGAACTTGGGTAGAACCCAAGCTCCTGCATCTACGTGGGGCTATGCCCCGCTGCGCGACCACTTGAATTGATTCTTACAGAACCAATTCAAGTGGTCTTTGCTGTATCGGAGATGCGTCAGGTCACGATGGCTTGTGTTCCATAGTTCTGACTTAGTTTAACGACCCACAATGTAGCCTATTATAAGTAAATGCTGATAAAAGCTTGGTATCTACCACATGTTGGACGTAGAAAAGAGCGGTAATCATGGAAGAATTGTTGAGCGTTGTCTTAAGTACGCAGCATTCTCTCAATGGCTTTGGCTTTGTTGGGGTATTCACATTGTTGGGTGTGCTTCAGCTGATTCTTCCTGAGCCAGACCGCAAGCTGCTTCGTGTACCTTTGGTGCTTTTTGCAGGGTACATGATAGTGTCCGCGGGACTTCTTCTTGTATCGAAGGAGACCAACATATATTTACTAGGTAGTTCCACGGCGTTGCTGTTGGTGTTGTTGTCTTTTGGGAGGCTAAGCTTTCTGTTGGTGCAGCGCGTGGCCCTGCGAACATGGTGGTCAGCCGTCCCCAAAATCTTCTTAGATATTATTCAGGGCCTTGTTTATGTTGTCGTGCTGATGGTTACGCTACGGACGGCGGGAGTTGAACTTGATTCTATTCTTACAACCTCTGCGGTCTTGACCGGAGTCATTGGTCTTTCACTTCAGGAGACGCTTGGTAATATATTTGCTGGTCTTTCTCTTCAAGCTCAGCGGCCGTTTGAAATCGATGATTGGGTGGAAGTAGATCAGCGCCCGAATCTTTCCGGTACAATTGTAGAAATTAATTGGAGAGCGACTCGCATCCTGACTGATGACGGGATTGAGTTGGTGGTTCCAAATGGTGCACTGGCCAAGGTACCTCTTCACAATCATACCAAACCAACGCCACGGACCCGTCGATCTATTTATGTTCGAGCACCCTTTGAGGTGCCTCCGAGTCAGGTGCATCTCATTGTCTTGGCTGCGCTTCAAGATGTATCCAAAATCTTGTCGGTTCCTGGCCCGTCGGTGGTTACCCACAAATTTGATGAATATGGTGTGTTGTATTGGTGTCGATTCTATTGTGAGACTTTCCATGAACGCTGGGATATCGAAAGTGCGGCTAGAGATAGGATTTGGTACGGTTTTCGTCGCGCTGGAATATCTATTCCCTATCCAACCCGGGTTACCCATATTCAGAAGCATGATGCTGCGGATGGGGAGCTGGCCAAGCAAGCCCACATGAGAAAATGTCGCCAGGCCTTGGGCCAAGTGGATTTTCTTAAGCTCTTATCGGAGGAGACCCTCGCCCAACTTGCAAGCAACATTGAAATACGCCTTCACGGCAGGGATGAAACGATCATTCGTCAAGGTGATGTGGGTGACGAACTGTTCATACTTCACAGTGGATGGGTTTTGGTTCGGGTAGCTAGAGCTGGCGTGCGAGCTGCGGAAGTGGTCAGGCTGGGGCCCGGTCGGTTCTTTGGAGAAATGTCGTTGATGACCGGCGAGTTACGCTCAGCTACTGTAGTAGCGGTGACTGATTGTGAGCTGGTGGTAGTCGGTAAAGCTGCGTTTCAGGAGGTTCTTCAGAGTCATGCTGGTATTGTCGAACGGATCAGTCACGTGTTGGGGGAGCGCAAGGGCGAACTGGAACGGCACAAGCCCTCAACCGGCATTGACAGTTCTCAGCGAGGACACGGCAAAGAAGTACTCATTGAACGCATACGGCGGTTCTTCGCTCTATAGTAGTCTTGTGTGTCCGAGCCCTCACTGAAGCGTTCTTCACAGACGAGGGGTTGCTGCTCAATTACCCTATGCGCATCGTCGTCGTAGGTCTTGATGACTAGGGTGTGTCTTCAAACTCCGGACCGCGTTCTGGCTTGTTTACCACATCGTCCCCTCCCTCCGGGGCCGAACCTTCACACTCGCGGGCTAGGACGTCAGCTCCGCAGCCGGAGTTTGAAGACACGCCCTGGTCGTGTGCGCAAGAGATGAGTGGTAAAGTTGGCTGAGATGTGCTGGGCCAAGACCGTCTGACGGAGGGCTGTTTGGCGAGATCAACTGCGTGCTAGGTCTTAAAAAAGAAACCGAACCGTCACCGAAGCGTCCTTTACAGATACGGACTGATCGTCAAACTATGTGTCTTGGTTTCGTGATCATCCCAATGAGTTCCGGCAGTGTGACCACAAGGTGTCTTTTATCCATCCGGTGACTATAAAATGGCTCGCGCGATTCGTGAAGGTCTGGTGATAAACATAGCAGAAAGAACTTGGGTTGAACCCAAGTTCCAGCTTCTACGCGGGGCTATGCCCCGCTGAGCGACCCCTTGTTGATTCTTACAGAATCAATTCAAGCGGCCTCTACTGTATTTGGTGTCGGGGTGTTCCATTGTCTCATGTTTGTGGGGGAGCACCTGCTAGGTCGGCGTAGAACTATTGCGAAGTACCTGGTTTGACAAACCCACGGGCTCAGAGGGGGCGAGCGATAGCTAGCTAACGGGGAGGCTCCCGCTAAAAGCGATGATCGCAGGTTGTTGGAGATTCAGCCGGATCGGGACGAGCCATTTTGGGCACATGGCGGTAAAGAAACCGCCTAGACCGGCTGAGCGGGTCGCAGGGTGATAAGTGCATGGTGGTTTTCTAGGGGCTGGTAGGTGGGTGATGAGGCCGAGAATTGCTGATGAAAAGTCTTTCTTTCCTTGACCGTTATCTTACCCTTTGGATTTTTTTTGCTATGGCCTTGGGGATATCTATAGGTCTTCTTTGGCCACAAGGTGTACAGGCGGTTCAATCATTACAAATAGGGACAACGAACATTCCGATAGCAATAGGGTTGGTGGTTATGATGTATCCACCGCTTGCGAAAGTTCGCTATGGGGAGATGGGTCGCGTGCTTCGCAATGGACGCGTGCTCACTCTGTCTTTGCTACTCAACTGGTTGGTTGGTCCGGTGTTGATGTTTGTCCTTGCGGTGGTCTTTCTCGGCGATTCGCCTCAATATATGCTGGGCCTCATTGTCATCGGTCTAGCGAGGTGCATCGCTATGGTTATGGTGTGGAATGATTTAGCTGGCGGTGATCCGGAGTATTGTGCTGGATTGGTTGCTTTCAACTCGATTTTCCAGATCTTCTTCTTCCCGCTGTATGCGTTCATTTTCGTCACGGTGCTGCCTGGTTGGCTAGGTCTAGACAATGCAGTACTGGACCTAGGGGTTCTGGAAATAGCTAAAAGTGTCGTAATCTATCTGGGGATTCCGTTTGTGGCTGGGTTCTTGACCCGACGGTTGTTGGTTCGTGGAAGGGGTGAAACCTGGTATGAAGAACAATTTATCCCCCGAATCAGCCCACTCACCCTCATTTTCTTGCTGTTCACTATCGTCGTGATGTTTTCACTCAAGGGAGAAGCCATTGTAGAACTTCCGCAGGACGTGCTGAGAATTGCTGTCCCGTTGTGTATCTACTTTGTGGTTATGTTTTTCGTTTCGTTCCTTATAAGTACGCGTGCTGGGGCATCTTACGAGCAATCAGCTACGTTGTCTTTGACTGCAGCTTCCAACAATTTTGAACTAGCGATTGCAGTGAGTATTGCGAGTTTTGGGATCAATAGCGGAGCCGCACTTGCGGCAGTCATAGGGCCCCTTGTAGAGGTGCCGGTTTTGATAGGCTTAGTGAGCGTGAGTCGATGGCTTGGCAAGCGATATTTTGGTGTGACCTTGAAGCTGTAGCGTGATCCTCAAATCATCTCATGAGCCATACGACGACTTACGCGATCGAGGGTATGCAGCTGAGGGAGAATATGAGTGTTCCCATAGAGATCCCGAATGATATAACGACCATCAGGTAGGGGATGGACATCTTGTCTGTCTTGCATTTCTATTTCTGTTGGTCCTCGGTCGGTTACAACTATCCATTGTCGTTTGCGTGGATTGACGTTCACAACTCGCTGAATGACGGGAACCAGCCAACTTTCTGCCATGGCTTCTTGGAGCATGTGTTGCTGAGCTTCATCTAAGGTGTTTGGGTCTTCAATAAATATGAGTTCTTTATTATCTTCCGAGCGAATGCTTACGAAACCGGTTGGGTGAGTCCACGGGAAAGCACGTACCACCCGAATATCTGTTTCGTCGGGAAGACCAGGACGAATGAGCACCCATCGATGGTTGGGTGAGCGTTCGATGCGGAATGAGCGATTCATCCGGCGACCGCCGTAAGCTCGCTCAGTTGTTGCTGAGTTTTATGCATATGAGTATATAGTCCTTCCGGTTTAGCGAGTAGTTCAGCATGTGTACCTACTTCAGCGATTTTGCCCTGATCCAACACCAATAATCTATCTGCCGAGCGTAACGTGCTCAGACGGTGGGCAATAGCAAAGGTGGTACGGCCTTCGATTAGGCGGTCGAGTGCGGCTCGGATACGAGATTCCGTTTCAACATCCAGCGACGATGTTGCTTCATCAAGGATGAGAACCGTCGGGTTACGAATGAGTGCTCGGGCAATACTTATTCGCTGACGTTCTCCCCCCGATAATGTGATGCCGCGTTCGCCGACGATGCTGTCGTATGCGCTATCCAAGCGCATGATGAAATCATGGGCCTCTGCGGCTCGAGCTGCTTCCACAATTTGAGCGAAGGAAGCATCGGGGTTACCAAAGCGAATATTGTCCAATATGCTGCCGTAGAATAGGTAAGGCTCTTGTAATACTACGCTGACGTTTCTGCGTAGGTCTTCCAGGTGATAATCTCGCAGATCTCGACCATCGAGCCGAATTTGTCCTTGGCTGGGATCATAGAATCGGCATATGAGATGCAGCAGTGTTGTTTTACCTGCACCACTTGGGCCGCACACTCCGATCATTTCTCCAGGGTGGACGCTCAGGTTGATGTTCTCTAGCGAATGCTTCGTGCGATCGTAGGAAAAGCTGATGTTTTCTAATTCAAAGCGACCTTCAAATCGATCGACCCGGACCGCGGAGGGTTTTGATTGGATGTCGGGTGTGGCATTGAGAACATCCAAAATACGATGTGCGCTCGTTATAGCCTCAGCCACGCGTCGGTAGCTTTGCGTTAACCTAATCACGGGTCCGTAGAACTGCCAGAGGTAGCTTGTAAACGCGGTGACTACGCCCAAGGTCAACGGACGACTGGGGTTCGCATCGCCGAAGCGAATGACGGCGTAGCCTCCGACCAACCAAATAGATAAAGACGCAAATTTCATAAGCAGGCTGAACATTGGTTGAGACAAAGCCCACTTAAAATCAAGCTCTCGTCGTCGATCAGATAGTTGTTGATGGGTCATTCGGAATCGATCGGCTTCTCGGGATTCGGCACCAAAGGCTTTGACGACCCGGACGCCGGGGATACTATCTGCAGCTACGGAGTACAGACGAGCATAGAAATATCGAGAAGCATTAAAGAGGCCTTGAAAGTATATCTTCCGCCAGTAAGTCAGAGCTCCGAGGAACGGTATAGGAAAGAGGGCGAGAAGACTGAGCCACCAGTTGATCGAAAACATGATACCTGCGGCTATCAAGATCATTGCTCCATCACGGATGAGGCCAATATAATAGAGGACAACAAACGACCACACCGAGTTTACGTCACTGGTGGTACGCGTGATGAGACTACCAGTCCTTCGTCGTTGGAAATATCGCAAACCTAAATTTTGTAGGTGCTCGAAGATCTTAGAGCGGAGGTCCCGGACGAATTCTATGCCGAGATAGTCGATATACCAGCTTTGAATACCTCCAAGCGCTTCTTGGACTACAAGAATGATGAAAACGACCCCGCCCCAAAACATGAGGGCATCAGTATTGCCCCCGCGAATGCCGTCATCTATGAGATGCATATAGCAATAAGGAGGTATGCTTGAAAGAGAAGAGACTAGAAAGGTGAGAATCAACGCGGAAATGAGTTGCTTCCGATAAGGGCGAGCAAAAGGAAGTAGTCGGCCAAGAACGTTTTGCTTATTCAAACATTCCTTACATAGAGAGTCTCCCTTCGATGCTAGAGAGGCGCCACATTGTAGACATTGATTTTCATCGAGGGTAGTTGGGTTGTTGTCTGCACTTGAGTTGAGCGCGACGTTGAGTTGCCGAGCGAAGTTAGACATGGATGATCGATGGCGGCGGGTATAGTTGATCTGGAAGTGGGGTTGGAGATCGTTGGCGTGTATTTCTAGGGTTTCGTAGCCACGCATCTTTATCGTGCGAGCCTTCTTGAGGGTGGCGAGCTCAATAGGTCGCGGTACAAGGCCGTAGATTGCCTCCGAGGTTAGGATGACAAAACCAGATGTAAATTCTCTTTGTTGGTTGAGGTCATACTCGGACCACGCGAGGGGATAGTGTTGACTTACGGCCGATCGTAGTTCTGCAGGGATTTTCGTTGGGAGCTCGATAGGTATTTTCCCCTTATCTGTCGGCATCGGGAGAGATTGTGACTTAACCGGGAAAATTAGGCTACGTATGACTATGAGTGATACGCGCTTTTAACAGGGACTTAGGACAGGGCTAGCAGTGCGAGTCTTGGTGGTAGGCGTGAAACTATTACATAATACCTGAAGCACCTTAATGTACGGACTTGAAGGAAAGCTAGCCATAGCTAACTGCCTTGGAGGCCGCGACCAGCAGGCCATCAGAGAAGTGGGCTGGGTGATCCGCGAAGTATCTTTTCCGTGGAACGCTCCGGATGAAGAGGGCGCATACCGGGCGTATGCAACCGATGAAAGGCGAAGCCGGTCCGGACCTTCCACGGAAAAAGGACCCGCGAAGCGACTAACTCACTTTTCCGATGGCCTGCTAGAGGGGCCTTACAGCAGAAATCACTTGGGTTGAACCCAAGTTGTTGCTTCTCAACGGGGCAATGCCCCGCTGAGCGACCTCTTGTTAATTCTTACAGAGTCCATTCGAGTGGTCTTTGCTGTAGGGCATCGAACTATCACTGATTTTGTTATGCTGAACCACTTGAGAGTTAGTTATGGAGCAGATGCTAGTTCGGGCAGCTTCGGCGTTGTTGCCCCGTGGTGGATGGCGGAGGAGCTATGCCTCGATAGTCGTACGCGTAGGGAGTGCGGTTGATGCTTAGCTAAGCGAGGGTTTTTGTTCTTGGTCCGCAGATGTTTCTTCCGTCGGTTGTAGGCCGTTCTTTGGAGTATGGCACCCTTTTTTGCCGAGGTAGACTAAAAGTTAGGGACGAAGGGTGATTTTGTACTAGCTCTGCCTTCATCAATTGTCTATTGTCCTACATATCTAGCGTCGGCGATGGGTAGACAATGATCGCGTACAGTAGGGCTGCTCATGTTGCTACTTCCGAGCAACTCTTGGAACGTTTTTTGGCCCTACAGGCGTTTCTTCACAAGCACGAGCAGTGGTGGCGAAACTCGCCTTTTCACCAAGAATCGCCAGATTGGGCGGTTCGAGAACCGGAGCTACACGCTTCGTTGTTAGAGCTTTCGGATGAATCGGTGGATATTTTGAGCCGTTCATCGGAGGCTGCGGTCGATTGGCTGAAACGATGGCTGCCTGCCCTGGAGTTGGTTCCTAGGTTGTGCGAGGTGCCGAATTGTCCACCACCCGAGCCCGGTCCAGAACGTTTTTTTGCTCATGTTCCGGGCGGGAAGCGGGCTCAAGTTGAAGCTTTTGCCTCTGCAGTGGGAGACGGCTGTGGAGGTGAGGCATGGTTGGAGTGGTGCGCAGGCAAGGGGCACCTAGGTCGGTGGCTGGGACAAGCGAGTGCTCGGGAAGTCCTCAGCCTGGAGTGGGATGAAGAGCTTTGTGAAACCGGTCGAGCGTTGGCGGCCCGTAGTCGGCTGAGACAACAGTTTAGGTGTCTTGATGTGCTTGCACCGGAGGCGAAAGACACGCTCCCTCATCGACATGTGGTAGCGCTTCATGCCTGTGGTGAGCTTCACCGGCGCTTGGTGGAGCACGTAGGTGATATTTCGGTGCCGGCACTCGATTTTTCACCATGTTGTTATGACCTGATTCCTGACGAGACCTATCGAAACTTTGTGCCCGAAGCGACCCTTGGTCTCGATCGGGTTGCTCTGCGGTTGGCGGTGACGGACATGGGATGCAATCGACGGAGGGGGGAGCGGAGGAGACGCGAACTGGCTTGGAAGTTGGCGTACAAACAGGTTCGCGAAGAATGGACCGGTGTTACAACGTCCACGCCGTTGGCGTCCACCCCCAACGCTTGGGCGTATTTGTCGTTTCCTGAGTGGTGTCAGACCATGGCAGCTCGGGATGGGCTGAGCTTCCCTGAGGATACCGATTGGGAGCAATTGGAGGATGTAGGTCATCAACTTCGGGTGCGTTTTGAGCGACTTAACATCCCCCGGCTTGTGTTTCGTCGGCCCCTAGAAACTTGGCTGGTCATGGACATGGCCCTCTACTTATCGCGCAAGGGCCATGATGTGACTGTGAGTACTTTCTGCGACGGGGCTTTGACTCCGCGCAACTTCATGGTTTCGGCGCGGTTTCGGGGGTAGAGAGGGCAGAATTTGTGTTTTCGGTGGTGGCTGAAGTGCTGCTTGAGGTTGGTGGGACTGGCGCATTCAGTACCAAGGGCTGTTCTGTAACCACGACTGCTCCTTCGGATTCGATGATGGGTAAGGATGTGATACGTTGGCTCAGCAGGGAGGTTCGAATGGCCTTATCGAGCATGTTGACCCAGTGGTTGTATCGCCGGTGAACCAGCTCTTCGCTTGCGTTCTTGGAATCATCTCGAAGCCCTTTGGAGATCGAAACGGGGATGATTTCGTAGCTCCGCTCATCGAATGGGATTTTGACCGTTACATCGTGCTCGAGCCACCGTAATCGACCCATAATGACTTCGTCCGTTTGCTCTAGGAGACTCCAACCTTTACTCAGGAAGCCGCGGTAAATCGCCTTGGCAATTTGGCTTTTGGTGTAGGGTGAACCATGGGGCGCTTCCGCCAGAATATTTTTAGGCTGGTAGACCGAAGAAAATGACGCTTTGCATCCTAGCGGGGCAAAGAATAGTGCGAGAAAAGCGATCGAATGTCGATTCATCTAGTGTTTAACCTGAGTGACAACGAGCAGCGAATCAATGTGGGCTTGATCAAACCCAACCTATTAATGAGGCGCATTCGGGGATTGGATCATAGGGCAGGTATTACGAATATGTAAAATAAACGCTGTTTTTGGGTGATAAAATAGGTGTGGTTATTTCGGTTTTCTTATAGAAACCATCGGCACGCGGCCCTAGCAGGCGATCGGAAAAGTGAGTTAGGCGCTTCGCGGGTCTTTTTTCCGTGGAACGTCCGGACCGGCTTCGCCTTTCATCGGTTGCCCACGCCCGGTATGCGCCCTCTTCATCCGGAGCGTTGCACGGAAAAGAACCTTCGCGGATCACCCATCCCACTTTTCCGATGGCCTGCTAGTGCTCTGGCCCTGGTGTACCGTTGGGGCGGCGATGACCTCGTCTGCGTCGTCTACGGGGTCGCGTACTTGTACCATTCAGTCTTGGCTCCGTGTTGGAGAACAATTGGCCGTTGAGTGATATCCCCTCATCGCGGGCTCGAGCTTCCCACATGTCAACATCATCAAGGGGCGCTTCAATAGCTCGCTGGTGGATCTCGAAGAGGCGTAGAGCGGCGGGGAAAAAAACCTTACGCATCAAGCTGGAAGGGGAGATGCGACGACGTCGTCGATGACCATTGGGGCCTTCAGAGTGGAAGTATCGCTGAGCACTAAAACTTTGTCTCAGCTGTTCAGAGAGTTTGCGGGTGATCTGGATCCGTATGCCAATTTCGCTCAGGAGCTCCGTCAGACAACGATTACGATCGCGTCCTTTGGTATCAGCGAGGCTCATAATGGCGTCAGCCAGTGGATACATGAGCGCACCCAGAACTACGTCATCTGAAACGGGGGATCGAGCGATGACCTGATCGAGTCCACGGAGGTGAGCTCGAATATCTGCAATGGGATCACGGTGTTCCATGATCGATGTGCCTGCTAATAAGCCGAAGCGACCATCGATAAATGCCTGTATTTCAGGGAGCAGTGCCCCCAAAACGCCGTGAGTAAGCATTTCATTGAATGATGCCTCTGCGTGGCCCATACGCAGCAGCTTTAAGGTCTCCTCAAGAAGCCGAGCGGGCGGGCATCGAAGGAGCTCCTCCACGTACTTACTTAGGCAATGGTTGAGTTCGTTTTCGAGGGTCAGATTTGCCTTAGCTCGAAACCGAATGGCGCGAATGATGCGGACTGGATCCTCGCGAAGACGGATATTAGGATCTCCGATCATCCTCACAATTCGGGCGTCTACGTCGTGGAGCCCCCCAACATGGTCAATGATTCGGCCATTTTCGGGGTCGTAAAAAAGTGCGTTGATGGTGAAGTCGCGGCGCTTCGCGTCTTCCTGCTCGGAGCCAAATACATTGTCTCTGCGTATCAATAGGTCGCCGCTGCCATCGTCTTCGTCGTCGTTGGGTATAGACGCACGGAAGGTTGCGACCTCCAAGACTTTGCCTCCTCGATAATACAGGTGCACCAGTCTAAATCGCCGGCCGATCACACGGGAATTCCGGAAAACGGACTTCACTTCCTCCGGCCGGGCATCAGTGACGATGTCGAAGTCCTTAGGTGTAATGCCGAGAAGTAGGTCTCGCACGCATCCGCCTACAAGATATCCTTTGTACCCGTATCGTCGAAGACGTTTTATGGCGAGGACAGCTTGATGGTCGATGTCTTCGATACGAATCCGTGGACTGGCACTACCCACCTCTTCCGGCGTGATGATGGGAACGTGCTCTCCGTCAGTGGATGGAGCGAGCTGAGTTTGTCCGGGATCGATGTGCCCGTTAGAGTGGGTCGAATCTCGTTCGTTCGATGAATCTTGCTCGGGACCGGGCGGGTCGATCAGCCGACTGTGGGTCGGAACGGTTTCGACCTCGGGAAGGCTGAGTCCGTAGGACTCCACGATGAGCTCTAATTCGCGAGTCGCGTGAGCGAGGGCTTCCTTCGTTCGGCGAGCGGAAGGGTCCTGCCTTCTCCGGGCGTTGGCCCAGTCGTTAATCTCGCGAACCAGTCGCAGCGAATCCAGCAGCCAATCCATCGAGACGTCCGTAACTGCCGCGTCTGAGGGAGGCGCTGCATGCTCAACTGAGTCTTCGTGACCTCCTGAACCCACTGCAGACGCTCGGCGCGTATAGCAGGGCAGGGTCCGTAGGCAAAGGTTATTTCGGGACAACCTCGTAAACCTCAGTGTTGGCCGAATGATTTCGGGTTTCTGCCGGTCCAGAGTTCGATTTTGGTGCAAGAGAGCGCAGCAAAGCGGCCACATCGGCTTGGCTATCGAGGTAGGTGTAACCCGAGAGTCCTCTCTCGAAGTGCCTTACCAATGCGGCACTTTGTTCGAACGTGATTTTGCCCTCCGATAATGCATGTTCGATGGCCCGTCGCAGTCGCTCAAGAAGGGTGCGCTGATCGTAGCTGACGTAGCCAAGGACATCACGAACAGTGTCGCCTTCAACGACATGTCGTACGGAGTAGCCGTTGATTGGGTCGTGCTCGATGTGCACGGCATTCACATCGCCAAACAGATTATGCAGATCCCCAAGAATTTCTTGATATGCGCCGACGAGAAATACCGCTAGAAAATATGGTTCACCCTTCTTAAATGGATGCAGTTCCAGTGTTTCCTTTACGTCGTGGAGGCCAATAAATTGGTCGATTTTCCCGTCACTATCGCATGTCAGGTCGGCGAGCACTCCGCGGCGGGTGGGTCTGTGTTTGAGCCGATGGATAGGCATGACGGGGAAGAGCGCCTTAACTGCCCAAGAGTCGGGTACACTCTGAAATAGACTGAAATTGCAATAGTAAGTCTCCGCTACCAACCTCTCTAGAGGCTCCAAGTCTTCGGGGACATATTCCATATCCCGCACGATTTTCCAGATTTTACGGCATATTTCCCAGTAGAGTCTCTCCGCTTTCGCGCGATCCTTGATATCGAGAATACCATGCCTAAAAAGTGAGAGAGCATCCTCCTTGAGCGATATTGCGTCATGATAGGCCTCCGTATAGTTCTTGCGAGAGACTATTTGGGTGATCTCACGAAGATCCTCAATGATTGCGTGCTCATCTTGGGTGGGGTCTCGTTCCGGTATGGGCTGGATTTCTTCGGGTCTGTTCGTCTCGAGGACATTAAAGACTAGTACTGAGTGGTGGGCGACCAACGCCCGCCCTGATTCGGATAAGATGCGCGGATGGGGAATATCGAGCTCGTTAAGCGTACTTGATACCTGCCACACCACATCGGAGGCATATTCCTCCAAACTATAGTTCCTGGAGGCGTGAAAATTAGTCTTCGAGCCATCGTAATCGACAGCCAAGCCACCACCAATATCGAGGTACTCAAGCTTTGCTCCCATTTGGTATAGGTCGGCAAATATACGAACCGCTTCGGACAAGGCCTCCTTCACCGCACGAATGGCGGTAACCTGTGAGCCAATGTGATAGTGTAGGCACGTTAGTCGATCGAGCATCCCTCGCTCTTCCAGTACTTCCGTAGCTAGAACTAACTCTTCGGCGGACAGCCCAAATTTCGAACGGTCTCCCCCAGATTCGGCCCAGCGTCCGCTACCTCTCGTGGCTAGCTTTGCGCGCAGACCAATATTCGGAGGAAGGCCAGTGTGCTCCGCGGCTTCCAATATCATTTTGAGTTCGGAGAAACGGTCAACGATGATGAGCGAAGTGACCCCCACCCGTTGAGCAAGGAGGGCGGTCTCGATATATGCTTGGTCTTTGTACCCATTGCACACAACAAGACCGTCTTTGCGGCCACCCATAAGGGCCAAAGCGACGAGGAGCTCCGGCTTGGAGCCCGCCTCTAATCCTAGGCCGACCGACGCCCCAACGTCCAAAAGTTCTTCAACCACATGACGTTGTTGGTTCACCTTAATGGGCATGATCGGCCGATAAATGCCCTTGTATCCGTATTCATCTATCTTGGTACTAAAAGCTCCGTGGATGGCTTGAACCTGACGACGAAGGATATCGGTAAATCTTATCAACAAGGGCAGGGGGAGTCCGCGGCGAACTAGGTCATCAACCACCCGTTTTAGATCCAGAGGGTTTGCACCGGTTGCGGTCTGACTTAGCTCAACGTTGCCGTCTTCGTTGATGCCGAAGTAACCATTGCTCCAGCCCTCAATGCCATAAAGCTCTGCGGAATCTCGTGTGCTCCAGCTCGACATGCTCAGCCGTTACACCGCTCTAGAGGGTGACGCTAGGGGAACATGTCTTGCTGCTCCGCTGTAGCTCAGGCAACGTCGTCTCGGTGGGAGTATGGCGCAAGCCGGTGCGGATCGCTCGAGACCTGGAGGCTATTGGCCTTCTTGTGGTGATAAGTATTGCTTCTGCCCTGTTGCTGTTGCCACGGGGTGATGATGGCCTCGTGGGTCTGCCGACCTTACTTGAGGCTGAATTAGCACCGAGAACGGTGACGAGTCCGAGGGCTTTTTCTACCCCAGATCCAGATCTTACCAAAGAGACCAGGGAACGGGCTCGGGCAGCGGTGCATCCGATTTTTGATCATCTCCTCGAATCTCCTCGCATGGCCAAAATGCGATTTACAGAGGCGATGGAGGCAGCGGATGCTGCCCCACATAGAGATCAACTCAGTGTCCTACGGGCATTGTTGGGGGTGGAGCTAGATCGCAAGACCGGACTCCTTCTTGTGGCGCCAGAGCGTCGAGAAGTGGTGATGGAGGCAGTTTCTCTCCTTGTGGAGGCTACGTATCAGCGACAGATCGTCTCTGATCCTTCCCGGGTCCCGCTTCGTCGGGCTATGACTGTGCGGGCCGTAGATGCTAATGGCCGGGTAACTTCCGAACGGTTGGTTTTGGTGGGGAGCGAAGAGGCTGAGGCCCTAATTGCGCCCCTCGCAGCGCACCGAAGAGTTGGGGAATTAGCGGTTCAACGGCTCGCGCATTTATCTCCGCGACTGAAGGTTGGTGTTTCGACGATCGTTCGGGCTCTGGTTGCGCCCAACCTTGTGCAGAATGCCCAAGAAACCCTACGTCGGCGCCAGCTAGCGTGGCTGTCCGTCAAGCCCACCGTGATCCCCGTACAACGAGGTGAGAAGATTCTTCGAGCCGGGGAGCGAATCACAAAACGAGATTTGCTTCTTTTGGATGCTCTGAAAAAATTGGAGGCTCCGCAGGCTCGATTGCGATCGATCTTGGGGAGTGCGCTACTAGGAGCGATGCTTGCGTGGTTGGCGTATCGAGCCGCGAGTCTTGCGTATCGCCATCGTCGTCCCCGCCAGAGGGACCTTATTTTTCTAGCCACAGTCTTTGTTGTGCATCTGCTGATAGGTTGGGGGGGATTTAAGGTTGTTGCATGGCTTGCGGAAATTAAGCCGATATCCGGGCTTCCTGTAGCGAGTTATCGCCTGTTACTGCCTCTGTCCGTCACGACGATTGTCGTGAGGTTAGCGGCTAGCCCTCTTGCGGCAGTGGCTACCACTCCGGTGGTTGGACTGATGGCGGGATGGATGATGGATGGAGACCTCGATTACGCGGCATTTGGGATGATGGGGTCACTCGCAGCGGCCTCCGTTGAGTTGGGAGCGAAGCGGACCTTCCTCAGTGCCGGACTAGGTGCTGGTTTTGCTCAAGGAGCTGCGGTCGTGGGTACGGCACTCCTGAATGCTAAGTTTCAACTGTCTGTTGTCGTTGTACATGCCGGTCTCGGCTTGATGTCCGGAGTACTTGCGGGGCTGCTGGCTCGTGCTGTACTTCCTGCGGTAGAGGCTTTGTTCGGGTACACAACGCCGGTGGGTTTAGCGGCCTTTGCCGATGCAGAGCACCCACTGATGCGGGGACTGCTGGTTGATGTGCCAGGGACCTATCATCATAGCTTAAACGTTGGGGGGTTGGCGGAGGCTGGGGCCCGAGCTATTGGTTCGGATCGACTGCTCGCGCGGGTCGGAGGGTACTTGCATGATGTTGGACGTATCCGAGGTCAGCGCGATCCGGAAGTTCGTCGAAAGACAGCGATGACGCTTGCGGTGGAGCATCGTTTTCCGGCGGCTTTGGCTCAGATCCTAGCAGAACAGCCCCATGAGAATGGAAACGTATCCGGTGGGGAAAAGCATCCTAAACCTCGAAGTAAAACTTCGGCGCTAGTTGCACTTGCGGATCAGGTGGAGTCCGCATTAGCAGGTCGAGAGGGTCAGTTTCGAGAAGTGTCGAGCCTAGAAACGGTCGTTCGGGCAGAGATTCGCTCCGCAGTTTCGAGTCGGGTGCTGGACGAAGCCGCACTGGAGTTACGAGAGCTGGCAGCGGTCAGCCGGGCGTTTACTGAAGCACTACAAGCGCGCTTTGTGGGGGGCGACTCGGATGTTGGAGGGGGCTCTTTTCCCCTCGCCACATCCACGATTTCTCGTACCCGAGAAACGAGTCCGAGTAATCCGTTAAGCTAAGAAAAATGATGCCTGACGATCGATGCATAGTGGAGCTTTTGCGCCGCCGAAAAGATGGTGCGAGCGGTGGAAGTGCTCGATGGGTGCAAAAAGCGGTGGAAAAGACTCTGGAGCTCGAAAAAATATCTGGCCGGGAAGTGTCTGTACTTCTGACTGATAACGAGGAGATTCATCAGCTAAACCACGAGTTTCGGGGTGTGGATCAACCGACGGACGTGCTTGCTTTTGCTCTGGATGAGGGAGATGTCGGCCCCCAGGACACAAGTCTTGGGGATGTTGTCATTAGCGTCGAGTACGCAAAGAAACAGGCTATCTCCCGGAAAGTAACTCTTGATGCAGAGCTTGAGCTTCTCGCGGTTCATGGCACCCTCCACCTCTTAGGTTATGATCATGCTGAGCCTGAAGAGGCACGGCAGATGCGGAACCGAACCCGGACCATCCGACGGGCGTTGGCTCAGGTGCGCGGTGAACGACATAGGACAGATAATGGATAGTACTTGGGAGGGGCGCAGATACCGACGTCGGCTCGATCGCTGCGTACGGTTAGCGACGGGAGGGGCTTCGCCCAGCATACAGATGCTGGGGCCGGTGCTTAAGCCTAAAGAAGACTCTCAGCAAGTCGTGCTCGACATGGCACCATCCCATCCAGCTACAAATGGCCATGGAGCTATTCGACTGCGAGTGTTGGTTGAGAATGACCGTATTGAACAGGTTGATGTTCAAGCGGGCTTTACCCACCGGGGTGTCGAAAAGAGTTTTGAGGCGTCCACCTGGACGATGATCTTCCCGTATACGGACCGGCTAAATTTTGCGTCCCCTTTTATTAATAATTTCAGCTATGCATCAGCCGTTGAGAAACTCTGTGATGTCGA
Organism: Myxococcales bacterium; assembly: GCA_019634385.1. Lineage (GTDB taxonomy): Bacteria > Myxococcota > Kuafuiibacteriia > Kuafuiibacteriales > Kuafuiibacteriaceae > JAHQVK01. The sequence goes on along the minus strand of JAHQVK010000023.1, from coordinate 34,717 downwards.
AATTCCTGAACGTGCCAAGTATTGCCGGACTATTGCTGCTGAAATATCAAGAATAACAGACCACCTTAGTTGTCTAACCAGCTGTTTGATGGTGATTGGTTCGAGTAGCCAGGTCCAGCACCTCGTTCAGGCGCGAGAGTTATTTTGGGGTGCAGCTGAGGAATTGGCGGGTGCTCGACTCACGGTTGGGTATGCTCGTGTTGGCGGTGTGAACTATGACTTGCCGGCCGGATTCGAAGAGCATATGTCCGCCCGTTTTACTCAAATGGAGGATACTATCCGAGGAATTGAGAAAATGCTAAATTCCAACCGCTTTTTTCTCCAGCGTATGGTGGGCATCGGGGTGATGCCCTCAACGGACGCTATCTCTTGGGGTTGGACCGGTCCATGTCTTCGGAGCACTGGTGTCCCATATGATGTTCGTCGTACTGCTCCTTATGATGTTTATGATCGCATTAGTTTTGATATTCCTGTCGGAACAAATGGTGACAACTATGATCGTTACCTTATTCGCTTGGAAGAAATCCGACAGTCGCGAAGGATCATAGAGCAGTGTTTACACCAGGTCAAAGATACAGAGCCGAAGCTGATAGTTGATGATTTTCGGTTGCGCTTACCCAGAGTAAAAGCCCACGGTATACCCAAGGGCCTAGGGGAGATGATCAACCACTTTAAAATTGTTGTTGATGGAATTCAAGTTCCTTCGGGCGAAGCCTATGCTTACCAGGAGGGGGCCAATGGGGAATTAGGATTCTATGTGTTGTCTACCGGCGGTGGTAAGCCGTGGAAGCTGCATGTCCGCGCACCATGTTTCGCTATAGCTAGTTCACTCACTCAGCTACTTCGTGGTCAAACATTGACTAACGTGGCGTCGATTTTCGAGTCGCTGAATATCATTTCTGGTGAATGTGATCGCTGAATAATCGACCGGTTAAGATTGAGCTGAAGTCTTTGATTTCATTAATATCTCCAGTTCGGAAGTACTAACTATATGATTGGTGTTACATAGTTCACAGCGTACTTCGACCGGTTGGTCTTTGGCGACCATGTCTGCTAACTCCATGACATCCAGCATACGAAGAGTACTTGTTACCTTGCTTTTTGAGCATCGACATCTCCAAATAGGTACAACTCTAGGGTCAGTCTCTTTTGCGCCTGGAAAAAGTTTTTCAAAAATCTCTGTGGCCGATTTTCTCTCTCTGAGAAGTTGGCTTAGGAGGCCACCATCTATCTTCTCACGTAGTTCAGTGATGTCTTCCAGTCGGCTGTCAGGCAGAGCGCGGATAAGTAGCCCGCCTGCGGCAACTATTCCTTGTTGTCTGTCTAAGAAAGTATCGCACCGTACAACAGAGGCTACTTGATCCGATTGGTTGAGAAAGTGGTCCACATCGATATCCACCTCTCCGTTATAAAGAGGGGTAGCACTTTGGATATACTCTCCTTTGTCACCCATTCGAACTACGCTGACTTGACCGGGTATGACGGCGGGGCCAATGGTTCGGCGACCCTCAAGATCTTCGTTTAGGAACAGAGGATGTGACAATGTACGGTTCTTGACGTAGCCTCTCAACCAACCATGCTCGGTAACGTCTGCAAAAATTTGCTGAATACGGCTTTGAGAGAGGATTTGAATGCTTGTTACTCCGGGTCGGTGTCCCGAGATCCCGACCAAAGCAGTGGCGGTGAGTAGCCGACCGAGGGCAATAGCTGATGTGCCAGTAAGATCATGGGCTTGTGCCGCGTCTTTTACGAGCTGGGTGCTTGTAAAAACGGCGAGTTCAATATGAGTTTTGCCGGTGCTTCCGCGCAATAGTAGATCGTCCATTAATACATCTCCCCTACTTTGATGGTCGAAGGCGGCGCCCCAGGACAAATACTTCGCGACTTCCTTCTCGGGTGGCTTCCGGTTTGAGAAGCTTCACGTCAGAGTAGAAGCGCTTCACTTCTGCTACTAACTGATCGCTGTCTCGCCCTTGAAAAAATTTAGCAACGAAGACTCCCTGGCCCGGACGAATAAGCGTCCGACTCAGTTGCAGGGCAAACTCCACCAGCGCCACCGATTTCGCTTGGTCTGCATCCCTGATCCCGCTCAGTTTCGGTGCCATATCGGAAAGTAACGCATCCACTGGAGGGGGAGGTGCATTTGGGGGGGTGTGCGGGGCGGCTTGCTGACGAAGCGACTGGAGGTCTTCGCGCACACGTTCTGGGCTTAGTTCTGTCACGTCAACAATGTGAGTCTGGACCTTAGGACCAAGGCTCAGTTCAACGGGGGCAACATCATATCCCAGTACCAATCCTTTCCTGCCTACATGCTCTGCGAGATATTGTAGCCAAGAACCAGGTGCGCACCCTAGATCTACGACAATCTGGTTTTTCCCAATGAGTCGAAACTTTTGGTTGAGTTCGTCTAGCTTAAACACCGAGCGGGCAACGAATTTGCTCTGCTTGGCAAGCTGGAAAAAGCGATCCTTATGTTGGTACCTGGATGAACGAGACACCGTAATGCTCAGCAATCTAGGCGCTTATTCTGAACGACAGGCCTGAGTAATGTGAGACGCAGCTAAGAGCTGGCACCCTCAATGCCAATGGTTTTGATCCGCCCGAGTTTCTTCATCGATTGTTTGACAATAACGTAGCCATTTCGAGCTCCGGGCACCGAACCGCGAATAAGAACGCGATTGTTCTCGGTGTCGACGCCTACAATTTGGACGTTCTGAGTAGTACTCGTTGTGTTACCCATCTGACCAGGTAAGCGCTTACCTTTGTCTACTTCCCCGGGGGTAGTACGGCAACCGATCGAGCCCACATGACGGAATTGTTCGTGAGTTCCGTGGGTCTTTTGTTTGGCGCCTTTCATGTTGTGACGGCGCATGACCCCCTGAAAGCCTTTGCCTTTGGAAGTACCGGTGACGTCAACCAGTTCGCCTACCTGAAAAAGGTCACAGGAGACCTGTTGACCGACCTCAAATTCGGTCACTTTCTCTGCTGTGCAGCGAACTTCACGGATGAACCGAACCGGTTTGACATCCGCCCGCTGGAAATGACCCTTCATGGCTTTGCCTACTTTTTTGTGGGGTTTTTCATCAAAACCAAGCTGAATGGCATCGTAGCCATCTTTGCCTTCACGAGTTTTTTTCTGGATGATGGTATTAGGGCCCAGCTCGACCACGGTGACCGGGATACGAGCGCCATTTTTGAAAATTTGGGTTACCCCTAGCTTCTTGCCAATCAGTGCCATTCTCATTTCGATACTCCAAACCCTAGGCTGCCATCATGTCGTTGAAGTCAATGTTATCGCCTCGCTTCTCAGAGCGAACCAACGAATAGCCTCGCGATCGATATTGCTCTTTTTGAGCAGGAATAGCTACCTGAGCAACGGTCGAGACCAGCGGTTGTTAGCGGACTTGAGCCTAAGGTTGTCGACGCGTGCCGTAGGTCGTTTGTATCGAATGGTCAACACTTTGCTACCAGACTTGGGGACAAGGTGACCCATAGGTCGGGCTTGGTTGCCCAAACCTGATTGAAGTCGGTACGGTTATGAATCAAGTGAGTTTAATGCGGAGGAGGCGACAATATCAAAGAGGCCACTGGATCTTCTTCTTGGCTCTTGTGGCCTCGTCTGTTGCTCACTTGTTGGTAGGGTTCGAACTTCGGCCATGGCTGTCGGCGTGGTTGAATAATCGTGCGACAGCAGAAGCGGCGGAAACCCCGGTGCAGGTGGTTCGTTTGGCGCCCAAGGTGTTCGAATCTTCGTTGGAGAAAGCCCGAAAATTCGCCAATAGAACCCGTGTTGAACGCCCAAAACCGAAGAGAAAACCGCCCGAAAAGCAAAAGCGCGGACAGATTGTGGAAGTGCCATCTCAGAATCGTAAGCGGCCGAAAAAAGCGGACTTCCTTGCACTCGAAGATTCTTCGGTTGAAAAAGAGACTCGAGCTCGGGCGCGGGATGATCGACTGGCAAAAATTACAAATACCCTGCAACGCAAAACGTCTGAGACTCGCCAATCGAACCAAGTGGAATCAACGAAGAAGACCGACCGTCGTGCAGCTCCTCAACGGCGGGCTGGGCAAGCGGAACGCGGGCAAGGGAGGTCTGCTGCCCAGAGGAAGCGAGTGGGGGCCCGCTCTAATCAGCGCTCACCATCACCTTCACCATCAAAGCGCTCACGTAAGCGACGCTCCGAGATCAAGCTGCCGGATGTGGGTACCCAAAACATCCGCCGACTGCCAGTTCCCGCTCCGAACACGTCGCCGCCACCCCTGCCAGGGGTGGCGGGGGGGAAGATCCCTTTTAGCACGGAGGGTGGTCAAGCCGGGCGGCGAGTGCCCGGGGTTGATCGAGGATTGCCTACTTTAGAGGAGCTTAAGCCGACCCTGGGAACGATCGCGCGCATTTCGGGCACACCCTCGGACGACTACATAAAGGATGTTCCCGATGGAGAAGGCAATTTTCTCAACACCTACTCTTTCAAATATGCGACCTACTTCTACCGAATCCGAGATGGGGTGGGGCATCACTGGAAACGTAATCTTCGGGAACTCTTTCGGCGTGACCCTACTGGTGATATTTATGGGTCTCGAGATCTCCGAACCGTTCTCTTTGTTCAACTAGATGATGATGGTCGAGTTGATGAGGTTCAAATATCTCAGTCATGTGGGCATTATTTTGTAGATGAAATTGCTGTGAATGCCTTTAAGCAGGCGGAGCGATTTCCGAATCCTCCCAAGGGGGTCATTGACGAAAATGGACGAGTGACCTTTCACTTCGCCTTTACGCTGGAGCGCGCTCGGCGCGGTCCGTTGAATCTGTTCAGATGACTTGGGTCTGATACGCCCTAACCCATAGCTGAAGATGCCAAGGGAATACGAGATGCCGATTCATCAAGGAATCGATAGTGTTCAATGCCTTCAAGAATACCCCGTGCGTGGGTGCCTTGAGCAAAGTAAATCCGAGGCTCTTCGCGGAGATGATGAAGGTCTGGGTCATGGTTACCGACCACGACGCCCAAGGTATTGCCTCGCAGCATATCCTCGTCGTTTCCTGAGTCCCCGGCGGTAAGAACCATGTCCAGTGGAATGCCAAGACGAATAGCGAGGTAGCGTATTGCGAGCCCTTTTGATGCTCGGACGGGTAACAAATCAAGGTAGGTGCCGTGGGAGAATATCACCTGAGCCTGTAGACGAGCTCGGCGTAAGACCGCATGAAGATCCGCGGGATCAAAGGTATGACCTTCCCTCACAATAAAGCTGATCTTGTGCGTATCTTGTCCCTCGTTCTCCTGCCACATCAGAGCCTCAAAGGATTCGGTGATTTTACGCAGGCGCTCCGGGTGCCATCTATAGCCGATATGGTATTGCCAGCCCCGGTCTTCAACGAGTCCGGTGCCGTAGTGGATAGAAGTCCCCACCGAGGTAATCAAAAAATCGGGAGGGTCTACCCGGTTTTCTTCTAAAGCTTGCAGCGCGAGATCGAGTCGGCGACCAGTGGCTACTCCGAACGCAAGTTTTGAACCGGCCCGTCGGATCTGGTCTATTAATTTCCGTAGAGGCTCTTTTTTACCAATCAGTGTGTTATCGATGTCGGTGATGAGCATGCGGTCGGCGGTGAGGAGTCTTCCGCGAGGTTGGACCAGTTTACGAGCGCTCGAGGTGGTCCTTGTTGCGTCATGAACATATTTTACGTACGTGTCTACATGAGCGCGCCAGGAGTAGTTTTTCTCCACGCCTCGGACGCCACTTTTTTGTAAACGACGCCATTGGTTAGCATCCTTGAGCGTAGTCAGAATGGCTTCGCCGAGGCCGGGGACATCAAGTGGATCAACAAGGATGCCGTTTTTGCATCGAGAAAGAATCTCGCGAGGGCCCCCGTCATTGGTGGCTACTACTGGGATGCCGCTGGCCGCTGCCTCGAGAATGGTTAGCCCAAACGGCTCAGTCAACGCCGCGTTCACAAACACACCTCGATGGCGGGCGGCTAGTTGGAAGATTATGGGTACATCGTCAGCTCTATGATGTTTAGGGTAAGCGACAGAGCCGTACAGATCATGTTCGTCAATGAGTTCGAGAAGCTTCCACCAGGTCTCGCGAGCACCTCGATCCAAGTCCGCAATCTTGTCCCGGTTGCCCGCAATGATGACCAAGTTAGCCATCTGACGGAGGGCTTTGTTTGTGGCAAAAGCCTCCACGAGTCGGGGTATATTTTTTTTGGGATCCGGCCGGGAGAGAGCCAAGACCATCGGTTTTTCCGGTGCGCTTAGAAATCGCCGAATGTCGGATTCCGCCTTGGAGGACGTTGACGTCCTTGCTGGGGGGGCGAAGCGTTTGAGATCCACCCCCGGGGGAATGACGCGCATACGATTGGAATCACACTGATCGTAGAGTTGATATTGTTCATCAACCTCTTGCTGTGTGCTAGCGACCACAAAAGTTGCTGAGTCGAGCGCACTCTCCTCCGCATCGATACGACGACCCAATCGGTAGCGACGTTCGAGTTGCTCTTCTGTAGCACCTCCTGCGAGTAAACTTTGCTTTTTGGTTCGGCCAAGGGAATGGCCAGTAAAAGCCATAGGGACCCCCAATAAGCCGGAGATGCGGGCAGCAACGTAACCTGCGTCGGCGTAGTGTCCGTGAATAAGATCCGGAACCTTCCCTTCGCTTCTCAGCCAATCGAGCAAGTGGTCCACCATGCCGTCCAAATGAGGCCACAGGTGCTCTTTTGGGAGGTATTTATCCGGACCACAATTAATACGTACTATGCGGGCCTTTGGCGATAGAACTTCTAGTGGACGGGAATATTCTCCGGCGACCTTACGGTCGCTGACCCGTCGGGTAACCACGTCGACTTGTGCGATGTCTGGGTGCTCGGCGAGGACCTTGGCGACTTCTACAACGTACTTGGTTTGACCACCGGTGTCAGCGTCGCGGCCCAGTTCGAGGTTCTTACCTCGGATGAGCCCATGGACGCTAATAAGCATCACATAGCGTTGTTTTGCGGTCTTAAAGTCCGATACTACCGCCATGGGGCTGAAATGTACCATGTTTTTTGGCGCTATGCATCCGCGACTCAGTCTACTTGTAAATGGGATGTGTGGTGTTGAGTCGCTTGTGGCTGATTTTCTATAGTGCAGGTATTTGTTTCAGATTCACGCTATATGTCTGGGCATGACTATCCACTTCCATCTGATTTTTCTTTGAGTATGCTCCCGCTATGCAGAACCGGCTGTACTTCAGCCGCGAGGTTCGTGAACACTTCGACGCTCTGGTTCCTCGCCTCGACGAGGTTTTCGTCGGTGCTCCGTCTCGCGAACGTCGATCGTTCGAACTCCGATTCGAGCGCTATTTTTCCAATTTGTTTGAGAGTGTGGTCGGGCCCTACGGGTGGCATGAGGATTTTTCAGATTTTCTGATTCGACTCACCGAGCTGATGGCTCGTGCCCATCTTGAGCGCTCGGATGCTCTTCGTGACCTCGATTTCGAACGGGAGCTCACGCCAGATTGGTTTCAACGGCAGCAAATAATAGGCTACGCGTGTTATGTTGAACGCTTTGGCGGGACGCTTCAAGGGGTGCGTGAGCACCTAGATTACCTTACAGAGTTAGGTGTTGGCTATATTCACCTTCAGGGTGTACTTATGCCCCGCTCCGGTGAGTCGGATGGTGGGTACGCAATACGCGATTACCTGAAGGTCAATCCGTCTATCGGCTCGATGGCGGATCTGGAGACGCTCACCACAGAGCTCCGTGCTCGAGGCATCAGTGTGTGTGTTGATTTGGTGTTAAATCACTGTGCCGCTGAACATGACTGGGCCCAGCGTGCCCAAGCAGGAGATGCTCAATTTCAAGAGTACTTCTATATGTATCCACATAGAGAAATGCCGGATGCTTATGAATCTACTCTTCCAGAGATATTTCCAGAGTTTGCGCCTGGTAATTTCACATGGAACGACGCTGCTCAGAAATGGGTTTGGACAACGTTCCATGACTATCAGTGGGATCTCAACTGGTCCAATCCGGAAGTATTTCTTGAGATGGCTGACATCATGTTCAAGTTGGCCAATCATGGGGTGGAAGTATTCCGGCTTGATGCGGTTGCGTTTATGTGGAAACGGTTGGGCACCGACTGTCAAAATCAACCGGAGGTCCATGATCTTCTTCAGGCCCTTCGCGCATGTGCAAACATTGTCACCCCGGCGGTTGTGCATAAGGCGGAGGCTATCGTTTCGCCGGATGATTTGGTCCACTATTTGGGGACCGGCAAACGCTACGGTAAGGTTTCTAACATTGCGTACCACAATACTCTTATGGTCCAATATTGGGGGGCGATGGCGAGTCGTGACACGCAGTTGATGATTCATACCTTAAGAGAGTTTCCTCGCACACCCACTTCGATTGCTTGGGGAACTTACATCCGATGTCACGACGATATAGGTTGGGCCATTACCGACGAGGATGCGAGTGCAGTGGGATTGTCGGGGTACAGTCACCGCCGGTTCTTGTCCGACTACTATACGGGCATTTTTGAGGGCAGCGCGGCTAGAGGTCTTGCTTTTCAAACCAATGAAAGAACCGGTGATCGCAGGGTTTCGGGCACTCTGGCTGGTCTAAACGGGCTCGAAGTTGGTCTGGAGCAAAATGATAAGCGACTTGTCAATCTAAGTATTGAGCGTTGCTTGCTTGGGTTTGCTCTTATGTGTGGGTGGGGTGGAATACCACTTGTTTACATGGGGGATGAAATTGGTTTGCTCAACAATTATGGTTTTGCGGACAATGAGGCTACTCGAGACGACAATCGGTGGCTTCACCGTCCGTTCATGGATTGGGAGAAGGCGCAGCGAAGGCATTTGTCTGGTTTTGTGGAATCGCGGATCTTTGGAGGCGTCAAAAATATTATTCAGGCTCGCAAACGTACGCCTCATCTACATGCTCAATATGAAAATTTTGTGCCGGATACTATTAATCCTCACGTGTTTTTGCATGTACGCCCGCATCCATTAGGGAACTTCTTAGGCGTATACAATTTCAGTGAATTGCCGCAACTACTCGATTTGGCCGAACTGACGACCTACCAAATTAGTCAACCTCACCCCTACGACCAGATTGAGCAACGGCATGTTTTTGTAGAGGCGGGGCAACTTCGTATCCCGCCGTACGGGCGTTTGTGGTTAATCTAGTGGTGGGTAAAGAAGACCGTGGGAGCGGGTAGAAAGTACCGAGGACTCTACAGCAGAAATCACTTGGGTTGAACCCAAGTTCCTGCTGCTACGCGGGGCTGAGCCCCGCTGCGCGACCTTGAATTGATTCTTACAGAATCAATTCAAGTGGTCTTTGCTGTATAAGAGTTCGTATGGTGAGTGGTTTAGACTCGACTGTTCATTCAGACTGTTCTTCAGTAAACTTAGCATAAACCGAATGATCTAACAGACCGTTCACTTCATCCGGTGTGCTCATCTCAACTTTGATGAGCCACCCGTCTCCGTACATATCTTCGTTTAGTCCTTCCGGAGCTTCAATAACCGCTTCGTTTCGCTCAACTACTTTCCCACTTACCGGGGAAATGAGATCCGACAGGGTCTTAACTGACTCTACCACTCCGAAGTGGCGATTTCCTGATACATCTTCTCCGACCTCAGGAAGTTCGCAATATACGATATCACCGAGCTGGTCTTGTGCGTGCCATGTGATGCCGATAGTGGCGATATTGCCTTCAACTCGGCACCATTCGTGGTCTTTGGTGTATTTGAGGTCTTCGGGGAAGTGTTTTTCCATGTTTTTGGCTCCATTAATGGTCTGAACACTTTCAGAGGCGTACTCTTAATGGTCAGAATGTTGCTTAGTATTCAGAGTTTCGTTAGCTCGCTTTTCTTCGTCAAGCTTTGGTGAAAAAAGAGTGTGTGAAGCCATGGCTACTTATCTGAAGCAGGAGTCCTATACGCACTATGATGATGCGGGCTTCTTTAGAAACGGACAAGGAACAACTACCGCCGGTACAAGTTGATCACGGATAGAAATAGCTAAATCAGTCCCAGGTGTTGTGTACGGGGCTTGAACGTAGGCGAGTGCAATAGCCTTGCCTAAAGATGGGCTGTGCGTGCCACTCGTGACCCGCCCAATGGCAGTACGGCCATCAGAGGAGAATACCTGATAGTCCGCCCGAGCAATGCCTCTGCCTGTGACTTCAATACCGACTAACCGGCGTTGGGGTGTACGTTGTTTTTCCAACTCGAGCACTTGTTGTCCCACAAACGGTTCAGGTTTGTTGAGTTGCACAACCCAACCGAGCCCTGCTTCGTAAGGGGTTGTGGTTTCGTCAATGTCATTGCCGTAGAGTGGAAAAGCGACTTCTAGTCGCAGGCTATCTCGAGCTCCTAGACCGGCCGGTTGAATGCCAACATCAGCCCCCGTTTTCAATAGAGCATCCCACAGGACGGTTCCTGATGAGGTGGGCATGTACAGTTCGAATCCGTCTTCGCCGGTATAGCCAGTTCGGGAGACTATGCCTTTGGTGCCGCATACCTGGGCGTGGGTAAATCGAAATCGCTTTATGGCGGTGGTCGAAAAGTCGGCGATAAGACCGTCGATAACAGAGGCCGCGCAAGGGCCTTGCACGGCGATTTGTACCCATTCGTCGCTGGTATCTCGAACTTCACAGCGGTTAGCAGCTATGGATTTGATGTGCGCGAGGTCTTTTTGATGGTTAGCAGCATTCGCGCAGATGAGTACATGGTTGTTGGTAATCTTGTAGACGACAAGATCGTCAATTATCCCTCCATCGGGACGACACATACAGGTATAGCAAGCCTGTCCGTTGGCGAGCCGAGCAATCCCGTTGGTGAATATCGTATCGGCAACAGCGACTGCGTGGTCTCCAAGTAACTCGATTTCTCCCATGTGAGACACATCGAAGATGCCAACTCTCTCCCTAACGGCCTGATGTTCAGATCTTATACTCGTATACTGAACAGGCATTTCAAATCCAGCAAAGGGCACCATACGCCCCCCCGCGGCCACGTGCTGTTCGTAGAGAGGGGTTCGTTTTAGCCGCGTGTTGCTCATCTTCGTCGCCCTTCCGCAGCTTTCAGAGTATTGTCGAGCAAATACGCGACGGTCATGGGGCCGACCCCGCCAGGTACAGGGGTAATGGCTTCTGCTCGCTCAGCGGCAGCATCAAAGACGACATCGCCCATGAGTTTCCCATCCTCGGTGCGATTGATCCCAACATCGATGACTATTGACCCAAATCCAACCCAGTTTCCGCGGACATATCCCTGTCTGCCAATAGCTACCACCAGGATATCCGCGCTGCGAACCATGTCTGCCAGGTCCACGGTTTGGGAGTGACAGACGGTCACGGTGGCATGACGGTTGAGAAGTAGGTCCGCCACCGGACGCCCAACCAATCGCGATCTTCCAAGCACAACCGCCCGTTTCCCAGCGAGCTTGGGATTGACCGACTCGATCAGTCGGATGGTTCCTCTGGGGGTACAAGGAATGAGGCAGTTCTCGTCACCTCGGGAAAGACGTCCGGCATTTATGGGATGGAGGCCGTCGACATCTTTGGCCGGATCAATGCGTTCCAGAACCACTCCCATATTGTGCTGAGATGGTAGAGGCAGCTGCACCAAAATCCCATCAACATCATCGTCCTCATTGAGTTTGTCGATCAGAGCCAATAGTTCTGCTGGTGAGGTTGTCGGATCGAGTGTGTGCTGAGTGCTGCGAATGCCAACCTCTGCGGCTGCTTTACTCTTGTTACGGACGTACACATTGCTTGCAGGATCGTTGCTCGCAAGAATGACGGCAAGATGCGGAGTGTAGCCGTGTGACACCCGCAGTTCTTCAACGCGAGCTTTCACCTCGCTGCGTACTTCGCGAGCAACCTCTTTCCCATCGATTTTTTTAGCCATCATGAATGAGGTAGATGGCCCGCAGCGTCTGTTCCGTCAATGGTTGGCGCACCAAGAAGATGATGATCGTCAGGGGAGACCTTCTGAGCGCTGGTGATGTGTTCGCTGAGGAGTAGTGACAACAGTGCTCCCCCTTCGCCATGATGAGCGGAATGAAAGTGCTCACCGGCTTGGATCTCATGGTGTCGGATGGATTCGCTTCTCTCAAGGGTCAGCGGGTGGGACTCCTTGCCCATCCCGCATCGGTGGATGGGCAATTACGGCACATCCTCCCACTGATGGTCGAGGCGGGTGTTGATCTTCAGGCACTTTTTGGTCCCGAGCATGGCCTTGAAGGTGCTGCGCAAGATATGGAGACGGTTACGGAGCAGAGCTCAGGGGAGCCCAGCGGGGTGAAAGTCTACTCGCTGTATGGCTCTGATGAGGCATCCTTGCGACCTAGTCCGGAAATGTTTTCTGGGTTGGACGTGGTGGTTGTTGATCTTCAGGATATTGGTGCTCGCTATTACACCTATGCCGCTTCCATGGGTTATGTAATGCAAACCGCAGCCCGGACGGGGACCCGGGTGCTGGTTCTCGATCGGCCAAATCCGCTTGGAGGTCGGGATGAGGATGTTGAGGGTCCTGGTTTGTATCCGCAGTTTGTGTCCTTTGTGGGGGCGTTTAATATGCCTATACGACACAGCTTGACCCTGGCGGAATACGCGGCATGGATTCGAAAGAAAGAAGCTATAGATGTAGAACTTGAGTTGGTCCCGATGAAGGGGTGGTCAAGAACTATGGATTTTGAGGCAACCGGCCTGCCATGGATCATGCCCTCACCCAATATGCCAACCAATGACGCCGCTTGGGTATACCCTGGACAGTGTTTGTTGGAAGGCACAAACTTATCAGAAGGGCGGGGTACTACTCGTCCGTTTGAGCAGTGTGGCGCACCATGGTTGGACGGACGGGCCTGGGCAGAAACTGCCTCGCAAGATGTGGGCGATGGCGTTCGGCTCCGGCCACTATTGCTGAAGCCGATGTTCCAAAAACATGCCAACCGATACTGTGGTGGGGTGCAAATCCATGTTGTGGATCGATGGACGATTCGTTCCCTAAGGGTTAGTTTGGCCTTGCTTCATGCGGCTCGCCGTTTGGCTCCGCAGGATTTTGGCTGGCGCGTGGAGGCATACGAGTTTGTTTCGGACCGATTAGCTATTGATTTGTTGTTTGGGTCAGACCAGCCGAGATCTCTGCTGGAGGGGGGGGCCTCAGTAGCGGATATTCTCGAAACTTTTCGAGAAGATGAGGCGGCGTTTGTCGAGGAACGACAGCCGGTGCTTATGTACTAGCAGGCCATCGGAAAAGTGAGTTAGGCGCTTCGCGGGTCCTTTTTCCGTGGGACGTCAGGACCGGCTTCGCCTTTCATCGGTTGCATACGCCCGGTATGCGCCCTCTTCATCCGGAGCGTTCCACGGAAAAGATACTTCGCGGATCACCCATCCCACTTCTCCGATGGCCTGCTAGGGCGGGTCTGTAATCTCTGGCTGTGGAGATGACACCGTAGCCTGCGTTTGTGCGGGGTCGGTGGCTCTGCCACCCTTTTGGGCCCCTCACAAACGCAGGAAACAAGTCAGAACGCGGTCCGATGGTAAAGACACGCCCTGAGAGACCACATTACATGTTCTGGATGACAACCGTAGGGCTTGTCTGGTTCACGAAAGAGTGTGTCCGTTCCACCGGTACCAATTCAATACGACGTGCCGCTCGCTCCTCTTACGACTCTTCAGCTGGGCGGATTGGCAAAGGCTTTAGCAGAGGTATCCATTGAGGAAGAACTATGGGCGCTTCTGACCTGGGCGAAGGAGCAAGACTGGCCGACTCTCATTATGGGTGCTGGGTCTAATGTAGTGGTTGGCGATGCCGGCTTCGACGGTTTGGTCATTCGCTGGGTGGCGGCCACGATGGTCTTTCCTGAGGGGATGGATGGTGGCCCAATCTGGGTGGATGGTGGCGTCACTTGGGATGTTTTTGTGGAGGCCAGTGTCAAAGCGGGTTGGACTGGGCTTGAGTGTCTATCTGGCATTCCGGGCACGGTGGGGGCTACACCGATCCAAAACGTTGGGGCGTACGGAGCGGAGGTGGGAACGCTTATCGAGGAGGTTGAGCTCCTGGACCGAGACAATGGCCAGCGACGTCGATGGGGAGCTAAAGATTGTCGGTTTGGCTATCGACATAGTCGCTTTAAAGAGGAGCGGGATCGATGGGTGGTTCTGCGGGTTGCATTCCGCTTAGGTCGAGGTTCTCCAGCTATTGTCCACCACCCACAGCTCCAAGAGGCTCTTCAGGGGAAACGTCTGCATCCTCAACCGATTCGCGAGGCTGTTTTGCGGCTGCGTGCTCAGAAATCGATGGTGATTAGTCCCAATGATCCCAATCATCGCTCCGTGGGCTCATTCTTCGTGAACCCTATTGTACCGGTGCCGCAGGCCCAGGAAGTTATCCGGATTGCGCTGGCGGATGGACTTGTTGAATCGGCGGAGGAGGTTCCTCAGTATGCTACCGTACCCAACCAAGGCATAAAACTATCTGCCGCTTGGCTTATCGAGCGCAGTGGCTTTCACAAAGGGCTAGTGCATGGAGCGGTGGGGATCTCTGGTCGGCATGCATTAGCACTGGTGCACCATGGGGGAGGAACCACTGAAGACCTTTTGCATCTCGCGAAAGATATTCGTCAGGGTGTATATGATAGATGGGGGATGACTCTCGAGCTGGAGCCAACTCTCGTTAATTGCTCAATAGAGTCGATGGATACAGCAAAGACCACTTGAATTGATTCTAACAGAATCAACAAGGGGTCGCGAAACGGGGCCATAGCCCAGCGTAGAGGCAGGCACTTGGGTTCAACCCAAGTAATTTCTGCTGTAGCAGCCTGCTCGCACGTTGACCCCAAAAGTTTCTGTGCGCTCCATTGAGCAAGCTTTCTGTGCGCTCCCTGATCAAGCGTTCGGGGGCCTGCTCGGGGTTGATTTGCTAGCTGGGGAGCTGCTCGAACGTAGTGAGCATTTTTTCATGCAGTGCGGCCGGGGCTACGAGTACCCCACGGTTGTTCTCTAGCTGGATTCCGGTGCTGAAGTCGAGGCGGTTGCCATTTAGATCCGTGACCCTACAGCCAGCCGTCTCCGCAATCAGGCTCCCAGCTGCGTGGTCCCAAATTTTTTCTACATAACCATCACGTGACTTGCGGATAAAGACTTGTGCTTGGCCTCTGGCCACGACTGCGTACTTAACTTGGCTATCAAGGCGAAGAGGCGTTGCTGAGGGAATGGCTGCTGCCTTGAGAACCTTGTTGGCGAGGCTGTGATCAGAGTGCGCTGATTCAGCTGATTCAGTGACTACCACCGGGGTGCCGGGAAGCCAGGATGAAATCTGTATAGGTTGTTCCTCGCAAAAAGCTTGTTGATCGCGGACCGCCCAAAACAGTGCACCCTCTCCGTCCACCGAGCTCGGATCTGAACTGAGCCGGGGACATCCTAAGACCCCAACGGTGGGCTGATTTTCGTGAATGTAGGCAAGCGCAGTGCAGTAGTGGGCCTTGCGTATGAATCCTTTGGTTCCATCAATAGGATCCAAGGTCCAAAAACTATCTGTTTGCGGGAGGCCTTCTCCAAGACGAATTGCCCGCATGAGCTCCTTCTCCGACCAACCGGGTAGTGCAATCTGTGCGGCGTGGAGAACTTGAAGCCGCAAGTCTGGTTGGTCTTCCAGTAGATCTCCTCCCTCTTCGCCAACAAATGGCTGGTCTAGCAACTGGCCTACCACTGCTTGTATGGCGAAGTCAGCAACGGTGACTGGACTGGAATCCCCCTTTGTTTGCGTGCCCAGGTCCTCGACCATCTTGTCTTGAAGTGCTCGTGAGATACGGCAAGCCGACCGAACAATGTTGATCGCTAGTTTGAGGGTATCCGACGGATCCATGAGTTTGGTTGTTTCACGATGGAGTGCACAATGGAATGTGCCCCTGGTGCTCTTGGGTAACTTTTCGATGTGTGGATCGGTAGCTTGTTGCCGGATTCATCAGGCAGCTCGCTGTTCAGCGTTTCCGGTCCGGTGGCGGTCTGTTGGTGAACCAAGTCCGCGACTTGACCCCCTATCCTCGAAAGAGCGATTGAGTCGCTTCGATGGTCGATTTGGGTCCAACAACACAGCTACAGGCCGAAAAGGCTCGACCGATAAGCGTGTTAGACCCGGGCCGGGCTGACGTGATCGCGAGACTGATGAAGGCTCCTTATCTAGCGCTTGATATTGAGACTGATAGCTATCACGCCTATCTGGAACGAGTGTGTCTCATTCAGTTGGCTACAGAAGAAGAGGATTGGCTCTTTGACCCTCTCACGCATGGATTGCCTAACTCGTTGGCTCAGGTGCTGACTCGAAATACTCCTACACTCGTTCTGCATGCCGGTGATAACGAAGTTCGTGCCTTTAAGAGAGATTTCTCCATCCAACTAGTAAGTATATTTGATACGGCCGTAGCTGCCCGCGTATTGGGGCTACCATGTGCCGGCTTGAAAGACGTATTAGCCACTTGCCTGAGTATCAATATAGATAAGGGTGAGCAGCGATCAGATTGGTCAAAAAGACCTCTTGAGCTCAATCAGCTCCGGTATGCGCGACAGGATGTTGAGTGGTTGATTCCGCTTCGGCACAGATTGAGCACCATGCTCGAAAAGGTTGGTCGGTTAGATTGGCATATAGAGGAGTGCGAACGGGTGTGTTCTGTAGAGCCCACGACAAAGTCTTTTGATGAGCAAAGTTGGCGCAAGGTAAAGGCGGCTAAGAACTTAGGTCGGCGAGGGCGGGCAGTGATGAATACTTTGTGGAAATGGAGAGAACAAGAAGCGGAGCGAAAAAATATCGCTAGCTTCCGAGTGGCGCGTCCAGAGCATCTGGCTAAGATTGCGAAGGCAGCGGATGCGCATGGGCAAAATCTAATTAAAAAGATTGGTGGCTTCCATTTTCTTCAATCAAGTGTCGACCGAGATAGTTTTTATCGAGCGGTGAAAGAAGGCATCGAAGCCCCCGACCCAGGGAGCCAGCGCCCGCAAAAAGTATCTTCACCTGGCTCTAAGGCAACACCTATGCGTAGTGAGGATCGCGAACGATTACGGCGTCTGAAAGAAGGACGACAGCGATGGTCTGTCTCTTTGGGCTTAGAACCAGGATTTTTGCTGACCAATCAGCAACTGGAACGAATTGCTAGAGCTGCGCCACATACTATTGCTGAGCTTCGGAGCGTAGAAGGTCTTGGGAGATGGCGAACAGATGTGCTCGGTCAGGAGATTATAGATGCCGTTTCCCAATAAATCGATGAGATGGTGCCAGGTGGGTAGAACGACGATATTACTCTTCATGTTAGCCTCTACTTATGCGCAAGCACAGGAAGTGGATCCGTCCCAAAGGCCGGATGGAAGTGCGTTAGAAACCTCTAAGATGGGGGTAGATACGGCTCAACTTGGTGTTGAGGTTCGCTCACTCGAGGAGAAGGTCAACGCCCTCAAAGAAAAGGTTTTCAAAAGCAAAGCCCGGTTAGTACTCCTTCGTGAGACGGTCTTAGAGGGAGTGATATCCAGCGCCCGCGCGGTAATAACGCATCGTAATGATATGGGTTCATCATTTCGCCTTTTAGAAATGAGTTACAGCCTAGACGGGGAAAACCTGTTGTTCAAAACTATGGATAGTGATACAGATTCCCGTGGCAAAGAGGTAGAGTTATTCAGTGGGAGCATACCTGCTGGAACGCACAATTTGTCTGTGGTCCTCGTATATCGTGGACATGGGCACGGCCTATTTACCTATCTTGATGCTTATCAATTCAAAATTAAGTCTAGCTACCCATTTACAGCAGAAGAGGGCAAACAAATCGTTGTGAAATCTATAGCGTATGAGCGAGGGGGCATCACAACCGAGTTGCAGCGGCGACCCAATATCCGGTTCGAAACTTCGGTCATCGAAGATCTTCGGGTTCCCGTAGATCAGTCGCCTTCGGAGAATCCAGAGTCGTGAAGTATGCAGAGCTTTTGGGCCGCGTCATTATCGCCACCGGACTAATGGCCTGGCCATGGTTGGCTGTTGCTGGTTCGTCCTCCCTTAGTCTTACTGAGGCTCGGAAAATTTTGAATCAGGTTCGGACGGTTAGTGATGAGTTGCACAATGAGTTGAACTCCATTTCTGAGGACTATCAACTCGTTGATGAGTCCAAGTCCGGGCGCTTAAAGAGGCGTTTAAAGGAAGCTGAAGTGCAGTCTCTACTGGAGGATCACTACCGAGCTGCGATCATTCTTTCTGATATAGCAGAACGTCCTGAACTTCGCTCGGATCCCGACTATCCGAGAGCCCTCTATCTACTCGCTGAGAGTCTGCGCAAATCTGGTTATCCTAAGCTTGCAAGAGTTCATTATGAGCTGCTGGCGACTCGAGAGGGCGGACGGAGCCTTAGCCAAGTGGTGCTTGGTCTGCTCGAGGTCGCAAGTATTACGGGAAACTTCACCAACATCGATACTTATATGGCTCGTATTAAGGGAAAGGGGGCCCTGGAGGACTCGAAAATCGAGTATGTCTACGGCAAAGCCTTGCTCAGGGGGGCAAAGAAAGATCAAGATCGAATAAAGCAAGCCCTCAATAAGTTTCGGGCGGTTCCACATGGATTATCTATATCAGCCCCTGCGGCTTACTATGCTGGAGTAGCTTTGGTTCAGCTGAAACTCTACCCAGAGGCGATCATCGAGTTTCAACGAGCGCTATCACTTTCCAGTTCAGCTACCCGAGGCTCCGAGATGCAAGAGCTCTCCTTGTTGTCCCTCGGCCGGCTTTATCAGGAGTTGGGTGATACACCCAATGCATTGTCTGCATATCAGTTGATCTCGAGAAACTCTGTACACTTCGCGGAGATGTTGTACGAAGTGGCTTGGGTCCATGTGACGGCTGCCAATGCTTCACAAGCAAATTCGCCGGAGCAGGAACGTCAGTACCGTCTTGCTTTGGACGTCACGGAGCTCTTGATGGCAACTGCGCCCAACTCTCTCCTATTTCCCGAAGCTCGCGTGTTGCAAGGAAATTTGCGGATACGCCTTGGTGCTAAAAAACAAGCCTACGACATATTTCAAACGGTTGTAGATGTCTATGGCGGTGCAAAAAATGAATTTGAGGTACTCTTAGCATCAAAGAAGGATGCCCAGGCTTTCTTTGACGAACTTGTGGTGACTGACTTGAATGATCTCGGTCGACTGAGTCTTTTGCCCGACCTCTTTTTGCAGTTTGCTCTAGGTGACTCCAATGTCTCAGATACGGTTGATGTTCGACGCGCACTTGTCGCGACCTCAGAGGAGCTAAAAGAGTCTATTGAATTGGTTCGAACCTTAGAAGTTGCTCTTGGTAGTTCACAACGATTTGCTCTGTTTCCTGGCTTGGCTGATGGACTCACCAAAGCTATATCCTTACTTCACCGAACGTTGTTTTATCGGCAGAAGCTTCTTGAGGCCGAGCGTGGCTTGGTCGCAAAATATATTTCTCCAGCGGCTAAGGCTGAACTTGAGGTGGCCTATTTTCGTGAAAAGACCTTCGAAAGTCAGTTGCAATCTCTTCCGCTGAGCGCAGAGGCGATCGAGCTCTACAGAAAAGGCTTGAGAAAACAATATGCATCGGTCCAACAACGAGTCTTTCTCCAGCGTAGCAGCGTAGAATCTATGCAGGCCCAATTGGCCGCTGCACGTATATGGATTGCACGTCATCGACCAGTAATGGATGACGAAGAGCATGAAATTACTAAGAAACGCCTTCGAGCGGCGGATATCGAACTGAGACTTCTAATTAATTCTATAGGAAAACTTGGGAGTGCAGCAAAACGCTCTGCGATGTATGCCGGGGAGTATAGCGGTTGGGCCCGCGGGGTCCGCCTGGGTAAGTATTTGGGTGCTTGGGAAGATAAGCAGGCAAACATTATAGAGGTTAATCGTGCTCGAATATCCGATACACATCTCGGCGTGGTGATGCGCATAGCCGAGCAGCGTAAGGTGCTCCGCTCCCTGGAAAAGGAACTATTGGTCCTTCATGACAAGCTGGATCAAACAGTTGAGGTTCGTGTTGGTGAAATTCGAGCAAAAATTTTAAAAGAATTTCGCTTACTAGAAAGGCTGGAAATTGAACATCAACGGCTGAGTCAAGTCTCCGATGATATGTTGAGTCCAATAGCGGCCAGGACTATCGACAAGGTTGGCCAACGGTTTCGTCAATTAGTGCTCCGGGCGGATGTTGGTATTCTTGATGTGGCGTGGGCTCGCAAACGGGCAACAACCGATGAGGTCACTGAACTGGTTCAGGAGCTTCGTCTGCGTTCTGGTGAACTGGATAGCGAATTCCGCGGAGTATTAGAGGACAACTAGTTATGTGCCGAGCGTTTCTTGACCTACGGTTTTGGCTATTGGGGAGCTGTTTAGTCGGTGGCTTCTTTGAGGCGGCTGCTGGGAGATCGTCGATCGTGCTCGCTCAATCTGCCGCGACAAGTACTCAGGCAGAGACCGCGGATGGGGTTATTGCAAGTCCAGAAACCAGTGATGCAGCAGCGTCACCATCGGGGCTCTCAACACCAACAGATGTACCAACACTCAATGATTCCGCGACCACCACCTCCACGTTATCAGGGAGAACAGCCTTGGCTCCTGATGATGTGGCGTCCTCCTCGAAATCTGTGGACAACTTCGGCGAAGCTGAGGCTGGCGCAGAACGTCGGGTCGGTGACGGAGAGTATCAACCCCTCCGGCCACCTACAACTCAGGACATCGACCAGTCCTTGTCCAAGGACAACACCATAAAGCTCCTGGAAAAGGAGCTGAAATATTATGAGCGGGGTGTGGATTCTTTCGCTTCTGGTCAAAAGTCATTAATTTACCAGCGATACGAGAAAGAGAAGCTGCAGCTGGATTCGCAGTATGAAAGGCGCATTGAGGAACTGGAAGCAGATGAGCGGTCACTTCGTACAGAAGCGATCGATCGCTTCGAAGTTTTCGTTAAAAAGTATCCCAATGATCCAATATATACGCCTGATGCCATGTTTAGGCTTGCGGAGTTGCATTATGAGAAGTCGAGTGATGACTTCCTGCAAGAGAGTCGTGCCTATGAAGATCGTCTCTCCGCACTCGAAGATGTTAGCGGACCAGAGTTAGAGGCTCCCGAACCGAATTTCGATAAGACAATTGCGCTGCATCGTACCCTATTGCAGCGATTTCCTCGCTATCGGCTCGCAGACGCCGCTCGATATCTACTGGGCTATGCGTATGGTGAAATGGGGGAAACAAACAGTGCGCTTGTTGCTTTTGAGGATTTGGTCGAAAGTCATCCAGAATCTCAATTTATTCCAGAGGTTTGGACCCGGATTGGAGAGATTTATTTTGATGGAAACAGCGAAAAATCTCTCGCGAAAGCTGTATATGCATACCAACAAGTAGTTAGTTTTGGGCCGAGTGCGTACTACGATAAAGCTCTCTACAAGTTGGCTTGGACGTACTATCGTCTCGATCAGTATGATGCTTCAATCGATTCATTTGTCGCGCTTGTACATTTTGCTGATGAACAGAAGGCAAAAACTGGTTCAACTGGGTCCGAGTTAAGGTCGGAGGCGATTCAATATATAGCGATTTCGCTTGCTGATGAAAAATGGGGGGATTTCACAAAAGCTCGATCGAGACTTCTTTCGATAGATAAAGAGACTTTTGCCCAAGATATTTGGGGACGGTACGGTGACGTACTGTTTGAACAGACTCGTTACGAGGAAGCAATCAGTGCGCTACAATATATGATTCAGCGGTATCCCCGAGCGCGTGGCAATCCTGAAGCCCAGGTACAAATAGTTCGCGCGTATGAGCAGCTGAGGGACTTTGATGCTGCTACGAAAGCCAGGGAAAGACTGGTGAAAGACTATGGTGCTGGATCTTCCTGGATTGCAGCCAATGCGGGAGATCAGGAGGCGTTGGTGAAGGCCCGGTCATTGACCGAAAAGTCACTATACACCGCTGCACTCTTTCGGCATCAGCAAGCGCAGAGCTTGAGGTCTCAGGGGAAAGGATTGGAGTCGATAGCTCAGTATCGAGCAGCAGCTACTGCTTATCAAGACTACCTCACCCGCTTTCCCGATTCGAATCGCGCGTATGATTTTGATTTCTATCTAGCTGAAACTCTATATTACTCCGAAGCCTATGAACAGGCAGCGGAGCAGTATGCAAAGGTTCGAGACAGTGCAATTGATAATAAGCATCTGGCCGCTGCTGCTCTATATGCGGTGTTGTCTCACGAACAGGGTATCGAATCTCTTGAGAACAAAGGTGAGATACCGACACTAAAAGTACTTAAGGCGGAAGAAAGAAAAGCCCTTCCGGTTAGCCCAAAGCCCCTTCCTCCGGCACGGCAAGCATTGGTTGATGCATCCGATCGGTTTTTAGTTTTGGTAACATCTGGGGAGAACCGGGCCGCGATCGAGTATCGAGCCGCCCAAGAATTCTACAAGCATGATCGATTTGATGAGGCCAGGAGCCGTTTCGAGGAGATCATAAAAAAATATCCTGACCACACTGTGGCGGAGTTTTCCGCAAACCTTATCATTGAGAGTTATTTGGCTTCTGAAGAGTGGGATAAGGTTGATCAATGGTCCGGCCGAATCATTGAGATCGCTCAAAGAGCAGCGCAGAGTGGCACGAGGGGTAAGAAGCTTGTGAGTGCACTGGGTGATGTACGACTGAGAGCCAAATTCAAGCTGGCTGAACAATTGAATACCGAAACGAAGTATGAAGAGGCCGCGTTGGCTTACGTTGATCTGGTGGATGCAAACCCACAAAGTGACGTCGCTGACAAAGCGCTTTTTAACGCTGCCGTTGCTTATGAACAAGCCAACCGATTTGATGCCGCATCCAAGACATATTGGCGCATCTCCCGTGATTATCCCGGATCAGAGCTTGCACCGCGATCGTTGTTCAGAGTGGGAATCAGCGCAGAAAAGGGATTCGACTTCCCAACCGCTATTGAAGCGTACCAGACATTAGTAAAGAAGTACCCGAAAGCAGAAGAACGGGCTGATGCGTTGTTTAATGTGGCTGTAGTGTTGGAACATATGCAGCGATACCCAGAGGCGGCCCGAGCTTATAGACGCTATGCGGTTGTCTTTCCGAATCGAGCGGACTCTGGAGACGTATATTTTCGAAGCGCCCTCGTTTACGAGAAAATGGAAAAATGGGAAGGGATGGTCGCGACCCTATCTGGCTTCGTTAAGAAACACAAAAAGGCACCACAGCAGCGCGAAAGATTGGTGCGTGCCTACTTAAAGATGGGTGAGGCGGAAGCAAAGCGTGGGAGGCTAAGAGCGTCTCGCGGTGCCTTTGGAAGGTGCGTGGCGTTGTTTAAGCGGCTACGCTTGAGTGTTGAGAGTCTGGCCGGCGGATATGCAGCCCAGTGTTCTTTTGAGCTGGCGGAGTTTGTTTTTGATGACTACGACAAGATCGCGATCTCAGGTTCTGAGCGCGAGCAGGTGGAAGCACTGAAGAAAAAGGCTCGGGTTCAGGTGAGAGTTCAGCAGGCTTATGCCGACGTATTTGCCTATAAGAGATTAGAGCAAACAGTTGCTGCTTCTTTTCGAATCGGTCACTCATACGATCGCTTTGCCGAAGCGCTCTTTACTGCACCAGTACCAAAAAGTTTAGATCGGAATCCTGATCTAGCTGACGCATACCGGGTCCAGCTTGAAGACCAAGCCGCTATTTTGGAGAGCAATGCAGAAGATGCATACAGAAAGGCCTACCAAGAAGCTCGTCGAGGTGGCATTAACAATCAGTGGACCCAGCGTATTCTTGAGGGATTGCATAAGTTTGCACCAAATGAGTTTCCAATTCAAAAACAGGGAAAGCCTGCGTTACAAAAAGATCTTATTTTTGGGAATGGCTTGGACTCTATGGTTCAATGGCGGCATTTTGCTGATGATGCGTTGGTTGTTTTGGCGCACTGAAGGATGGGTCTTCGAAATGAAGAGGTGGTCGACGTCCATACTTATGGGGAGTATCTGGGCTTTACTAGGCCAGGGTTGCGCGAATCAATCGGTGTCGCCTAAGACAATAGGGGGCGCGGAAAGGCCAACCACTAGTGCAAAAGATAGTTCTCGGGAGATATCTCCATCGTCGACCGCTGACGAGCTCCAAGAGCTGGTTCGTTCAGCGACGGAGATAGCGGTAAAAGCCCCTCAACGAGCGCTTGGTCAGTTGAAATCTGCGGCGAAAGCATACCCTGAGGCCGCGCAACCCCACTATAACATGGGGGTTATTTATGAACGCTTGGGTCAAGAAGATCAGGCTGAGGCAGCGTATCAACGGGCGCTAGAGATCAAGCCTGACTACAATTTGGCGACCGAGAATTTGGCAAACGTACTCATCTTAACCGGCCGGACGGAGGATGCGATTCGGTTGTTACAAGCTGCCGTACAAAGTAAACCAGATGCATACGCTCTGAGGGCAAGATTGTGTCTCATATGGATTAAACTTGGACAGCTTGAGAATGCAGAACGTGAAGCCAAAGGTATTCTTAAGGTAGACGAGCAGCATATTGGCGCGCTGGTGGTTCTCGCGAATATCTTTCTCCGAAGGGGTCAAAAAGAGTTGGCCACATCTGTTTTGGAACGTGCTCGAACGATCAAAAACCAGGATGCTCGAGTCTTGAGTATGATGGGGAATGTATATGTCAGTCGAGGTCAACACCCAGAGGCACTCAAGGCGTACGAAAAGGCTTTGGAAGTACGATCGGACCTCCCAGAGATTCACAACAATCTGGGGGCGCTTCAGGTAGAAGCTCAAAATTTTGAGCCAGCGATTCGCCATTTGGAACAGGCGATAGCTTTGTACCCTAAGTATCCAGAAGCTTATCAAAATTTAGGCAATGCGCTCAAGGGCGCCAAGCGGTATGAAGAGGCCGAAAAGGCCTACAGGCAGTCATTGGAGTTAGATGGCCAAGCGCATGCCGTTTTATACAATCTGGGCATTTTGCATCTGGACAACCAGTTGTCCGGTGTTGATCGTTTGGAGCGCTGGAGCATCGCTGAGAACTACCTTAAGAGCTTTTTGGCCAAAGAGCTCGCTTTGGCGCAGGACGAGAAGGCGCAAATTCAAAGTCTACTGGTGGAAGCCAATCGAGGACGTAAACGCACCCAAAAACTTATTGAACGGGAAAAACGCCAGGAGCTGCGCAAGAAGGGTCCTGAGCAATCGTCGCATTCTCAACACGAAGTTGCGTCGGAGAGGCTATAGGTAGTCAGATATGTGTCAACGAAGTAGTAGAGTAGGTAGTTTCTTAAAGCGATGCCGAGATGTAGCAAGCGGGTGCCTCTTACCTGTGATTTTAACAACGGCTATTGGTTCGTCAGCTTACGCACAGCAAAGACCAGGGGGACGTCGGACGGTAATCCGCATGACGGGGACCACTATTGAGGGTCGCATCCAGAAACCTCAGGCTTTTTATATTCTCCAACGAAGCAGTCTAAATTTCGAAGGCTTAGCGTTGAAGAAGAGCTTTGTACCCAAGATTGTCAAATCGGTAGAGAAGGCTTCGTTTTAGACGGGAGAGGTTTCAGAGATTATGAGTTCGCGCGAAAGAGAGGGGGCCAATAAGTCCCACGGGGCCAAGGTTCTGCGTATTGGAATCGTACAGCGTGGTAAGATTATTGAGGAGCGTGAACTTAAAAAGCGCGAAACGGTGACTATTGGTTCGGGACCGCGATGCTCATTTCAGGTGACCTCAGAGAAACTACCAAGAATATTTGAGTTATTTGAGTTTGATGGGAAAGCTTACTATCTGCGCTTCGATGAAAGCGTCGAAGGACGCTTGCAGATCGAGGATGAACCAGTTGGCGACTTCAAAATGTTGGCTAAGCGTGGCTTGGTGGTTCAAAGAGGTAGTAAGAAAGGGGTTCGTCTTACGGACAAGAGTCGCGGCAAAGTAATACTGGCGGATGGTGATATAACTATCTTGTTTCAGTTTAAGTCGAGAGTTTTGCTCCCATCCCGACCGGTACTACCGCCTCAGGTGCGGGGGGGCGTATTCACCAATCTCGATATACAGTTTACGTCGATACTGGTGGTTGTAGGTTTGCTACTGATGTCAGTTCTGACGTATGCGCGAAATCTTCCGTACGTGGAACCCAAGTCCATTGATGAAATTAGCGAGACTTACCAGCGATTGATCATGCCCGAGCGCGAGCCCGAGTTGCCGCAGCCTAAGGAAGCACCAGTGCAAGCCAAAGCGGAGACAAAGGTCAAGGAACCCCAAAAAGAAGAAAAGACCAAGAAGACTCCCAAGAAGAAGGAAGTAGCTAAAGATAGACCTCGGGATCAACCATCTCGTGATAACTCGAAGCAGAGACGGCGGCAACGGGCCAAACAACAAGTGGCAGGTCGGGGGCTGCTGGGGGTGATTGGAACGACAAAGGTTGGTGGAGGTGGGGCACTGGCTGATGTCTTTAAAGAGGGCGGGGCTAGTCGATCGATGCAAGCTGCGTTTTCGGGTATCAAAGGGGTAGATCTCGCTACTCAGCAAACGGGTCGTACCCGTGGGGGTGCTGGCGGTAACGCTGTTGGTGTAGGTAAACTAAGTACTCGTGGTGGTGGGGATGTATCTGCCGGCAAAAAGTCAGAAACCAGGGTGAGCGGCGAGTTGGATGCACAGACTCCGGAGGTTGATGGAAGTCTGGATCCGGCTTCGATACGGCGGGTGATGAATCGTAAGAAAAGTGGCATTAAAGCTTGCTATGAGAATGCCCTCAAGCGAAACCGAAAGCTCAGCGGTAAGCTGGTTATAAGCTTTGAAATTGATGCCCGTGGTCGGCTCCAGAATTTAGACTTCGGGGGCTCACTAAATAGTAAAACTGTTGAGCAGTGTATCAAAAAGATCTCCCGGTCTTGGCGTTTTCCGAGGCCTCGGGGGGGCTCTGTGTTCGTGGATTACCCGATAGTATTCACTCCGTCTACATAGGTGCTTGTAGAGCCAAGACAAGTGTATTCGTGGTCTCGGAGGTGGCAACGAGGTGTAGCTGCTGAGCTTGCTATTGGTGATGTTTCACGTAAATCGTCAGTGGCTAACGGCATTCGAAGTTGCTGGACCGGCTGAGTCTCACTCGATATTCCCAATGAATGATAGTCGACGCCCCACCAAACGGATTTTCCGTGAGCTACGTCGGCCACCGAACTTCGCACCGACGGGCGCTTCTTCGCCAGGCGGTGACCTTGGGCGGTTTTGGGTCGTTGTTGATGGGGTTCAAACCGAGCGCCTCCGACCTCCAGGTTGCTCAGCTTCGAACGGAGGGGGACTGGGATGCTCGGCCAGATGCCCTACGTCGTTTGGCTTGGGAAGTTCGGCAGCGGACCTCTATCAAGGTGAACCTTGAGAAAGTACTGGTTGATCCGGCCTCCCCTGAGCTCTTTCGATATCCACTGGTATATCTTGGTGGCTCTGGCGAGATCCCCCCGTTTTCGGAGGATAGCATTCGTGCGCTGCGCCGCTTTTTAACCTATGGGGGTAGTCTTTTGGTGGACTCGGCAGACGCGGAGCCAGGGGGAGCTTTTGACGCGTCGGTGCGTCGGTTGCTGGGAAACTTGTTTCCGCGCCGACGTCTCGACCGCATTCCCAGTGAACATGTTCTGTATAAGACCTTCTACCTGGTGACGCATCAGGCCGGCCGGGTGTTGAGAGTTCCGTATATGGAGGGCCTAACTCTCGAGAATCGTTACGCGGTTGTGTATTGCCAAAACGATTTAGCCGGTGCCTGGTCCAGGGATCCTTTTGGGCGCTGGACCCACGACGTGAGCCCGGGAGGGGAGCGTCAGCGGGAAATGGCCTTTCGCTTGGGCATCAACATTGTCATGTACGTACTCTGTCTCGATTACAAAGACGATCTGGTTCATGCGCCATTCATTCTTGATCGGAGGCGTTGATGAGCGTCGATCAAATGGTGGAATGGCTAGCCCCAGACGCAGCACCAGGGGCTTACAATGATTGGCGGTTGATCAGTGGTGCTGATTGGGCTCCCGGGGTTATGTATCTCATGGGGGCCCTGTTGGTGGTGGCCCTAGGTTTATCGCTAGTGGGGGTTTGGCGTCTCTCGCGGCGACGGTGTGTGGAGCTGATGAGTTGGCGCCTGAGTCTTGGGGTCTTGATCCTGTTTTTGTTGCTGCAGCCCACGATTGAGTTGCGTGCGATATCACGAGTCCGGTCTCGCATCGCGGTTTTATTAGATGTCAGTCGATCTATGGATTTGGCCTCTGACCGAGGTACACGAGAAGAGCTAGTTCTTCAGCACCTCCAACAGAATCAAACCACCTTTAGGGAACTATCTCAAAAGGCGTCCATCGAATGGCATGCGTTTGACTCACGTTCACGCCCTATCGACGAGATGCCCACCGAGTTGCTACCTGAAGGTGTGAGTTCAGATCTTGTTCGTGCGCTGAGGGAAGTATCGTGGCAAGGGGCTGGAAGGGAGCTGGGGGCAATAATTTTGTACTCCGATGGTGCGGATACAGAAGGGTTAACCGATGCGACTGCGCTTCGCGAGTCGGCGAATCTAGGTATACCAATATATACTGTGGGGTTTGATGAAGATGCGACGGCGCCTGATGTGGCTATCCGGCCAATCCCTTCGAGAGACTTTGCCTTTGTGCATAATAATGTTCAGATAGACGTTGACCTTGAAGCGAGGGGTCTTCAAGTGAGGGAGGTAAGTGTTGCCCTCAAACAAGATGGGCATGTCCTCCAAACCAAGTCGGCGCGTTTTGATAAAGGGCAGGCTCAAGTAGGCTTTTCGTTTAAGCCTCGAGCTATTGGTAAACAGGTTTATCAAGTTTCGGTTCCCATACAGGCCGGAGAGACCGTTAAAACTAACAATCAGCGAAGCTTTGTCCTTCGTGTAATTCGCGATCGGATTCGTGTGCTCCAGGTTGCTGGTCGACCATCTTGGGATCAACGTTTTCTTCGAGAGCTTCTCAAGAGAAACCCCAATGTAGATCTTATATCTTTCTTTATTCTTCGTTCGACAACCGATCTACAGAAGGCATCTCAAGATGAGCTCGCTCTGATTCCATTTCCGGTGAATGAATTGTTCACGGAGGAGCTTGAGACTTTTGATGTCGTTATCTATCAAAATTTCTCGTACCGCCCGTACCGAATGGATCGATACCTACCTAATATTCGTGATTATGTCCTCCGAGGTGGTGGTTTTATGATGGTGGGTGGAGATCAATCTTTTGAGGATGGTTGGTATGCGAATACTGCGGTGGCCGATATTTTGCCAACTCGGTTGGGGGGGGCCATGTTGTGGGATTCTGCATCGTATCGACCGCGGTTGACTACTGATGGTCGGGTTCATCCTATTACAAGTATCGCAGAGGCTGGTGAGCCCCTAGATGCTGCGTTTGCTCGCCTGCCACTGCTTCAGGGCATGAACTCAAGCCTTGGTTTGATGCCAAATGCGTCGGCTCTTCTGACTCATCCCTCGTTGCCCGGTAATCCGCCGGTGGTGGCGGTGCGCGAAGTAGAGAAAGGGCGAACGCTATCGGTTTCTACAGATTCTTTGTGGTTTTGGAGGTTTGTAGCGGTTTCTGACGGAGGTACAGGCAGAGAGTTTGATCGATTTTGGTCGAATGCCCTCCGATGGTTGATCAAAGATCCGGAGTTGGATCGCGTGCGGCTTCAAGTGAGCCGCTCGGTCATCGCTAAGGGGGATGCCGCTCATGTGGAAGTGGAAGTATTGGGGCCTAATTACCGACCATTAGTTGGCACTACCGTTAAGCTTCGTCTGGTCAGAGTATCCGCAAAGACGTTTCAGCAGCATGAGATGGAGGGGGGAGTTACTGACTTACCCGATGAACACGAACTGGTCACCGGCGCGGAAGGAACTGCTGTAGAGAGATTCTCAAACCTTTCCCCGGGTACATACATAATTAAGGCTGAAGCCTTTGATGCCTATGGACGGCACATCGGCGAAGCTAAAGAGCCACTGATTGTTGAGTCCGCAGATATTGAGTTTCAGTTACCCTTTCCACGGCCAGGGATTCTTCAGGCCCTCTCAAAGGGTTCGAAGGGGAAATATGTTCCAATAAATGAAGCTTTGCCTTCGATACAGTTTAAGGATGAACGTCGAGTTGAGGTAAATCGGAGTCGCCAGGTACCAATCTGGAATACATATGTTTTTTTGCTGTTACTTTTGGTTTTAGCAGGAACGGAGTGGTGGAGACGGCGGCAGTCGGGACTTCTCTAGCGCATGTGTTTACCTTCCGGCCGCGAAGATGACGCCGTACCCCGCGATTGTGAGGGTCGGCCCCGGAGGGAGGGTACTGGATGTACCGGACAGAAGGGCCCGAACGGTCGGAAAGCCACCGATCGTTCACAAACGCAGGAAACAAGTCATAACGCGGTCCGGAGGGTAAAGACACGCCCTAGCAGCCGGCTGATTTGGCCATGTGTGTAGCTGTCGAGACAGGCTTTTCGTGAAACGCTTTGACGACGAGGCGAGCGTACCTGGCGGTACGTGACCGAGGAGAGACTTTTCGTGGTCAGGACGTTTCACGGAAAGACCGGCCGACAGATGCATGCAGGGCTAGATCAAGAGGCTGCTAGGGGGTGGCTGGATAGCTATATTTGTTGCCCATATATGGAAGCGGTGGAGATTAAGAGATAGGCGATAGTGGCATACGTGTTTCGGAGATCTGTTTGTAAGGGGAGAGCGGAGGCTAAATCGGACGAGGCTAGAATTTCTTTAGCAATTGTCCACTCGTTAGAGGTGAAACCAAGCTCTTCCAAAGAAGATAAGGTGCCGGGGTGAGTAATCAAAGCTTGGTTCATATAAGGTTTCAATGTTGTCTGCACAGTTGTAGCAGGCACGGATTCGCGGGCTATCCGTGGGAGCAGGGCGAGGAGGTTGTTTGAGAACGGCCGAAGCTTTTCCGGGCTATAACCTTTATCGACTATCCAGGTTCCCTCCGTGAGTTGGAGCATTTTTCTTAGCCGCGACCGCATGACGCCACCATAGTGACTATTCAGATCCATGTCGGCTAATCGTTTCATGCTGTCAGCGATGGTGTTCAGGTGGTTCCCTGCTTGCCATGCATCATGAACAAGATAGGGAAGGTCGTGTTCATGGATAACATTTCGCTCAATGAGTACGGAGGGGGTTTGTAGGCTTAACTCGTTGGTGTCGACGAGTGTAGGTTGACCATCCCATAGGTGGATTTCGAAGAATACTGTCTTGGCTGAATTATGGGATATACAAATAAGTCGCCCATTCATCCTAGTGCGGGTAGCTAAGGCAAAAAGTGTAGGGATAGTTGTGGAGTTAATTCGGCCGGAGGCCTCTTGGCGTGTCGGACGAGGTGGTGATATCCTTGAAACTCCAAGCGCATCTACCGTTCGTAAAAACGTGCTAGCTGGTCGCCAGACGTGCGGTTGTGGGTCAGTGGCCACGTGGTTTTTACCGTAGGTTCCCTCGAGGGCTTCCAATCGGAGGGCGAGAGCAAGTTCGTCAAAGGTTAAAGGTCCAACTCGGTGATGTTTAGCATCTTGGAGCCAAAAACCTTGAGTTGGGGGACTTCGATGCGGAGACAATGCATACCGTTCCCACAGAAAATGAGCATCACTGCTTCGAATTCTGGATGATACCCGTTGTGGGTTACTTGTCTGCAGGGGCGGTGAGGGTTGCTCTTGGTGGCTATGGTGTAGGTGGTTGGATTCTATAGGAGGTTCGAATAGAAGGGTACAAGTGGATACTTGAGGTTGAAGTGTGGTGGTTGGCGAACTTTCGGGCTCAGTAACTCGCGTGAATTGGGTCGGAGGGCGGAGAAAATATGAAGTAGGACGAACCTCCGGGGGCGGGGGCCTCGTGCGAGAGGAGAGTCGCATGAGTTCTATTACGGCCGAGCGGAACTCTCGAGCGGTTTGAAATCTCTGTGCGGGGTCTTTTGCCATGGTTTTTTGGGCAATGGCATCTACTTCTGCTGGTAAATGGCTAATAATATTAGATGGGTTAGGTACAGGTGATGCGCAGTGTTTCATGAGAACGGTGACTGCGCGCTCCGCCTCAAAAGGTGGGCGTCCGGTTAGCATCTCAAAGAAGACAACCCCGCAGGCGTACACATCAGACCTTTCATCTACTTGTTCACCCACCGCTTGCTCTGGGGACATGTATAAGGGTGTACCGACAATCAGTTGCTCTTTTCCTCTAAAAGACTCGGTTTGGTGGGTGAACTTGGCGAGACCAAAGTCACAGACTTTTACAAGTTGGTATGCTTGCCCGTCGTCATCTACCCGGTCTAGCAGCATGATGTTCGAGGGTTTAATATCCCGATGGAGAACATGAGCACTGTGCGCGGCGGCGAGTCCAGCCAGGATTTGGCTCATAAGTGGGCAGACTTCATCGAGAGGCAGATGGCCTCGCTGCTGGAGCACCTCACAGAGATTGTTTCCCTCAAGTAGCTCCATCGCTAAGTAGAGCGGTCCGGAGGGGTCGCGGCCAAAATCTAATACTGAGACAGAGTTGGTATGCTCTAGGCGACTAGCAGTTCGTGCTTCTTGGATGAAGCGGTCGGTGGTGCTGTCGTCCGGTGAGCGGTCGGTTCTGAGGATTTTTACGGCAACATCTTTATCGAGCCCGAGGTGACGGGCTCGCCAGACTTCACCCATGGCGCCGGTGGCAAGTAGCCGATCAAGCCGAAATTTGCCGGCGAGAATACGACCTTTTTGCACTGAACCTCTCGAAGCCAAACTCACCGATGAATAGAATACTGTGGTTTCGGCTGGGGTCGAGAAGCTTTGGAGAGCTAGGTAGTTAATATGCGTGACGGAAAAGGTTTGCGTCCGACTTAGAGTTCCAGTTGGCGGCCGAGTTTTGCTCCGACCCGATGCTTAACCGTTTCCCACAGTTCTTCGCCTGTTTTTTGCGCGGTCCAGCTATTGTTGACCCAACTAAAATGCCAGGCAGTTGTGTCGGCTGCCATCCAAATTTGGAGTGCTGCGCGGTGGCTATTGATGACGTACCGAGCTCCATCGTCGAACTTGAGGGTTAACACACCGCTTTCGAGGTCTGCCTCGAGGCCTTCGTCTTCAAGATCGCTGAGGACTTCCATGAGCTTTTCGAGTGTCTCTTCGGCGAGCAAGCAAAACGCAGATTCGCTGAGGTTGTTAGTCATTCCTCTCTCTTTATACCGCATCGAAGCGCGACGTCGTGGATCTGTGTCGTGCCTACCGCCTCAAGATTGCAGGGGTGATGTCGATTCATTCCTGCAGGCGAAGGAGTTGCATATTGGCTAGTAAGAAAGCGGCAACAGCCTTAGTTTTGGGGGACCCAGGTCCGGCGCGAGATGAACTTCTCTTGCGCGGTGAGATCGATGTGATCTGGAGCGCAAGTCTAGATGATACCCTCGAAATACTTAAGGTCTACACCATAGACGCTTGCATTGTATCCAGTCATTATCAACCGTTTTTGACGGATGTGAGATTTTTGCAAGCGACGGAAAAAGTTCCGGTCTTGCTGTGGAGCGACGGTTCATCCGACGTCGAGTCGGTGATGCGGTTTTTGGCCAACAGTACCGGGCTGCTCTTTGTGCGGTATCCTCGGGCACCCATCTGTCTTCCAGTAACCATTGGAGTCCACGGTGAACAGTTTCACTTGGAAACCATCAACCTTAGTGTTTCGGGGATGGCGGTAAACCATTTTCCGGCTCTTGCTCCCGGTACCCGGGCTGAGCTCTGCCTTGAGCTGCCTGATTATCCGGTGTATCTGCTCGCCAGGGTCGTCCGAGTTTTTGAGTCGGAAGAGGGACGTCAGGCCGGATTGTCCTTCACTGACTTAGGTGAGAGTCTGCGAGCGACCTTAGCTAACCTTGTTGAAGAGTTTCTGCCGACGAAGGTTGATGATCCCAGTTTCATTGGGGATTGGTGTTTATCTGTGCCCCTCCCGCGACGGGTGATCGATGGGGATGCGCAAGGAGTAGATCGAGAGCCTGGCGTTGCTTGTGGGGCGGCAGAGGAGATCGAGTCTTTCATGACCCTCAGTGGCGATGATGACTTATCGGCACCATCTATGAGATTGATCGATGAAGAATCGGCGATGAGCGTAGATGTGATGCCGGAATGGTTTGAGTACTTGCACCATGAGATGAGTGCTCCGGAGAAGTTGGCGGCTTGTGGCAAAGATGCGCCCAATTGGGCTCACGAGGTTTTGCGGTTTCGCATTAGTCTGGCTCGCGCTCGAGCTACTTTGCCCACCAGAGATGTGCCGCCAACAATGGTGGATGAGGCTTATCAAATGTTCTCTGGCATTGAGCAAGAGACCATGGATGCCCCCTACGAAGTACGCGAACAGGTGTCTTCCCTGCGTGCCTCATTGTTGAGAGACATTTTGGACTAGGGCGTGTCTTGACCCTCCGAACCAGATCTCAGGGGGCGGCCGGATATTCGCTCGAATCAGGGTCGGGTCATCAACCGGGCCATGTTTCGGAAGTTCGCCCCAAGCTTGATGACGGAGAGGCTCCTGTGCAGGGGAGTGACCATTGAGGTACACCCGGTATGTGAGCGATCAGAGGGGAGGATCGTTAACAAAAAGGTAGGTGACGCTTGGTACACATCCTAGCAGCCTGTTGATCTAGCCCTGCACGCATCAATCGGCCGGTCTTTCCGTGAAACGTCCTGACCACAAGAAGTCTCTCCTCGGTCGCGTACCGCCAGGTACGCTCGCCTCGTCGTCAGAACGTTTCACGAAAAGCCTGG
>JAHQVK010000222.1 GCA_019634385.1 Myxococcales bacterium | reverse complement strand
TTTCCGTGGAACGTCTGGACCGGCTTCGCCTTTCATCGGTTGCATACGCCCGGTATGCGCCCACTTCATCCGGAGCGTTGCACGGAAAAGATACTTCGCGGATCACCCAGCCCACTTTTCCGATGGCCTGCTAGTGCTAGGCTCTAGCGGTTCCTTGATTGCGACCAGTGTGTTATCGCTCGATTTTAGCTTTTTATGAAATGCCTTGAGGAAGAAGGTCTACAGCAAAGACCCCTTGTTGATTCTGTAAGAATCAACAAGGGGTCGCGCAGCGGGGCGTTCCAAATGCTCCCAGCACGGTGATCAAGAGGCTTTCACCGTTATTCCTCTTCGAGCAAGGAGGGTACCCTCAGCCCGGTACAACTGAACTAGGGCGGCACGATAGTCGATGACTGCACGAACCTCCGCGACCTGAGCGGCTAACAAGTCTCTTTGGGCTTGCGCGACCAACAGAGTGGTACCGGCTCCAACTGAAAAGCGTTCCTTTTCGGCTGTCGATACTCGCTCCTGTAGCATTCGAGTGGCCTTTGAGGCAATAATTTGCGCCTTGGCTCGCTCGACTTCGTTTACGGCTAGTCTCACCTCCAAGCCTACCACCTGGCGTAGATTATCAATCGCCAGTGAAGCTTTTTGTTGGTTAGCCCGAGCGACACGATTCTCCGCATTGGCGCGACGACCGGGTATGAAGGCACTCAGACGAATGCCCCCTTGGGCATCAAAAGTATTTTCCTCAAGAGCTTCAATGGTTCGCGAAAACGAAGCCGAAAAGCCGGTCTTCCCAACTTCAAAAAATATATCTAAGCGTGGAAGTAGACCGTTGCTGGTCACAACTACTTCTAGATCCTGTTGTTGTTTGCGAAGGATAGCCTCGTGCAGATCTGGTCGATATTTTTCGGCTAGTAATACCCGTTCACGCACGTCTTCAGTGGGTGGTATAGTTGCGATAGTGAGATTACTCGT
The DNA here is from genome assembly GCA_019634385.1 of Myxococcales bacterium. GTDB lineage: Bacteria > Myxococcota > Kuafuiibacteriia > Kuafuiibacteriales > Kuafuiibacteriaceae > JAHQVK01. The sequence goes on along the minus strand of JAHQVK010000222.1, from coordinate 23,403 downwards.
TGGCTCGATCTCTTCCCTAAATGTCTGTTCCCTAAACGGGTGAATGAGGCGCTTCAATCGCAAGAAAGCGCTCTTTGAGCGACTACGAGCGTCAATAAGGTCCTGCTTCCGGCGGGCCACCTCAGCCTCTGCGGCAGGGGCCTCTATTTCGGGTAAGACGCCAACTCTAATGCGTTCTATCGTTTCGTTGCGCTCCTTCTCAGCTACAAGTAGACCCTTTTCATAGATGGCAATCTCGCGACGGGCAAACACGTAGTGCCAATAAGCGATCTCCGTTTCTGCTAAGACTGCTTCCGTATAGCCGCGTAGAACATAGATGCTGGCTTGTTGCTCTACATCTGCTTGTCGAACAGCCGCTAGATTGACGGAAGGCCCAAATCCGCGCAATAGCGCTTGAGTAATCGTCAGTCCCAATCGAGCTGTTTGTTGCTCGGGGGTACGATTGGAGTTCTCCAAGGCATACTGGATACCTGCTTCGAGATTTGTGCCTGTCGCCAAGTATTGTCGTACTCCCATTGCGACTTGTCCTTGAGACCCAAGGACATCAAAGCGCTCCCCTGTAGATCGAGCAACTTCCGAAGCACGTTCTCCACCATAAGTTCCCTCAGCAAACAATTCCGGATCAAAAATCCCGCGCTCCAGCGACTCAAAAGTTCCCGCAACGATAGGTTCGTAGCGTTGAATACGAAGATCGAGATTGTTTTCTAAGGCCAAAAGAGCAGCCTCTTCCACCGAAAGAGATAATGTAGAAATGGTCTTTTGCTGTCCGGTTGAAGAGCTATGTGTTAGCGATAAAGGTAGTGTTGGAATGTGTTTCTGTTCAGTGCGTGATGAGGTGGTAGTTGGTATTTCACTCAGAGCCGGAGATGAAAGAACATGGGGCGACTCGAGGTCTATCACCAGCTCATTTGGCGTGTGAACGCATCCAGCCGTAAACAACCATCCGCATATATAATAGCACCCACGGTATCTCAAAAATCTCTCTCCACGAAGGTCGGCTCATTGACCGAAGTTACAATCCATTTTTGCTCAATGATCTGCATTAAAACGTTCCCGGAAATACTGTCTTAAAACTTTGGATACTCGGCTAAAGCTACAGACTGTTGGTAGGAGATGCCTGGGGGTTGTTCCCTGGTATGAAATAAAAAGTATAAAACCGGTATAATTACCAAAGTTATTGGCGTAGAGCCCAATAGCCCCCCGATGACTGCCCGGGCGAGGGGGGCTTGGGCATCAGCCCCTTCACCAATGCCCATGGCCAGCGGAGCTAAGCCCAAAATTGTCGTGAGCGTTGTCATGAGAATGGGACGTAGTCGTCGACGTCCAGCCTCAATGACCGCAAGTCGAATTGGCATCCCACTTCGATCCAATAAAGTCATTTGGTCGACCAGTAAAATGGCATTGTTTACCACAATGCCCCCGAGCATGATACATCCAATGTAGGACTGCACATTTAACGTAGTGCCTGTAAAGAGCAACATGAGTACCACGCCGACCGTAGCCAAAGGGACGGACATCATAACAATAAACGGATCTTTGAAAGATTCGTATTGAGAAGCTAAAACCATGTAGACCAGCAAGAGTGCTAGGCCCAAAGAGATAAGTAACTCACCAAAGGCTTTCTGTTGCTCTTCGAAGGCTCCTGAGAGTCGAATTTCGTAGTCACCAGGTAGAACTATCTTATCTAATTGTACTTGCACATCTGCTGCCACTGAGCCCAGATCGCGGCCTGCGATGTTTGCGTTAACTGTGACCAAGCGTTGTTGATCTTTTCGTTCGATGAGCAATGGGCCAGTATTAGGTCTACTTGTTACCAGATTGCGTAGGGTGACGGGTGCGCCAGAAGCGGTGATCAATTTCAAACCGAGAATCGCATCCAGTGGGGTCTTTTCGATGTCTGCGAGCTGGACAAGTATTCGATAAGAATTTTCCCCTTGGCGATATTCACCGGCTTGGGCTCCAGCAACCGCGATGCTCAATGCTTCGGTCACTTGTCTTATAGAGAGCCCTAGGTCTGCGACCTTTGCTCGATCGATGAAGATCGCCTGTTGGGGAATGCCGACATCACGACTCACTTCAACATCGGTAATTCCGGGGATATCAACAATCTGCTCCGCGACCTGCTGGGCCAAGAGTTCTAACAATTCGAAGTCAAAACCTCTCACTTCGACCGTGAGCCCATCTTCCGTCCTAAAAATCGCTTGAAGGACAAAGCTTCCCTGAGGCGCTTGAACTCGAATATCCAGGCCGGGAATCTGCCCCGCTAAGCGCTCCCGTAGATCCTTTGCTACTTCGATATTTGACCGGCTTCGCTCGGAGGCTGGTGGTAAAGACAACCGCATTTCACCCTCTGAGGCTGCTTCTGGGCGCCGCCCAGAGGCGCCAACACTGACTACCGAGGACAAGGCTTCGGGTACAGCCGGATATACGATGGCCTCAAGGGCGCGCATCCGTTCATCTACCAGGGATAGTTTAGTGCCGATCTCGGTCTTTCCGCGAATCCGAACCTCACCCTCGTCACTTGGTGGTAGGAATTCGGTCCCCAAAGTCGGAATGAGGAAAAGACTACCGACGAATAGGGTATAAGCTCCAAATGTACTGAGTCTAGGGCGAGCCAACGCGGCCTCTACGATGCGTAGATAGGTTCGATTGAGCTTTGAGAATGCCTGCTGCGCATAGATCACAACCGATACTGGGCGTGGAGATGGCGAATTACCGGGGGATATTTTATTGCTTGAGCTATGCGTGTCCTGAGTACGCGTCTTCACACTGTTGAGCAGCTTTGAAGCCAACATGGGGAGGGTCGACAGAGATACGATCAGGGAACAAATCAAAGAAAACATCACAACATAAGCGAGTTCCCTAAATAGTAAGCCAGAAATACCTTGCACGAAGGCGAGAGGTAAAAAGACAACCAATGTTGTAATGGTACTGGCCGTGACTGCTCCTGCAACCTCGCCCGAACCACGTACACAAGCACGGTAAACATCTTCCTTAGCCTCATCTCGTCGACGAAAGATATTTTCCAACACCACAATAGAGCTATCGACCATCATTCCAACCCCCAAGGCGAGTCCTCCGAGAGTCATAAGATTTATGGTTATCCCCGAAAAAAACATAAGCGCAAATGTAGCTAGAAAAGATATAGGTATGGCCACAGCAACCACCAAAGTGCTTCGAAGGCTCAAGAGAAAAAATAGCAATACGCCGAACGCTAAACTACCCCCATACAGGACCGACCAGGCAACGTTCTTGATGGAGCGTTCAATGAAATTACCTTGATTAAAGACGGGCAAAATCTTAATTTGTGGGAAATCCTTGTTGAGTTCTTCTACTACCTGAAGGATAAGGCGGGATACTTCCACTGTATTTGCGTCCGCTTGTTTACGAATCGCAATCCTTAATCCTTGTTCTCCGTTGATTCGAGCAAGCCGCGTGAGCTTTTGATATGTATCATTGACTGTCGCTATTTGACCTATGGTGATCAGCGCGCCGTCTTGGACTGCAACCACCGTATGTCTAATTTCATCGAGGCTTGAGAACTCTGCTGGCGCCCGTAGAACAACGCGATGGCGTCCTTGCTCAATTTCACCAGCGGGAAGGTCCAGGTTTGCATCTTTGAGGGCGGAGACAACTTGATTTAGCGATAAGTTCAGGGCCTTTATCTGCTCGAGCTTAAGTTCAATACGAACTTCTCTTGGGTATTCACCCCAAAGGTCTGCCTGCGCAATATTGGGTATTCTAGAAAAACGATGGCGGATATGATTCTCTACCAATTCTGTGAGTTTGACCGGATCCAACTTGCTGGCAATACCGAGTAGAACCACCGGAAAACTTCTTATGTCGAACTTCCGTATCTGAGGCCGAGATATATCTTCTGGCAGCTCGCTGAGTTCATCCTCCAATCGACTGCGGAGATCTAAAGCTGCAACATCAATATTAGTTCCCCACCCGAAGGTCACAGTGACGGAGCTGACGCCTTGCGCCGATTCAGATCTAATTTCAACTACTCCTGGTACGGTAGCTACTATTTCCTCGACAATTTGGGTTACGAGTCGCTCCATAACCTCCGGGCTTGCCCCGCGATATTCCGTTGCTACCGTAATCGATGGTAAATCGATATCGGGCAGCATGTTGGTCTGGATGCGCTGCCAAGATACCCCCCCCAAAAGAACGATGATGAGCGTCATCATAATTGTAAGCACCGGACGCTTTATGCTGAACTCTGCGAGGCTCATGGTGTTGCCTTCTCAGGGGAATGAGCGGGAAAAGAAACTAAGGAGCCATCGTCGAGAAGATGATGGCCCACGGTGACCACTTGTCCCGATAAATTATCTAAATCTAATAATTCAATATACTGGCCGTTTTGAATCCCAACCCTAACCGGTTGCCATCTCACCCGTTGTGTTTCTTTTGAGACCAAAAATATTCCCAATTGATCGTTACGTTTAGTTATTGCCGTATCCGGAACTAAGGTGGCGTTAGCAACGATGCGGAGGGTCAGTGTGGCAAGGACAAACATTCCGGGTACTAGCACATGGTCTTTATTGTTAACGAGTAATTCGACACGGGCTTGCCGTGACCCGGGTTCAAAAACGGGGGCAATGCGCTCGATGGTGCCTTGAAACTCCGTCTTAGGATAGGCATCGGTGCTAAGTGAAGCGACCTGGCCTTGTTTGAGGTGACGATAATCTTTCTCGGCTACGTAGATCACGCAGGTAATGGGATCCAGTTCGACGATGGAAAACAACGGACTATTTTCGGCAACCATGGATCCAACGCTTGCAAACCGTCTGGCTACCACACGAGACCCGTTTTTGCTATTCCAGCTAACCCGTACCTTGGTATAATCCAGCCTGATCTGGGCTGCATCTAATTGAGCTTTGGCCCGGGCTATTTCCGCTTGGGCCACCTCTTGTTCGGAGCGGCGCTGGAGCTTGGTGGCTAGTGCTGTATCTAGTTGGGCCTCCGAACTTATCCCTCGTTTGCGTAGTGTCTCGACCCGCTTGAGTTCGAGGGAGGCAATATTGTAAGATGTAGAGGCCCGCCTTAGTTGGGCTTGAGCTACGGTGAGGTCAGCCCGTGCTTGAATGACCTCTTGCTCATACTCATCATTTTCTAGCTCAGCAACTATCTGATTGCGGCTGACTGAGTCCCCCATATCAACGTAAAGCTGCTCTATACGACCACTGATTTTGGGGGCGACAGAGAACTGAGCTGGTGCTTCTAAAGCTGCCCCATAAGTGCGCGTGAGCTCAATTTTGCCTTTACTGATACTTGCTGAGGCTATGGGTACGGCCAGTATTTGCTGAGGCTCACGTTGTTCTTTTTGGGGTAAGCATCCGCAAATTAGTCCATAAATCAATGTGGCTCCCACCAGTTGTCTATATTTTATGCCGAGGTGGTACATAGTTTGACAAAGCACAAGCTGCGTACATCGCTCACGTAACCACCAATAGCCGCCAATATTAGTGGATGGCGGGATAGCGCGTGGGCTTGAGCTATAGGCTGAGGCGAGTACCAGCCCTTTTGGGTAGTGGATAATCCGCATAACGAGGGCGCATCCGTCGTCTGAGGACATAGGCGCCAAGTACCTTTATCCTATTGAGGCTATGTACATATAGCAGAAATCGCCGGCGGGACATCTAAGCTCTGCCTGACAGCGCCCAGTAATGCTTCCTTGCGTCACTACTGATGATTCCAAGGAATTGTTGCGGCTTACGAGAAATATTTACGAGGCAATACAGAAGAAAGAACTTGGGTAGAACCCAAGTTCTCGCTTCTCCGCGTGGCAAGGGGTCGCGCTGTAGCAACAGATGAATGGTCGATTCCTAATCGCAGCTGCGCAGCGTCTCTTTACCGTCAGCGTGGAACCGGATGCAGACTCGGATGGAGGCAAGGCATAGCAAGTTGATGGATAGGCTCGAAAAGAGGAACGACCGCAGAGCTTCAGCTATTGAGCCTAATTAGAGCCCACTCATAAGTTGCGCCTGGTGTTAAAGAAACGTCTTATTAGTACAAGCTTGAACAGATGGTGGGCTCCCCAAGACGGTCTGGGTACTCCGAAGTTACCGACCCTCGGTGCATAGAAGCTCAAAAAGTGGAGTATGCTGCTCCTGGTGGGGCTCTCATAAGTCGTTTGAAGGAGGGATTGGTGTAAGCATGCTGAGTCTAGGTGGAGAGTGTGATGGTGGTTGACTAAGTTCTATTAGCACCTGACTCTCGCTGTCCGTAGCTTTTAGAGCTATTGATGGGATAGAGAGAAAGTCCATGATTTCGTCTTTTATTCCCGGATGGAGGATATTTTCGAGATACTCGCGGCCAGTGCCTCTACGGTTTTCTGATGTGGTGCTGAGAGCGGTGAGGGCGGTTCGGAGAGGCTTGGGGGGAAGAATGCATGCTAACAAGGCAAAACTAAAAACTAAGGCTCTCCCGGCCAAGGGCTCACAACCTACAGAGAGTGTTGGATATGCTAGACGCACCTCTGTAAGGGCTCTGTGGATCGCTGAAAGAATATCTGTCTCCTGAACAACTAGGTGAGATGAGTCTTCAACTAGGTTACGCAAAGCCTTCGCTGCTCGGAGGCGAAGTTCAAATGCGTCTGCTTGGAGAAGCAGAGTCAGTGCGTGTACGCTTGAGGGAGTATGTAGCTTAGTGAAGATTGCCGGGAGATGTCTTCGCACCTCTATGTTGATTCGAGCACTGGTCATGAAGTCGGTGAGCAACCCACTTTGAGGAATGACTACCTGCTGGAGCGATTGAACTACGAGAGGTCGGAGTTCAGCCCATGACAACAGTGGAACAACAAGCGGTGTGAGGCTTGGTGGGAGGGGTTGGTAGTAGTAGAGGGCCCCCATGATGCGGGCTGGCTCTCCCGATCTGAGTGCAGCTACGGCTGAGAGATAGGTGTCTATATCACTCGGAAGTAAATCTGAATGGAGACCGGTGATTTTTGGAATCGGCGGTACAAAGTGTTGGGATGATGAAGTTCTGGGATTGAACTTTTGGCGAGTTATGTCAGGGTGGTTTAGACCAACAAAGAAGGTTGGATCTGAGATAGGCAGCTGGTGCGTAATACCTTGGGCTATATTGATAGTATAGGTGGGTGTCGGTTCAAGTATCCTCAGCTCTGTGGCTTGATGAGATGGGATAGTGCGGTGGTGAGAGCGATAGACTTCGGCAGAAGAGCCGGTCTGCAAGTTTTCTTCAAGTGAGCGAATATATCCACGATGGAGCATACGGGTGATAAATAGTGCTAAGATGCCACAAATTATAGCGAGTATCAGCAAGATTTGATTAGCTAGGAGTGGAACCGAGGCGATGATGACCATGGCCAATGCACTCCCGGTAGCGGCTCCCAGTTTGTCTCCGCCGACGTCGATCAGCGCTTTTGTTGAACGTTTCTTAACCGGTGTCAAGGGCGTGTATAGAAGCTCATATCCAGATCTATATAAAGAGCTCTCAAGAATGGCGATGCCACCGCGAAGGAGTATAGCACTCCAAAGACTATCCCAGACTATTGCGGTGGTCCCGAGGAGGATCGTAGTCAAAGGCATAGAAGCAACGGATGCAGAGATACCCAGTTTATTGATCACACGAGCAGAAAATAAGTTTTGGAAAAAAAAAGTGAGAACGCCCAAGCTGAGATAGAAAAGGGCAAAAAATTCTACGAGATCTTGGCTGGATGTCAAAGTGGCGGCGGCTCTGTCCTTAAATACATAGTCAAACGCGGCCGCACCCAACGCAGAGATAGCCACAAGAACTGCAATATGCCAAAGATAGGGCGTTTCCTCCATGATGGTGGCAACCGATGGCGGGGAATCCGATCGGTTGGATTTTTGCTTGGCCTGGGAAGAGGGGCGCAATAGGTAGGCTCCAAGAGCACAGAACAGATGAGCGCTGGCCAACACGAGGATCATCTCTTTGGGGCCGGCAAGGGCTGCGCCCTGCCAGGCTGCGAAGCCTCCCAGCATGCCTCCGGCCGTGGCACCACCAGCAATTCTGTTTACGATCACTCTTGCGTGATGAGGGTCGAAACGTTCGTTTATGGTAGACCAGAACCCGGATACTAGTACAGCGCCAAAGCTTGTGGTGTGAATGTAAACAGAGATAGCGACCAGGCGGGGGTTTTCGCCGCTGAGATACCACTCGGCAACGTACCAAGATGCGCTTGCGAGAAAGATAGATGGTAGAATCCGGTTGGGGGCCCAACGCCGATAGATATGTGTAGTGCCGAAGACGGTGCCCAAAGATATCACCGATGCGATCATGACTACTGTCGGGAGAAAACTTGGTTCGAAATGGGCTAGGAAATATGCATCACGGATCGCTTTGCCGGCGAGCTGTTGAGCGATCATCAGGCCGGCAGTGAGGATACCAAATAAGGCGGCGGTCTGGAGAGAGCGAGGGGTATTCATAACCGCTATTGTCCTAATTCAATAAAAATCACTGTAATCCTCGAGGCTTTGGGCCTGGCTTGCTGGAGAGAGCGCATCTACATCGATCATGATCGATGCGAGCCATCGGGGCGCGGGCGGTTGGACCCAAAGCGACCGTAGCTTACGGCAGTTTCTCTGACTCATGATAATAAAGCACCAATCAGTTTGAACCACCAGTTATTACCAGCCATTGGCAGCTTGTTGAGCGGATTAAGGTGATAGTTCACGGTGGGTTTTCCACGGGGCGTTGTGATGAAGAGTGTGCATGCTGACCAGAACGCTCTGGGGCGTGTCTTCAAACTCCGGCCCGTGCTCTGACTTGTATCCCCCATTCGCGAGGGGTCGGTGGCTTCGCTCCCCTTTCGGGCCCTTCGGTCCGGTGCCTCCGGTACCTCTCTCCGTGGCCGACCCGCCACACACGCGGGATACGGGGTCATATCCGCAGCGGGAGTTTGGAGATATGCCCTAGCAACTGTTAGATCGTTGTTGTGTCATTATCGGTGGGTGTGCGAGGGTCGGATGTGGTGATGCCTACTTGGGCTGGCTGTCCATGCAGCGCTTCACCATAATCTTTCCACCACATCTTGGCATCTTCAGGAGTCCATGGCTTTACCTGGCATTCACCTAGAAGGGTTGCAAGATGACTGGCGCTCTCGGGCCGGTCCTGAGGGTTCTTAGCGAGACAGCAGTTGATGACTGCTTCAATATCGTAAGGTATGGGACGCAATGCCCGAGCGGATGGAGAAACAATGGGTTCTTCAACATGAGCCCTAAGTATCTTCGAGGGATTCTGATGATCGAAAATGGTTTTCTGGGTGAGCAGAAAGTACATTACCCCCCCAAGGGCGTATAGATCGGAGCGAGGGGAAGCGGCATTGTTGTCGGTGATCACCTCAGGGGCGAGAAACATGGGGGTGCCCTCTATCTGTTTGGGGTGGTCACGGTGGTTGATGGGGCGAGCCAAGCCAAAATCAACCACTTTGACCGTGTCGTACATACCTCCGCGCTCCGTGAGCATAATGTTGCTAGGCTTGATATCTCGATGTAGAAGGGCTTTGTTGTGTGCTTCTCCAAGCGAGCCACAGACCTGTTGGATCAAAAAGATCATTCGGTTTGGGGGCAGGGGGCCAGTCTCTATGACCAAGGTACGTAGATTGATTCCCTCTAATAGTTCCATGGCATAATAAAATACGCCATCGTTTGTTCGGCCATAGTCGAATATGTCTATCGTGTTGGGGTGAGTAAGTTGACTAGTGAGTTGAACCTCGGCCCTAAAACGTTCTTGGGCTCTAAAATTTTGTGCTTGTGAGGGGCGCAGTATTTTGATGGCAGTTGGACGTTTTAATAGTGCGTGTTGGGCGTGATATACTGTGCCTACAGCACCTTCCCCAAGGCGCTTCCCAAGAGCGTACTGACCGAGGCGTTCGGCCTTGGCCGCAAATCGTTTCACCCGGTGTTTCGTTTGGAGGGAAGCATAGAGATTGACCGCGGATAGAATGCCTGTGATCAAAGCAAGGAGTACAACTACTGCACTCCATTGGGCTAAACGACGCCCGGAGGAGATCATTGCTTGGGATTGATGATGGGATAGAGCGTGGGTTTGAGCGAGGAGAGCGCGGAGCGTTGGCATCAGGTCTTGCTCAAAATGAACGAGATATAGGTTGCCATCGGGATGGCCTCGTTGAGTAACCAGTCTTTCAAGTAATTGATCATAGGCAAGGACGCGGTCCAAGGCCTCTTTTAAGCCTTCTGTGAACTCGTCGTTGGGAGCGTTTTCTGCCCATTGGGTTTCCACGCGCAAGGCCTCTTGACGAGCAATAGCTAGTCGGTGGCGATGCGTTTGATTTGGCTCTCGTAGGTAGTCAAGGAGAGCGTTTTGAACCTCTAAGATAGCCAATTTCATTTTGAGCAATCCATTGAGAGTGGAAGGGGAGAGTTTGTACGGTATGGCTTGGTCGAGTGCTTGATCTAAGACACCTAACAAGAAGCGATTCAGGGGAATTATTTCTCGTTCATAGGTTTCCTCGGCGACAATCCGCCCCGGGGCATGGGCGAGGTCAGCGATCAGGTGTTGGATACGCTCCAGTTCGGATAGCTTTTGGGTGAGACTAGTAATCTGGGCCCTTGTGGCGGTTGAAAAGTGCTCGTCGGAGGTCTTCTTTAGGGCCTCAAGCGTAGGAATGATGTGGTCTGGCCATATCGTTTCAAATCGTTTTCGATCACTAGGGTCGCCACGCACTAGCCAAGCACCCAACGTGGTCATAGATTGCCCAATGAGGTTGTGGAGAAGCTTGGTTTGTTGCGCTAGGGGAATCCGAACTTGGGTTTGTCGAAAAGTACTTATTTGTACGGCAATGGTAAACCCAAGCGTTATCAACGAAGTAATCAGTCCGAATATTGCGACCTTGATGCCCGAAGCAGAAGGGATAAAACTATCTCCGATACGGGTGGTAGTAGTAGTTGCTGAGTAGGTCTTAGAGGCTTGAGTGGAGATGCTCATCACTTGTGTCCTTTAGAAGTGATGTTTATGAGGGTAGCTTTGAGGAGTTGGGCCCGTTGCACTGAATGTGAGGGGAATTTGCGGCCGCTATAGTAAGATCGAATATTGGCTTTGATGCCGAGTAGGCTTTCATGTAGATAAAGAAGTTCCGATACAATAAGAACGCTGAGTTCAAGGACATGGTTGGTGGTGGCTTTTGGCACCAATTCGTCGGCTATGGAAAAACGGAGCATATTGAGTGAATGTTCTTCGGCGATTCGTTCGATCTCCGTAAAACACTCGAGTAGTTCCACATATACATCACCGGGGGTTTGGTTCGGTACAAATGGTGGGGTTGCTGGCCGAAACTTATGGTTGGTCTTACTGACTATCGATGATGCAATATGCAGTGCTAGTGTGATGATCTGATATACTTCACTATCATTCAGTGGGGTATTCAATATGGCATCTAGCTCGTGAGTGGCAGAAACGATAGCATTAAAAACATCGCTGGCAGTGGTGTTCGGCCCCGCAAGTGGCTCGGAGACTGGCTCTTTGATGCCCAGGTCATGACGTAGGCGGAGGATGATCGTTAGGGCTTGATTGAGTAGCTCTAAATTCCGTGCGGGAGTGATTATTGGCGTATGACGAGGACGGGGGGCTATCGGGAGCCCCATATACTCGAAGCCTAGTCGTTGAGCCCGGTGAATGAGGCCATAGGTCTGAATGAATACCTCACGCGGATGAGCGCCCATAACTTGGAGGAAAGTGCTGTCGGGCACGGGCCGGCCAGTGTACATGCGAATGACGCGTAGGTGACGGTGGACCAGCTCAGTCCGAGAAAGAACGTCGGCGAGAGTGATACTCTCTGGTTCGACAAGATGACGTCCGCTTACCGGCGGTGGGGGGGTGTATTGACTTTTTGCTGGTGTTTCAGTCCGGCCGATACTGGGTGAAGAACTAATGGCGACACATGCAGCGAGCAAAAAGACCAAGCGGCGGTGAGCTGGTAGAAATGGGCGGTTCATAACGGTGTGGGCTCAGTCGCTATGTACAGCAGATGTGGTGAGGGTTGAACAGCCTTGTTGCGAGATAACTGACATCAATCTCACTTTGAGCAACTTAGCTTGTAGCCGAGACTTAGTTTGAATCAAAGCTCAAGGGCTGTCATCGATAGTTTCTACGTCAAAAGAAGCTGAACCAAGCGCGCTACGGGTACATACTTATCTAGGGTGTGTCTTTCAACTTCGAACCGCGTTATAACTTGTATCCCACCTTTGTGAGGGGTGGGTGGCTTTGTCACCCTTTCGGGCCCCCTCGGCCCGGTACATCCCGTCCCTTCCCTCTGAGGCCGAACCCTCACAGACGCGGGATACGTGTCATGTCCGCGGCCGAAGGTGAAAGACACGCCCTTAGGGCTAAAGCTCTGCCGATTGTTCTACGGCAAAGACCACTCGAATTGATTCTGTAAGAATCAACAAGTGGTCGCGCAGGGGGGGCATAACCTGGCGTAGAAGCAGGAGCTTAGGCTGGGTATATATCTAGGTCCACCGGAATCACATCAAAATATCGGTCAAGTAAGTCAGGAAAGTAATGTCTTCCGGTGAGTTGTAAGAATCAACAAGTGGTCGCGCAGGGGGGCATAGCCCGGTGTAGAAGCAGGAACTTGGGCTCAACCCAAGTGATTTCTGCTGTATACCGCCGATATCGCTTGGACTTAGCCCAAGCTTCAGCGGCTTCGCTGGTTTTGCTTTGCTGCGCGGTCAGTTGAATACTTTCAGTAAATGGGTAGGCTCAGCAGCGGGCTTGTTCATCGGAGGGTATGTACGTCTCGGACCGCTTACTTGGGACCAACCATCTCCCCGGGAATCACAAAGCGGTCAAAATCTTCACCACTCAAATAGCCCTTCTCGATCGCCACTTCACGAAGTGTTTTTCCCTGTTGATATGCCGTCTTAGCAATGTCTGCGGCTTTGTCATAGCCAATGTGAGGGTTCAGGGCCGTCACTAGCATGAGGGACCGTTGAAGGTTTTCTTCGATACGCTTTGCGTTAGGCTCGATGCCCCGAACACAATTTTCATCAAAAGAGCGGGTGGCGTCGGCCAAGATGGAGATGGACTGAAGGAGGGTGTAGCCAATGACCGGCATATAAACATTGAGTTCAAAGTTCCCGGAAGCACCGGCCATGGCCACAGTGACGTCGTTACCAAAGACTCGCGTAGCAACCATGGTTAGGGCCTCTGACTGGGTTGGATTGACCTTACCGGGCATGATCGACGAGCCCGGCTCGTTGGCGGGAATGATGATCTCGCCGATTCCGCATCGAGGACCGCTGGCGAGCCATCTAATATCATTGGCGATTTTATTGAGAGCTCCCGCCGCAGTTCGAACCGCTCCGGAGGCCGCAACCAGTGCTTCTTTCCCAGCCATGACCGCAAACTTGTTCGGGGCGGTCACGAAGGCTAGGTCGGTACGTTGAGCGATGGAAGCAGCTACCTTCTCGGCATAGCCTTTTTTCGTGTTGAGTCCGGTTCCGACGGCGGTGCCTCCGACGGCGAGTTCAAGGACGGCGGGTAGGGTTGCTCGAAGAGCCTCCGCGGCTAGTCGGAGCTGGTCGGCATACCCTGAGATCTCTTGACCCAGGGTTAATGGGGTAGCATCTTGAAGGTGCGTGCGGCCAATCTTTACCACCTCGTCAAAGCGGTTGGCTTTCTCAACAAGGGTCTCGCGAAGGCGCTCGATGGCAGGGAGCAGCTGACCGGTGATTTGTTCGGCTACGGCAACATGGATCGCGGTGGGGAATGTGTCGTTGGTCGATTGTGCCCGGTTGACGTGGTCATTTGGGTGAACGGGGGTCTTGCTCCCGATCTCGCCGCCCATAACCTCAATGGCGCGGTTGGCGATGACCTCGTTAGCGTTCATATTCGTCTGAGTACCGCTTCCGGTTTGCCAGACCACCAGGGGAAAGTGATCATCGAGCTTACCGTCGATCACCTCCTGCGCGGCCGCAAGAAGCGGTGCCACAATTTCTTGAGGGAGGTCCCCAAGGGCTGCGTTGACCTCCGCGGTGGATTGCTTGACGATACCTATGGCTCGAATAAGAGGCCGTGGCATCCGCTCGTTGCCGATTTTGAAGTTCTGTACTGAGCGCTGGGTCTGCGCGCCCCAGTAGCGATCCGCGGGTACTTCGATAGGTCCCATGCTGTCGGTTTCGGTACGGGTACTCACCGTTCCATCCCTGACTCAGGTCGCACCCGCCGTCTACCTCTGCCCCTAGACATTGGTAGCTTCCCTGACCGCCGCCTGAACTGCGTTGTCGTCTCGTGGTGGCTTTGGCTAATATACCTAATGCGCAATGATGGGTTAGTTGAGCAAGCTACTTCCGATAGTTCAAATTGCTTTGCTGAGCTGTTCCAGCGAATAATGGAGTTCCGAATATGGCGGGGACAAGCTCCATACAAAGGCCACGGCTTGCTGCTACGCTGGTGAGGGGCTGTGTTGTGGTTGGGAGACTGGAGTATTGGGGATTAGGGCGTTTCTTTACCCCCCCGCTGCGGAGTTGACGCCGTAGCCCGCGTCTGTGAGGGGTCGGCCCCAGAAGGAAGGCACTGAAGGTACCGGGTCGAGGGGCCTGAAAGGGTGGCAAAGCCACCGACTCCTCACAAACGCAAGAAAGAAGTCAGAACGCGGTCCGGAGCTTAAAGACAATGGCCAAGCCCCGGTGCGGGTTACTGAAGCAGGAACTTGGTAGAACCCAAGTTCCTGCTTCTCCGCGAGGTAATGCCCCGCTGCGCGACTCCTTGTTGATTCTTACAGAATCAAATCAAGGGGTCTTTGCTGCAGCAGCGATGATGGCCGAGTATTGATAATGGATTGCTAACTCCGGGCGGCGTCTACGCTCCAGATACCGCTTCCCTTGGCCGATAAGAAAAGAAATACAAAGCAGTACAGGGCGGCAAGCTCTCCGCCGTTGAGGATGGGAAGAAAGTCCTGGGTTCCGTGGGCCATCCAGTACGCGACGGCCATGAGACCACTCGAAAGAAAGGCAACTGGGCTGGTAAACAACCCGATCATGATGAGCGCGCCACCTACGAGTTCGATGCCTCCACCGATGTATACGACAAACTCGGGTGGTGTCATATCCATCGGCGGAAAGCCGAGAAGCTTTTGACTACCATGCCAAAGAAATAAAAAACCGGTGATGATGCGTAAGAGTGCATAAGTCTGTTCGCTGTAAGATTTCATGAATCCCATATCGTTATTTCTCCTAGTTAGAAGGTAATATTTTGTCTTGGCAGACAGCTAATATTTTGCTCCTAGCAAGAAGATAATGTCTTCTCGTCACAGAGGAAGCTAATATCTTCGAGCTTGGTTTATGTGCTGGAGGCTGACCTTGTTGGGGGCTGACCTCTTTGTGAATTGGAGATTACTACCGAACGGACTCTCATTCTAGTGCGTGTCTTTCAACTCCGGCTGCGGAGTTGACGCCGTATCTTGCGTCTGTGAGGGGCCCGAAAGGGTGGCGGAGCCCCCCGACTCCCGCACAAACGTGGGAAACAAGTCAGAACGTGGTCCGGAGTTGAAAGACGGCGAGGTACTAACCTCGGCTCGGGCCTGTCGCTGGCTCATGAAGCACCCGAATATCCGGTGACTTACCGTCCACCCCCTGTGGGCCGAGTCTGCGAGTTTTGGTGGGCCTCCCTCCGAAGCCGAATATTCAAGCACCCCAGGCTTTTTGCGATAGTTCCTTACTTGGGGTTAGCAACCGGCCTTGGCGGTAAAGCCCTAAGTGATGCCATTTCACTAAAGCAAAGATCCCTTAAATTGATTCTCTAAGAATCAACAAGTGGTCGCCGCAGGGGTGCATAGCCCGGCGTAGAAGCAGGAACTTGGGTTCAACCCGAGTGATTTCTGCTGTAGGGCGTGTCTTTAAACTCTGGCTGGGGAGATGACGCCGTATCCCGCGTTTGTGAATGGTTCGGCCCCGGAGGGAGGGTACGTGATGTACCGTGGCGAGGGGCCCGAAAGAGTGGCGAAGTCCCCGACCCCTCACAAATGTGGGAAACAAGTCAGAACGCGGTCCGGAGTTTAAATACACGCCCTAGCTTGGAGACTGTTGATTTGGCCATGTGTGTAGCTATCGAGCCCGGCTTTTCGTGAAACGCTCTGACGACGAGGCGAGCGTACGAGGGGGGGGACGTGACCGAGGAGAGCCTGCTAGTGGTCAGGACCTTTCACGGAAAGACCGGCCGATAGATGCGTGCAGGGCTAGATCAACCGGCTGCTAGGCATTGGTTTTGCCGGAAGTCCACTACATGGCAAATTAAGTATTTTTGAATTTGTATGGCTTCTCTTTGGCTTTTCTTTCTAGGGTCAGTCGGTTGATTAGGCGGAGTGATGATAGTTTACGGGAAGCTGTTGGCGGTAGGCTTTCCGTAGGCTATTCGATGGAGAGGGCCTATGCTGGGGATGTAAGCAACTATAACCAATGAAAGAAGGGGGAGCTGAGCTCGCAGCGATAGACCGTCTGAATGAGGTTTGCTTGGCCTGGCCACTGGGCTGCTAGGTAATTCCGGTGGCGCTACTGACCCAATAGGCAGCGGTCCATACGTTGAGCAAAGCCATCTAGAAAGTCACGGCGCCAACGACTTACGGTTTTTGCACCCATATGGGTCCCCTCCATTCGTTCTGGCGCGGGGTCGTCTGTCCACCAGTTGGGCAGCGCTGGGTCTGGCTGGTCCGCGGCGTCCGGAGGGGTGGTTGTCGCCGTCAACTGGCCTTGCAGTCCGTCCAGCGCACTCAAGTTGCTGCGAATTGTATAGGTATAGGTTTTGGCCCTCTTGGGCGAGAACCGAAAAATAATTTGCCCTCTTTCATTAAAAAAGCCGCGCAAGGATTGATTCTCTATATCCAAGAATGCCTCTGGGCGTCTAGGTCGCACGGAGCCAGCGGGTAAGCTTAGCTCTAAAATTCCAAACTCTGTGATCTTGTCTTTAGCACTGGTGAGTCGACGAAATGATGCGATAGGACGTTTCCAGGCCCGCACAAAACGCCCACCCCAGCTGGGTAGGGAGGGATCTGATGGTGTGCCGTGTAAAAGCCAACCCACCGAGGGTGAGTCACCCATCTTAATACTGCCTCCTAGTTGTCGGGCAAAAAAATCTCCGAGTGCGCCGTGTCCTGCTATGTGAGAGCTTACAAAGGTTCGATTGTTCCATGTCTCGGTCTGATCACCGCCCACAAACCAGCCGCGGTAGGTTGCGTTGGCCTCGATAAAGCTCAATTTGGGATGATGTGTGATAAGGTACATGTATGCATTGGGTGACCATTTCTTGTTAGGCCCCCCTATCCAATATACCCGTAGTTTGGGCAAAATATCGGGGGCGTCGTGGAGGGCCTGGGCCAAATCTTCTAGTCCCCCCCATACGAGTAGATGCAGAGGACGCTTGTCGTGGCGTCTCGCGGTCCTAACGATCCACTGTGAGCCCTCGGTGGGGCTGCGGTAACCAGCGTGGGGAGCAACCTTGATCGCTCCTTGTTGGGTTAAGGTCCTCAACTGAGCGGGAGTGGGATAGTGGCCGGAGTGTTCGCGCAGATGGTTGTAGTCACTCTCGTACCGATCAATAACTTCTAAAATGTGCTGTTTTCGGCCGGGACCATAAGGGGAAGAGATGAGACCCTCGAGCTCCAGGGCATCAGCGTATACCAGCAGGTGCACCAAGGATTGAAAATCATCTGGGTCGGTGCCCCCAATGTCTGTCGATACCAATACCCGCGGGCGCTGGATTAGGGGAGCGTTTGGTGACTTTTTAGTCTCATGAGGGAGGGTTAGGGGAGTAGGCTGAGCATAATAACAGTTAGCAATGAGCAAAAGCACCAAGCTGTAAAGCCAAGTATTTACTCGCCGCTTTTCTGGGTGTTGGCTTATATCCCGGATGTGTAAGTTCTTGGGATCGTTTGTTAGGGCATGTAAAGTTGGCATTATCGGAACCGTGGATCACGTGTGTTGCTTGCGAAGCACTCGTCTGCCCCGGTCCAAAGCTGGTCCTCGGGTGTGCGAGTACGCGTCACCCGAGGACCAAAATGCCCGTCGTCCATCACTTTATCAAGTCTACCGGAGACGGTGTTGTAATTAGCACACTAGAAGCGTGTTACTTTACATTTACCCCGGTATTTACTTGAACCACTTACCGAGAAGTTGCGTTCACGAACCGAACAATTTGGTGAGTCACTCCGGATACCAGCATCTGACACACCGGTCGCAGTTACATTGTCCACAGTGATATCTAAGCGGAACGTTGTGCCACCGTTCTGGCGAACAAGTTTGCCCATATTACGAGCGGTGAAGTTCCTGATTGTAACGTCACAGACCGTGTTGAATTGGAATACTTTGTCGGAAGCGTCCCTCGCGGTACCGTTTTGAATCAAGATTCTGCCACCTGGGAAGTAGCTGCGTACCGAAGCCGCATCCTCACCCACGTTTGGCCAATTAACGTTGTCGAGGGTATTATCACCCATCATGTGAACCCCTTCAACGCCTGGTGAGCCAATAACGGTATTCACCAATGATGCGCCTGGCGTTAAGATAAAGACCGGCAGTTGGTCTTCATCTTGGCTGCCGCCCCCAAGGTTACGGCCCGGAGTGAACGTCCGATTGCGTCCATCGAAGGTTGCACCAGGAGGCACAACAATGGGTTGATTGACGGTCATGTCTCTGCCGTTGCCGGTGGACATCACGATCGGATCACCAATCTCATTGTCAACATAGCTACGGAACTTAGAGTTGCTATGCAAAGACTTAAGAAGTGCTTTAGCGTCCGTCGGAACCGGGCCTGGTTCAGGATCTGGTCCAGGACTTGGTTCAGGATCTGGTTCAGGATTTTGGGTACCACAAGATGTTCCAGAAACTCCTGGACCAGTCACTTCAAGTGAATCAATGTTTGCTAGTCCTGAGCCTTGGTTTGCCGCTAGTCGGATACGCTTCTCGCCAGCGGCGAGATCGAGGGACAACGAAGTGGTTGACCATGCGCTCCAAGCGCCAGTAGCAATAAAGTCCCTCGATCCCACAGAAGAGCCATTGATGCTGACTGCGGCGGACCGATTGGTTCCGGACCCGTTCGCGTAGCGCCATGTGAGCTCATACCTGCCAGCAGCACCGCTGATGTTCCACTCGATGCCCGCCCCACTGGCATTGTCACTGTTGGCGAAGCCCGACCCGTTGAAGCCGCTATGATTGCTCTCTATAGCACCCTCAACGTCACAGAAACCCGAGCTGTTCTCCTGGATTGTCAGGGTGTCGGATGACGATGGTGCAGGATTGGGCTCAGGTGCAGGTGCGGGTTCAGGACCTGGCTCAGCATCTCCTGGACTGCAGCTCGGAACAATATTGGGACCGGTTATTTGGATGGAATCGATGTTTGCCAAGCCCGAACCCTGGTTGGCCTCAAGCCGTAGGGTCTTAAACCCACTCTCTAAGTTCACTGAAACTGATGAGGGTGACCATGATGCCCAAGTTCCGGTACCGTTGAAGTCTATAGAAGTTTGTTGCTGACCATTAGCCATCAGGACCGCTGTTCTATTGTCAGTCGAACCATTGGCAAATTGCCAAACGATTGTGTACTCGCCTGCTTCGCCTTGGATGCCCCATTCGATACCGCTTCCGCTGGAATTGTTTGTATTCACAAAACCGGTGCCTGAAAATCCGGAATGGTTGGAGTCGATAGAACCCTCCATGTCACAGAAACCAGGGCTATTTTCCTGAATTATGACCGTGTTTGCTGAAGCCACCTGGGCAGCAAGAAGTATGGGTAATACAGCTGTACAACTATGTGGTTTTTTATATAGATTTTTTATATATATTCGCATCAATGCTTCCTCGTAGAGGTTCAATATTGTCTTCAATAATGACAGATATGAGTGGTTTTATTGTGTTTTTGTTCAAAAAAGTTTGTTGTACACTCATAAAGACATCGAAATATTTGACGCAAATGCGTCCTCCGACGCTCTATCTGAAGAGTATAGTGTCTTTTCTTCGTGATAAGCGATCAGGAGGGGTGGCACAAAATATATAGCGCATTGCATACAGTGTCTGTAGTTATTTCTGACACAATGCATTATACAATGTTACTCGCAATCTCCAGATTGTAGTCACGAAGCTGTCTATCGGGGGTAGATTAGCATGGGGCGTGAGAAAATGATACCGGTGGTCAAAGCGTATTTTGTAAGAACTACGATACTACCTAGATACAGTATAGGGGTTGGAACGAAAATATACCGAGGCACAATAACTTTAACCACCTGTTGTCCTTGAGATAGTTGTCTATCTGTATACAGCAAAGGCCACTTGTTGATTCTGTAAGAATCACCAAGTCGTCGCGCAGCGGGGTATAGCCCGACGTAGAAGCAGGAACTTGGGTTCAGCCAAGTGATTTCTGCTGTATTGTACATACATTGGAGGAAAGGTTGACTTAGAAAGGAATGAAAACCCTTCAAGTGAGACGTTGCTACATCTCATATGCGAAGCAGAGGCAAGAGAACGTAGATGTTTCAAAACAGGTTCATACATATCCTTACTTATTCATACATGCCTACTAGGGCGTGTCTTCAAACGCCGGCTGCGGAGATGATACCGTATCCCGTGTTTGTGAGGAGTCGGCCCCGGAGGGAGGTTACTGGATGTACCGTATCGAGGGGCCCGAAAGGGTGGCGAAGCCACCGATCCCTCACACATGTGGGAAACAAGTCAAAACGCGGTCCGAAGTTGGAAGATACGCCCTAACTAAGTACTACAGCAGAAGGAACTTGGGCTGAACCCAAGTTCCAGCTTGTCCGCGTGGCAATGCCCCCGCTACGCGACCCTTGTTGGTTCTTATAGAATCAATTCAAGTGGTCTTTGCTGTAAAGGGCGGGTTATCATGGATTGGGAGTAGTAGGACGATCAACATGGCCAAGATCTCGGTCCGGGGCTACCAGATCACGAACTCGTTGCTTAAGTTCCTTACTATCCATGAAACCACCATCAGTCTTGCGATCATGTACAACCGCACCATCGATCCTAATGCAAAAGCAGCCGGCCTCATCGGAAGGAATCAATGCTACTTCTCCGAGGGCTGATTCAAAGGTAAAGAGCAGCTCTTGTGCTAGCCAGCTGGCCCGTAAGGTCCACCGACACCGATAGCAGAAATGAATTTCAACTCGTGGTTTAGCCATTTTTACATATTGTACACTCGAGGGATAAGCGGCTGAAGTGTAAATCTGAAGCCTACGGCAGTGTGTGGTATGTGTACGAATTGGGCTAGGGCGTGTCTTTAAGCTCCGGGCTGGGTTCTGACTTGTATCCAGCGTTTGTGCGTGGTCGGTGGCTTCTTCCCCCTTTCGGATCCCTCGGCTGGGTATATCCGATACCCAGCCGTCGTAGTCCGCCCCCTCACAAGCGCGGACTACGACGTCATCTTGCCAGCCGGAGGTTAAAGACACGTCCTAGCATTACCTGATCGGTGTTATCTTGAGGTGTTTGGGTATCCATTGTGGGCAAAAGGGTACCGAGCTATTTTCCGTATAAAGACCTTCTGCAAGGCCCTACAGAATTGGTTCCATTTCCCCGTATTCCGAGTAGAGGGGGAAAAGCGCTCTCGGTGGAACGCTATGAAGGCGTGTATTACAGCAAAGCCCACTTGAATTGATTCTGTAAGAATCAACAAGAGGTTGCGCAGCGGGGCATAGCCCGGCGTAGAAGCAGGAACTTGGGTTCAACCCAAGTGATTTCTGCAAGGACAGCAACGCCACCTTGAATTACTTCTGTAAGAATCAACAAGTGGTCTTTGCTGTAGGGCCCCTCGGTCCAGTACATCCAGTACCTTGCCTCCGGGGACGAACCCTGGCAAACGCGAGCTACGGCGTCATCTCCGCAGCCGGAGGTTAAAGACACACCCTACTAGGAACGAGTCACAGACCGCGTTGATGTCAAGAGCACGCCCTATGCTTGAATTGATCATCGTTATTGGTGCTTTTTGGAATACATAAACATCTCACGAGAGGTTCCTTGCTGGTCAGCAATGCCGGCGATTCAATCTCCACTTATACCTTCTCCCAGCTCTCTGCCAAGATGTTCCTCAAACCTGATGATCCGAAAAGAAAGAGCAGCTGCAATAGGCTGAATAATCGGGACTAGATACTTTGTACGGAGCACTCAGATGAGATCAATTCTTAGAATGACACCGGTGGACTTGTCCGGTGCGTATTACATAACAGACGGTTATTTCCTACCCAAAACATTCCTACGATAAAGGCTAGAAATCCGTCGTCTTCGCAGCGGCAGTATATCGCGCAGCTGGGCATAAGCCTGGGGTAGAAGCAGGAACTTGGGTGCAACCCAAGTCATTTCTGCTGCATACGTACTCTTTGGTACCGGATTTTGCTATGTGAGCAAAGTGCTGCCAGACCGAATATTTTCGGGAGATTATAGTCAAAGATGGATCAGTTTAAGTAAATCTTTGCTTTAGGGAGTGTAAAGATATGCCTTAGCA
Source organism: Myxococcales bacterium (assembly GCA_019634385.1). GTDB lineage: Bacteria > Myxococcota > Kuafuiibacteriia > Kuafuiibacteriales > Kuafuiibacteriaceae > JAHQVK01. Next base: position 960 of record JAHQVK010000222.1, on the reverse strand, counting down.
CAAGAACCTAGATATAGACTATGTCCCAGATGAAACCTTTTTCCCACGGAGAGGAAAACATCTGGTTGTAGATTCAGACAAGAATCCTTACGAAAGCCAGCTGCTAGCTCGGAGGTCTCAATGTTAGTTTTGCTCAGTAACTTCATTGCTCCCCCCGTAAGGTTGTGTCAAAGTGCATCTGAGCGGAGCATTCAGCTCCGCTCACGCACGCTTAGCGAGACCTAGTCGAGCGTAGAAGCAGGAACTTGTGTTCAACCTAAGTAATCTCTGCTGTAGTCTACCTTGATCCATATGCTACGGCGTGTCTTCAAACTTCGGCTGCGGAGATGACGTGGTATCCCGCGTGTGTGAAGGGTCGGTCCCGGAGGGAAGGTGTTGGATGTAATGGGTCGAGGGGCCCTAAAAGCCGGTTGATTTGGCCATGAGTGTAGCTATCGAGCCAGGCCTTTCGTGAAACGCTCTGACGACGAGGCGAGCGTACCAGGCGGTATGTGACCGAGGAGAGACTTCCAGTGGTCAGGACGTTTCACGGAAAGAACGGCCGATAGATGCGTGCAGGGCTAGATCAACAGGCTGCTAGGGAATGTATAGACTTGTACTATTCATAGCGAGTTGACTGAGAGGCCCTTGATAAGAGGGGACGTAGTTCAGCGGGCCTTCGATCAAACCGGGGCGAGCAATCGACCACGCCTTCGTTAAAGACTCACCTTAGCGAGGCGCACGGTCGTCTTTGGCCGGCATTAGTTGTCGTGGCGGGGGAGGGCGCAGCGCGATGCCTCAATGAGGGCGCACGGTCGTCTTTGGCCGGCATTGGTTGTTGTAGCGCGAGATGGAGCCGACGCGCGACGGCGCTCGAGCACGCCCTTACTGGATGGTCCCCGGTCTCGGGGAGACTTATTTCGAGGTTTGGGAGGGACAGCCGATACGCTGGAGGGAGACGGCAACGTCGTCGATCCATAT
>JAHQVK010000221.1 GCA_019634385.1 Myxococcales bacterium | reverse complement strand
GGGTGATCCGCGAAGTGTCTTTTCCGTGGAACGCTCTGAATGAAGATGGCGCATACCGGGCGTATGCAATCGATGAAAGGCGAAGCCGGTCCAGACCTTCCACGGAAAAAGGACCCGCGAAGCGCCTAACTCACTTTTCAGATGGCCTGCTAGAAGTATCTCCTCGGTCACGTACCGCCAGGTACGCTCGCCTCGTCGTCGGAGCGTATCACTAAAAACCTGGCACGATAGCTACACACATGGCAAGTCAACAGCTTGCTAGTACCGAAAAGGGGCGTGAGATATGGAGGCTTGATTCAATCTAGACTGAGTCTGACATAGGTGGTTTTCTACAGCAACGACCACTTGTTGATTCTTATAGAATCAATTCAAGTGGTCGTGCAGCGGGGCATAGCCCGGCGTAGAAGCAGGAACTTGGGTTCAACCCAAGTAATTTCTGCTGTATGAAGCGGAATAGTCTGATTATCCAGATTCTCAAGGATAGTTTCTGGTCGAGTTTGGCAGTTTATCCTAGGGACAAAAGCGACTGTGGCTATCGAATATGTTGTCTCCTTGATCAATGACTTGCGTGTTGTCGATACAGTCGCCAAATACAGACCAGACGGAGCTTAGCACGGTGGAAGTAGAAACTATTAGTGAGGAACCACCAAAGACTCCGATACCAAGACGACTGCCCTGTAGCTGAGAGCTTCGTATTGAGCCCCTGCTATTATCGCCGAAAATAACACTGCTCTTGGGACAATTACTTACTCTGAGACTGTCTAACTGAACCCATTGCGAATCTAGCACGCGCAGGCCTACACCTTTATGGCAATGCGTTATTGTTGTATTGCGTACCTGGGCTGCTTTTTCGCGTAAATTACTTAAACTAATGCCATCGCCAGCTGGATTGCTTATTACAAGCTGGTCTATATCTATCGTAGCATCATTTTCTGCTACTAAACCGACTCCCCGTGGATGTGATATATGGGTATTGCTCACCACGAGCTTTGAAGAAGAGTTACGGACCAAAATTGCTGGTCGGATTTTGGTGGGGGTAGAGTTGCTACTGGGAGGCTCTTCGGTGTCATGAGTAGTTGTATTGAGTGAGGCACTACTGGTTGCTGTGAAAGATTTGGATGATGTGGAATATTTAGTGCTTGGGTTGTTGGCTTTTGCTGATGTTGAGGTGTTCGTACTTAGTTGAATCCCAGTTGTGGAAGAATTTGTTGTGTTGCTATGCTCAATAGTTGAATTGTTCACTGCCTCTTTGAGGGAACTGGCTCGAAAAACTGTTGAAGTTGCTACGAGGGGTAGGGGGACGGTTGTCGTGTGAACGCCTTTAAGGCGCACGTAGCCGGCTTCTATGAGAAGAGCTGATTCAACTAGCCCATGATGAATCTGCAGATTTGTGAGCTCAACATGGGGAGATTCATGCTTGTGAGCGGCCGTGTGAATGACCGCCGTCTTGACTCCTGAGAGTATGCTATCGCTGAGAAAAATTTTAGCGCCAGTAGTATAGATGGCCGCGGAGCCGCCCGCACTGATGGTAGATGAGCTGATTGTCAGAGCACCGTGATGTGCTAATATGCTATATCCTGAAATGTTGTGCAAAGTGCTGTTACTTATCGTTGAAAATGAGTCTCGGCCGTAGAGCATGAGGCCACTACCCTGAGCGGGACCAAGGTGAGACTGGTTGATAGCAAGCGTTGAGCCTTCAACAATATGGATGATGGCAAGCTGCCCACCTTTGCATGTGGTATTGGTTATATCGACCTTACTTCTGTCGATTAGGATATTTCGTTCAGACCTCTCCGCGATGAGTTCAGAATTGTCAACGACTACAGTCGAGGAGGTTGTTTCCAGTACGGCGCCCAATCCCCCTCGGAGCATACTGTCGCGTAGTATCATATCGGAGCCATGTACCATCAGTGCCTGATCATGCTTCCCGGCGATAATATCAACATCCCTAAGGACTACGTTTCGAGCAAGCCCGACTCGAAGTCCCTGAAGGAAACGCAGTTGTTTGATCTGCACATTGTCAGCACCAATAAACGTATGCGTACTTATAGTTGCCGATTGCACGCCCTCTATTTGAACCGGGCGACTAATAATAAGTTGATCTTCATCATAGGTTCCGGGCATCAATCGTATAATTTCAGCCGTACTATGCTGAAGAGCATATTGAAGACTAGCGTATGGTCTCAAAATACTACCGTCCCCGTCTTTTTGCCCTGCTGGTGAAATGACCACGATAGTTGGTCCCACTGGCTCGGAAACGGCCTTGGCCGACAGCGGAGTTGAGGCAGTACAGGCGTAGATTAGTAACGATATCCAGGCCATGATGGTTATCGCCGCTACGGTCTTCATTATGTATTCGCACCGTCGCATGGTCTTGACCGTAAGTAAATTGGGGCATAAACCAACTGCGTGGCTACGGAGACTGAATGGCCGGCCTGGGTTGAACTTATCACTCGGCCTGAGGGCTTGCCTGTTGTGCTGATGGCTTGCTTCATCTTTCTGTACGCCGTATTGGCATTGCGCGGAGTGCGTACCTCATCATCAGCGATAGGATCTTCTGAAGATAAACCGATCCCGTGATGACAATTGCCGTTACAGCAGAAAGAATTTGGGTAGAACCCAAGTTCCAGCTTCTCCGCGTGGCAATGCCTCGCTGCGAGACTCCTTGTTGATTCATCCAGAATCAAACCAAGTGGTCTTTGCTGTTCAGCAGAAATCCCTTGGGTAGAACCCAAGTTCCAGCTTCTCTGCGTGGCAATGCCCCGCTGCGCGACTCCTTGTTGATTCTAACAGAATCAAATCAAGTGGTCTTTGCCGTTATTCTGGTGGGAATAGGGTCCCAGAATCCGATCAATTTCTGAGTTTGGAGAAGATGCTCGGAGGGGATTGGTGTCCCGGAATGGTATCTTTGGTATATCGCCACTGGGTTCGGTTATTTTGCGAAATAGCATGCGATATACCGGCTCGTTCTCTGTTTCATGGTGGCGCTCCCACTCTGTTCGTTCCGGAAACGGATTGGGAGCTCTAAGATCTGGAGGGAGGATGCTTTTGATGGCGCACTCAGCGTCAAGGAATGTGTACATTTCTTCCGCTAGCGGATGAACATCGGACTGCGCGAAGATTTCACCACCGATGGGCAGTAACTTGCCCATTTGCCGGACGAATAGTGGATGGAGAATTCTCCGTTTCCAGTGTTTTTTTTTGAAACATGGATCTGGGAACTGGATACAGAAACGTGAGACTTCACCTAATGGAAAAAAGTCGTAGTTGTCATGGATATTGGCGTAAAAGTACCAGACGTTCCGAACGCCTTTTGCCCTAGCTCGGGCTAGGGCTGCTTCCACAAGTGGCTTTCGAATTTCGAATCCAAGAAAGTTGGACTCGGGATGAGTGATAGCTCGTTGAAGAATATAGTCCCCTGCGCCACAACCTACGTCTACTTCCAGCGCAGCCTTTTTACCGAAGAGCTGTTCTTGGACTAAGCGTTCAAGGCGTACGTCAACGTTAAAGGGGTTGGCGTGTTTTCGTACCCTGCGTGCCACGAGGTCCAGGCATGTCGCGGTACATGACTGATCGTCAACCAGGTCTTGGCGAAAGCGGAATGACGTCTTGAATGCAGGGAAGCTGGAGACATCTCATGAGCAAACGATCAAGACCGAGTGCGATGCCTGCTGCCTGACCGATTTTAGGGAGCTCGGAGAGCAAATCTTCGTCCAAAGGCGGGCAGGAGCGTCCCAAAGCCTTTCGTATCCGCAAGTCCTCTTCGAACCGACAGCGTTGCTCCTGAGGATCCACGAGTTCGTCAAAAGCGTTGGCAAGCTCTAGTGATCCGACAAAAACTTCAAATCGTCGGGCTTGCCTCGGGTTGTTGGGGTCAATTTTGGCAAGAGCAGCCATAGATGCTGGATAACCACTAAGAATTGTTACGGCATCGGGACTAAAGCTAGGCTCAACACGGGTGATAAACGCTCGGAAAAACACTGCTTCCCAGTCGTCACCATCAATGGGAGGGATATCTAAGGCATTACGAAGACCCTCAAGGTCTCCTATGTGCGCAAGAGGATCTCCGAGTCCAGCTGCAAGATAGGCTTCAGAGACGGAGAGGGAATGGATATGACTCGGCTGCCAACCACCTAAAGCGACCGCAACCTGAGAGATAAGTGTTGCAGCATCGTCCGCGATTTCTTTCAGTTCACCAGGCTGCCGATACCATTCGACCATGGTGAACTCGGGTGCGTGGGTGGCAGAGCGCTCCCCATTCCGAAACACTCGCGCGATCTGATAGATATTGCCCAGTTGCCGCGACAACATTCGCTTCATCGCGTACTCAGGTGAGGTGTGGAGAAACAGCTGCTCAGTCGCTCCATCAGGGCTGTGTGCTACGGTTGAAAAGATCTCGAGGTGAGGTTCCAGGCCGGGCGAGGTGACCGCTATTGGGGTTTCAACCTCAAGAAAGCCTCGCTGATCAAAAAATGTACGGACGGTATCGTTCATTACCTTACGGGCCCTGAGCACGGTTTTAGGAGGAATGTATGTCCGACTGGGCTTGGTCATCAGTCTTGCGCGTGGCGAAATGGTACGCTTTCGTCAAGGTATGAAGGCTTGTCGCATGGTACGAGTTTACTCCGGGAGAGTGGCCGTGATGGCCTATATTGTGAAGTCAGCCCTTGAAGGGGGAGGTATCTACGCGGAGATACGTAACGAGCTTGCATCGCAGCTGGTAGGGGGAATTCCACTCGATCAGGGTTACATCGAAGTATGGGTACGCGAGGAGGATGAGCGCCGTTCTCTGGCTGTAATTAAAACTATATTATCAGATGACGAGAAAGGATCGCTTTCCGTAGCCCAAGTTATCGAGGCCGACGACGAATAAATAGTTGCCCTGATACTTTCTCAGCGTCCTCAATCTCGAATGCGGAGTGTTCGGGATAAGGTACGGGCACTGTTCGTCTCTTTACCAAGATGCCTTCTTAAGACCTGCTATTTGACCTGACAATCCGAGATCCCGCATCGCCACACGGGAGATCTCAAACTTACGATAAAATGCCCGTGGTCGGCCTGTTACGCGACACCGGTTGCGAACGCGGGTACGGCTCGAATTTCGTGGCAACCGGTCTAGCGCCCGAACGGCCTCGAACCGCTCCTCATCGGGCGTATTCGGATCGCTGATAACCGCCTTCAGCTTGGTTCGACGGTCGGCATACCGGTCTACCATGGATTTGCGGCGCAGGTTGTGCTCGATCTTTGATTTCTTCGCCATACGCTGTTCTTTGGAGCGGGGAAGCTGCCAATGAGTTTATGAATTGGCAAGTGTAATTCGCTTGAAACACGATGGTGACGCACACCGTTAGTTGCCAACCGGCTCGCATCAGTTATAGCAGGAATACTAGCGCCACGCGCGTTTACGATTCCGATGAGCATTAAAGTAGGAGACGATATCGATTCAAAGTGTCTGCCTTCGTGTGGTCCGGGGCTGGTTCTCGCACACACTGTGGTAGCCATGGATGGCGATAAGATCGTCAAAGTTAAGTGCAACACCTGTACCAAGACGCACACGTATCGGTCACCAGATTCTGCGAGTGAGGCAACTGCCGCCAAAAGAAAAAGTGCAAGAAAGAAGAGAGAAGAAGCGGCTGCAGCCTCAACGGTTGATTTTGAATCGTTGGCCAAAGTCGTGGATCTTAACCAAGCCCAACAATATTCAATACGTGCTCCCCTCGATATGCATCAGGTTGTTGAGCATCCGAAGTTTGGCACCGGTATCGTGTTTTCCCTGAAAACGGACAATAAGGCAGAGGTGATCTTCCGAGATGGTCCCCGTCTTCTGGTTCATAGTCGCGCATGATCAGGTAGCTTGATGGGTTGATAGGTTACGCACGAGCAGGATTGTGGTCTTTTGTTGGGCTCTCGTCGGCTGCTTGTTCCTTTTTGAACGGAATCCGTACGGGCATCGGTTCATGACGTCCGCCTGGAACCGCGATAAGAACGGTGCCAATTAGTAGTGGGCCGAGCGAAGCTACGCGCGCGATGTCCACGAGTGTATAGAGCCAATACGCAGCAACTACTAGGCACCAAACACTAGCCAATTGACGCGCGAGACGAACTTCACCCCAACCGGCGCCTCGATGGGTCCCGCGAACTTGTTTGCCAATGAACCACAGAAGCCAAATCTCGGGAGTAAAACCGAGCGGGGTTAAGCCAAGTAAAATACAGAGGAGCAGGTCGGTAGGATTACCCGGTGGATTGGGCATTTGGGCTCGGCCTAGTGGTGCCTGGGGGTTTTCGTCAGCGGAGACCAGATGAAGGGCAGGCAGCTTGAGATCCGTGGTGGTGATCGACATGTGGGTAAGAATGGTTTCGGACCGTATGTGGTCACCGAATGCCTCAAACAAATGGGCTTGAAGGGAGGGAAACAAACCTAGTCGACCGAGAAACAGCACGTTACTTCGGCTGTCCGATTGCGCAACTGGGTTTTTGCCATCGATGTCGCTTGTGTTAGCTGGCAACTCGAGGGGTGCTAAAGGTGTGGAGCCAAGTGCACTCACAACCAATTCGAGGGAATGACTAGCGGGCAGCAGTAGTGGGATGGTCGGGTGACCGCTTCCGAAGCTCAGGTGAAGAGGGCCGACTTGGGCGGGCTGTGGGCCAGGCTCAGGATCATGTAGTACAGCCACGAGAACGACCCCCCCGTTCCGGACATTACTGATAATTTGCTGAGTCACATCTGGTGAAAGCTCGATGCTATGTTGCCCTAGATATAGGTTTAGCTCCTCCGGTAGTTGGGTATTGTGTTTTTGTATAACGGGCTCGGTAGGGGGAAAAAACCGCAAGTCATGAATTTGTAGTTGTCGCTCAGTGGCGGCAATCAGGGGTCGGGAAGAGAGCTCTGGGTTTATTTGGCGTGATACTATCGTTAGTACAGAAGGACCAAATGGGTTTCGACGGAGCTGCTCCGAGTAACTCTGGGGGTGGTCAACGGTGCGAGCCAGCTCAGCGAAGACTGACGGACCTATCTTTACGTCGGGCAAAGAAGGTAGGACGCTCAGCCATACAATTTGGCTATGCTCGGTATTTGTCAGCGTGAGCCGCTGGAGGAGTTGAAAACCTGATTCCGGCGATCTCAATACAACAGCGTCCACTCTGCGGAGTTCCGGCTGGGATGAAGGGGGAGATACTAGTACATTGGCCCATGCTGAGCCTTCAACCGACATGTAGGTTAAAACACTCAGAGCTATAAGCGACCGCATGATTATAACAACGGTAACCAATTACATAGGTGCCGGATATAGATGCTCGTCCATATTGCCTTGTAGATCGTTTGCCCCCGCAGCTATTGACCTAGCTATATAAGGATATAGGCGACAACGAAGCCTTTTTGGTCGCATGCCGATCGGTAGGTATTCCATTCGGGAGAACACTAGCAGGCCATCGGAAAAATGAGTTAGGCGCTTCGCGGGTCCTTTTTCCGTGGAACGTCTGGACCGGCTTCGCCTTTCATCGGTTGCATACGCCCGGTATGCGCCCTCTCATCCGGAGCGTTCCACGGAAAAGAACCTTCGCGGATCACCCATCCCACTTTTCCGATGGCCTGCTAGGGCGTGTCTTTAACCTCCGCCTGCGGAGATGACGCCGTTATCCCGTGGGTGTGAGGGGTTGGCCCCGGAGGGAGGGTACTGGACGTACCGGACCGAGGGGCCCGAAACGGGGGGCAATGCCACCGACGCCTCACAAATGGGGGAAACAAGTCATAACGCGGTCTGGAGGTTAAAGACACGCCCAAGGACTATGGGTACCAACCCATTCTATAAAGACTTCAGAATCCGGACTCGGGCTACTGTGAACGTATTTTCCGAACAGGTAGCTTGGACGGGTACCGTCTGCGGTTGGGTATGCACTAAAAGAGGGTGCATTAGCTGCAGGTATGCCTTTGAGCACGGTGGGGAACCCGAGCTGATTGCCTCCGTTGGTTTGGTCTCAAGTGCCAGTTCGTTCGACAGATCCCGCAATCACCTTGGGAGCTTCTTGCCCTTCAACGGCTTCGCGAGTGATGACAACCTCAAGAACATCTTTTCGAGCAGGTACTTCGTACATTACCCGGAGCATACTTCTTTCAACTATGGCCCGCAGACCTCGTGCGCCAGTGCCTTTGCTCATAGCTTGGTGAGCTACCGACTGGATGGCTTCGTCGGTGAAAGACAATTTCACGCCGTCAAGTTCAAGAAGGCGCTGGTACTGTTTTAGTAGCGCATTCTTTGGTTTGACGAGAATCTGGGTGAGTGTTTCTTCGTCAAGCTCGTTGAGCGAGGTAATCACCGGTAGTCGGCCAGTGAACTCTGGAATCATACCGAACTTGAGTAGGTCGCCGGGTTGAACTTCGCCCAGAAGATCTCCTATGGCCCGATCTTTTTTTGATCGGATCTCGGCGCCGAAACCCATGCTCTTTTTCCCGACTCTCTGCTCAACCACGCTATCGAGCCCGGTAAATGCTCCCCCACAAATGAACAAGATGTTGGTTGTGTCCATCTGCACGAAGTCTTGCTGGGGGTGTTTGCGACCACCTTTGGGGGGAAGATTGGCCATCGTACCTTCGATAATCTTCAGCAGAGCTTGTTGAACACCCTCTCCTGAGACATCGCGGGTTATCGACGGCGACTCACTCTTGCGAGCGAGCTTATCTATTTCGTCGATGTAAACAATACCCCGGCTGGCACGCTCGATATCATTATCAGCTGATTGTAGGAGATTGACGAGGATGTTCTCCACATCTTCACCCACATAACCCGCCTCTGTCAGAGTCGTGGCGTCAGCGATGGTGAAAGGTACGTTTAAAATGCGAGCTAGCGTCTGCGCTAACAGTGTTTTTCCGGATCCCGATGGCCCTATGAGAAGGATGTTGGACTTCTGAAGTTCAACATCATCAGTTTCGTTGGGATCGTCCAGATTGGATTGGACCCGTTTGTAGTGATTGTGAACGGCAACAGCGAGAGCTTTTTTTGCTCGCTCTTGCCCGATGACGTAGTCATCAAGAACTACCTTTATTTCGGATGGTTTCGGTACCCTAAACCCGCCATCCGGAGGTCCGTCCTTATCCTGTTCCTCAGCGATGATGTCGTTGCAGAGGCTAATGCATTCGTCGCATATGTAGACAGACGGACCAGCGATGAGCTTTTTTACCTCCTTCTGCGATTTCCCACAGAAGGAGCAGGTGAGGTTGCCACCGTAACCGTCCTCCCTATTCCCTCGCTCAGCCATGTAACACCATCATGGAGCCCGAAAACTTCCGGTCTTTCAATCTCGGAGTCGCCGAAAAGTCGCGACCCTAGGCATTTCCGTCAGTGGAAGCCTTCTTGTTAAACACCACATCATCTATGAGTCCATAAGCCCTTGCTTCCTCAGAGGACATAAATTTATCACGGTCGGAGTCTCGTTCAATTTCTTCCACCGTTTTTCCCGTATGCTCACTCAGTGTGGAATACAGCACTTCCTTCATTCGGAGAATCTCTCGGGCCTGGATCTCAATGTCTGATGCCTGTCCGCGAGCGCCTCCCATAGGCTGATGGATCATAATGCGGGAGTTAGGTAGGGCCTTGCGACGGCCCTTAGCTCCGGCGGCGAGTAGCACAGCACTCATGGAAGCGGCTTGGCCGATGCAGATCGTCGTAATTGGGCACCGAACGTACTGCATAGTATCATATATAGCCAGTCCCGCAGTGATCGAGCCGCCGGGGCTATTGATGTATAAGTTGACATCCTTGTCCGGATCCTCGGATTCCAAGAACAGTAGCTGTGCTACGACCACATTCGCAAAATCGTCAGTTATCTCCGTCCCGATAAATACGATTCGGTCCTTCATTAGGCGTGACCAAATATCGTACTGACGTTCACCCCGGTGAGTTTGCTCGAGAACATAAGGGACAAAGTAGCTCACTGTGTATTCTCTCCGAATCATGAGTTCGGTGCAGTTATGTACCTTTCTCATGCTTTAGACCTGGGCTTGCTACCCTACAAGCTTGGCGGATAACCACTGTACTAGTATTCACTAGTCTGACAGTGCACCCGAGAAGTAACCCCAGGCTCATGGATGGTGACTGCTATTTTTCCCCTCGTCTAGCTTTACTCTGCAATGGAGTTAGCTGAGCCTGAGACAAGAGCTTATGTCATCCTAACTGATATCTACTTGATTGGTGGTTTAGTCGGAGTCCTCCGAGTCCGGCGGTGCACTCTCTGCATCATCTAGTTCTTCTTTTGTTACTGTAACTTCAGTCACATTGGCTTTGGAGATGACAAGATCAAGAGCCTTATCCTGCAGCAGGTTGTATTGGATGCTATCCAGCTGATTATTTTCAGCCAACTGCTTTCGGACCTGAGGTACGGGCATCCGGTGTTCTCGGGCAAGTTCTTGTATTCTGCCCTCAACTTCTTCTTCGCTAACTTCTAGCTTCTCTGCGCGGGCCACCCCCTCCAGAAGTAGTGTGGCCGCCACTTGCTTCGCCGCGGAGGGACGAGCGTCTACCTTCAGTTTTTCAACCGCCTCAGTTACTCGCGGGTCAGTTTTGTCGGAGATATAGCGTAGGGTGTCATTGAGCATGGCTTCGATCTGTCGATCGACCATGCGGTCTGGAACGCTAAAGGGATTAGCTTCCACCAATGCTTCCATTGCTGCGTTCCGTAGTGCGCGTTGTCCACGAGCATCTTCTCGGGTAGCTAGATTGTCACTGATACTTTTCTTTAGCTCATCCAAAGTGTCGAACTCACCGAGATCTTTGGCAAACTCATCATCAAGTTCCGGCAGGGTCTTCTTTTTGAGTTCTTTGAGCTCAACCTTCCAGTCAACATCTTTTCCCTGAGCCTCGTCTGGCCCTTCACCGTCAGGAAAGCGGAGTCGAAAAGTTTTCTCCTCGCCGATTTGCATCCCGACAATTTGCTCCTCAAATCCGGGAATCATCTTCTTAGACCCTAGTTCGATGGTATAATTAATACCCTTGCCACCTTTAAAAGATTCGTTGTTGACGAAGCCAAAAAAGTCGACAATCGCAAGATCTTCAGGCTCTGCGTGTGTCCGATCGGTGATAGCCTCGACTATCGAGGCTTTTTCTCTGAGGCTCTCGAGCTCAGCTTCAATCTCTACATCCTCAATAGCGCGAATTTTTCGCGTTACTGACAGACCATCAACCTTTTGGGGGCTGATCTCCGGCTTGACTTCTACCCGAGCAATGAACTCGATGGGCTGGCCTTTATTTACCTTTGGAAAAGCCTCTAAGTTTGGCTGGTCGATCGGAAACAGCTCATGCTGATCAACCGCTGATCGATAACCATCATCGATCAGTCGACCCAGTACCTCACCCTCAACCGTCTGCTTATAGAACTGTTCCAAGACTTTCCTAGGCACTTTGCCCGGACGAAAACCTTTTACACGGGCACGACGTTGCAGACCGGAGTAGGCCGCATCGAGCTCTTCCTGGACCTTCTCCCAGGGAATCTGCACCGTAATTTTTCGCTCTACATCCGAGAGCTGTTCAACCTCGATTGTGCTCATATTCAAGCCCTAATAAATTAGGCTGGCTCAGCTGAATGTGCTGGCAAAGATGAATGCGAGAGGGGGGACTTGAACCCCCACGGGTTACCCCACTGGAACCTAAACCCAGCGCGTCTACCATTTCCGCCACCCTCGCTCCCTGTAATTAGCCGGTTCCGGTCACCTAGCGTCCTCGAGCGCGAATGTAAAGGGTTCATGCGTATGGTTGGTTTGTTCCTAAACGGCCCCGCATACTCTGGGATTAGAGCTAGGGGAATACCAATCGCTCTGGACAATAGAAGCGCTAGGGGGGATGCCGGGATCGTGACGGAAGTGAATGGTAAGCCAAAAGCGGTTGTGTTGCTGAGTGGGGGAGTGGACTCGGCCACCGTAGCGGCTATGGCCAAATCAACGGGATTTGCTGTCTACGCTCTTTCTTGTGATTACGGACAGCGACACCGGTTGGAACTAGAGGCCTCTAAGAAGGTGGCTGCTTCTATTGGTGTGCTTGAACATGTCACAGTACAGGTAGGCCTGAATGGCTTCGGCGGATCTGCTCTTACTGAGAAAAGCATCGCTGTGCCGGCTTACAGGGGCAAGTCAGACGAAATCCCTATAACCTATGTCCCAGCCCGAAACACAGTATTCCTGTCGATAGCACTTAGTTGGGCGGAGACTTTGGGAGCCTTTGACATCTTCTTTGGCGCGAATGCCATTGACTACTCTGGGTACCCAGACTGTCGCCCGGCGTTTGTCGAGGCGTTTGAACGCCTTGCTAACCTGGCGACTGCGGACGGGGTCGAAGGACGAGGCCAGTACCGAGTGCATGCACCACTGATCTCGATGACGAAGCCACAGATTATCCAGAAAGCCGTGGACTTAGGAGTCGATCTGGCCATTACCCACTCCTGCTATAACCCTTCAGGAGACAAGTCGTGTGGTCTCTGCGACTCCTGTGTGTTGCGCCGCCAAGGTTTTGAGGGCGCCGGATTGAAAGACCCTACCTGCTATACATAGGGATTCATGGGTTACATCTCCAGTGCTCTGCGACGAGTGATACTGGACGGTGCATCAACCGCGACCATCGATACTGGCTGAGGATGCGGTGCCGTTGACCTTGACCGGGCATTGGGGAAGATTTCGGCACATGGTTCGCGAGTGTTTAGGTTGGCTCACTACCTGCAACAACGACCAATCCTGTCCCCAAAACTGGCTAGAACATGCGGTCACTGAGTTGCCTCTCACCGCGCTTTGTCATGTCTGTGGAGTGCGATTTAATCTCGTGGGGATCGAGAAGCAGTTTCGTAACATGGCTAGAGAGGGAAGAGCGGCAGCTTTTCCGGTAATTGCTCCGATTGCTATAGACCCGGAATGGCGACCACCAGCACCAAAAAACAGCGAAAATCTTACATCACTTCTGGGGCCGTCTGAAGCAGGGACAAATACTTCAAGTATGCGACTTGGACGCTACGAATGGTTATGCACTATGTCGAATGGTGCAACCATTCGTGTGGATCGAGAAACGATGATCATTGGTCGGAGCCGAACCTGCGATATTGTTGTGCCTTCCACCAAAATCAGTCGGCAGCATGCCAAGCTCAGCTTCATCGAAGGGGATCTCTGGATAGAGGATCTAGGATCAGCGAATGGCGTTTGGCACAATGGGGACAAGATTCAGCATGCTCGGGTGGGTAACGGAGATGCTTACACCATATCCGACGAAACATTGTTGTTTGAAGTCGAACAATGATGGGAACCGAATATTCACCAAGCTTCTCAAAGGAGATCATAAGAAACTCAGGCACGGAGGGGGACCTCTCCATGTGCTTTGGCGTCATGGATGCCTTGATCTCCGTAGGAGAACCGGACGCAGGTGTAGTAGGCGTGTCTTACCCTCCGGCTGGAGAGATGACGCCGTATCCCGCGTTTGTGAGTGGTTGTCCCCGGAGGGAGGGTACCGGATGTACAGGGCCGAGGGGCCCGAAATGGTAGCGAAGCCACCGATGCCTCACACATGTGGGAAACAAGTCCGATCGCGGTCCGGAGGGTAAAGACACGCCCTAACCAAGCTAATAAAAAGTTTTGGCCCTAATTCGCTCTTTTTGCGTGAACATCAGCCTGCCGGCGGGTCTCGTCATTCACTTACGATCGGTGTGATTCTTCTTCGTTTGAATGCTGCACAAAAAAGAGCTTCGCGAATCGCACAATACCTTCTTCCGACAGCCTGCTAAGCTGGTATCCGTGGAGCTTCCTGAGCATGCGACAGAGTTAGTCCTCACGTACCTCAATAACTACCGGAGACAGTTTAAGGAGCTAACGAGAGAGGCTCGGCTGTGGTTCGAAACCCGTGATTGGGCGGGAGCCCGGGACGGATTGAAGCGTCGATCAAACTTGTACGGTGAGACCCTACAAGAACTGGTCACGACGCTCCAAATAAAAATGGGTAGTCGGTTTCTTGACCGGCATATCTGGCGACTGATGAAAGATATCTATGCGCGAAGTGTACTCAACCGGGCAGACGAAGAACTATCAGAAACTTTCTTTAACTCCCTTACCCGTCGTGTATTTCGGACGATAGGTTTTGATAAAGAGCTTGAATTTATTTGGCTAGACAATGTGCTTTTTCCCAATGGCGAAGAATCCCCGATTTTTAATCGTTGGTACCCGTCGGTTGTTTTGGAAGTTCTCATTGAGAACATATTGAGATCCTTTTCCATTCAGGTGACATGGAAATGTATCCAGACTGATGCTCATCAGGTTGCTTTTCGTATTAGTGAACATCTTCGTGAACGGTCCGGGATCAATTCTTTTGACGTAATTGAGGTGGTGGAGCCGCTCTTATATCGAGGTAAAAGCGCCTACATTGTGGCTCGTATTCGCAGGGCTCATCGCATAGTTCCTTTGATATTGCCTCTAATCAACTGTCCGGACGGAGTGAAAGTTGATGCTGTGATCTTGTCGGAAACTGAAGTGAGCACAGTGTTTAGCTTTACCCGATCATATTTTTTCGTGGATGTAGGACGGCCAATGGAACTGGTAGGTTTTCTGCGGACTCTGTTACCCTCTAAACCCTTGGAAGAGTTATACATAAGTCTTGGGTTTTGTAAGCACGGAAAGACCCTTCGCTATCGTGGTTTGTATCGTCATATGGAGCAGACACAGGAAAGATTTGAGTTGGCGCCTGGAGCAAAAGGTATGGTGATGGCCGTATTTCACCTCCCAAACTACCATTTGGTGTTTAAAGTTATCCGAGATCGGTTTGCCGAACCAAAAACAACCACTAGGGAAAAAGTACATCAAGCTTATCGGTTGGTTGAGGCTCATGACCGTGCCGGCCGACTGGTTGATGCTCAAGGTTATGAAAGACTTCGTTTTAATATTACAAGATTTTCAAAAGACGTGCTGGATGAATTATTGAATGAGTGTGCGGAGACGGTTAGGTGTGTCGGAAATGAGGTGATCATAGAGCAGATATATATCGAGAGAAAAGTATATCCTTTGAACTTATACGTTCACGAGGTGGATGAGCCATTGGCTCTCGAGGCGGTGATTGATCACGGTCAGGCAATCAAAGATCTGGCTGCGATTGGACTTTTTCCTGGAGACCTGTTGGTTAAAAATTTCGGAGTTACTCGAAGAGGAAGAGTGGTGTTCTATGACTATGACGAGATATTACTTCTATCAGAGTGCCGCTTTAAGCTTCTACCGGAAGATATGGGCGTGTTTGGCAGTGAAACTCAGGTGGTAGCGGATGAGCGGGATATTTATCCAGAGGAGTTTAGATATTTTTTGTGGGGAACACCAAGACTACGGAAGGTATTTGAACAACATCATCCAGAAATATTTTCTGTGCAGTGGTGGAAAGCAGCGCAGACATCCATTTTAAGTGATGAACATCCCGATATATATCCTTATCCGCAAGATAGAAGACTACAATGAGCCCAACTGGGTTGTCTGCCGAGTTGGGTAAGAAAACACTTGCTGAGTGCATGAATATCTAGCAGGCCATCAGAAAAGTGGGACGGGTGATCCGCGAAGTATCTTTTCCGTGGAACGCTCTGGATGAAGAGGGCGCATACCGGGCGTATGCAACCGATGAAAGGCGAAGCCGGTCCAGACGTTCCACGGAAAAAGGACCCGCGAAGCGCCTAACTCACTTTTCTGATGGCCTGCTAGAAGTCTCTCCTTGGTCGCGTACCGCCAGGTACGCTCGCCTCGTCGTCGGAGCGTTTCACGAAAAGAAAAGCCGGGCTAGAGAGCTACACACATGGCCAAATCAACAGGCTATCAGGTAAAGTTAGTTCTCGGAGTTGACTTTTTCGAGTGGTGGGTGAGTGGTACTGATGGGTAAGTAATCTTGGCTAGACCAGTCCCACCATGACCCATCATAGTTAGCTGCTTGAATACCTAGGTGAGTCAAGACGGCGATAGTAAAAGCAGATCTAACTCCTCCGGTACAATAGGCGGCAACAAGGGATGTTTGAGGTGTTATACCAACATGTCTCATTAGCTGGGTGATTTGCTGTTCTGATCGGAGGAGACCGTTGGATGTCAGTAGGTGTTTCCAAGGAAAATGTTTTGCTCCCGGGATATGTCCACCTCTTGGTGATAAGTAGGGTGTAGCTCCATGGTACTCTTTGTATGTACGTACGTCGAGGATGATACTTTTTTTGTTCTGTAGGAGACTGAGAACGTTCTGAGCGTTTAGACGCAAGGATGTAGATGGGGGGACGGATTCTGGAAAATATCCAACTCTGGGAGGTGCGGCAGTCTTTGAAGTCTTTCCACCGTATCTCAGCCACGCATTGATCCCTCCGTCCAAAATATATACTTTGGGATGACCGAGTATGGTCAAATCCCACCATACTCGTCCCTCCTCGCCCCATCCCTGGTGAGCTGCTCCATAGACAACAATAGGATGCCTGACGTCCACACCTTGGAGGCTATAGTAGGCACGGGCCTTGTGTGTGGGAGCCAGGCGCCCATCTCTGAGCCAACCCGCTCGTATTTCTTTCCAGCTTGTGACGATTGCGCCAACAACGTACGGCGCATCTGCGGTTGTGCCCCGCGCATCGATGACACGAACTTCTTTGGATGAACGCAAAAATTGGTCTAGCTGGGGAGAGGATATAAACACGGGTCGAGCCTCAGAGTTGAGGGGTAAGATACTGGAAAGGGTTAAGATCAATAGAGCGCAGCTCATGCTCTGAACGGGACCATCATACGACATTTTCTATGACAATAAAATCCAATGGTTTGATGGTTGTGATGGGTGCGGGTGTGCCTACTTGTCAGCTAGCCACTGGATTACTTCATCAGCACCCCCAACGAGTTTGCCATTGATAAACACCTGGGGTGTTGTTTGATTATCAGAGAGTGCTTTTAGAATCCGGGGGCTTGCTAAGATCTCTTCAAATGGAAGTTTCTTTTCACTAAGTGCTGCCTTTGCGCGCTTACAGTGACCGCAATTAGCTTTAGTGAATAGAACGATATCAGGTGGAACCAGCGTCTTTTTGTCTCCAACTAAATATCCAAGCATCGTGTCTGCGTCGGAGACTTCAAAAGGATCACCGGGCTTATTGGGCTCGATGAACATTTTCTTGATAGTCCCGTCATCAACAAGCATCGAGTATCGCCAAGAGCGGCGACCAAAGCCAAGATTATCCTTCTCTACCAACATCCCCATCTTCTCGGTAAATTCCCCGTTACCGTCGGGGATGAAATATACGTTCTCCACGTCTTGAGCTTCACGCCACGCGTTCATGACAAATGCATCATTCACAGACACACACGCGATCGCATCAACCCCCAAGCTAAAGAACACGGAGGCAAGTTCGTCGTAGCGAGGTACATGACTCGCTGAGCAAGTGGGGGTAAAGGCGCCTGGTAGGGAGAATACAACAACCTTCTTAGCTGAGAAAATGTCGTTGGTGGTAACGGTTTTCCACGCTCCATCTTCACGGGTTTGAAAACTGACCTCAGGCACTTTTTGTCCTTCACGTTGTTTTAGGTTCATGCGTGATCCTTAGAATGGCTTACTATCACGGCATCTTACAGACTTGATATCCAATTCGACACTCAACGATACCCTTGGAGGCCAAGGGCGTGCAGGTTTAGGTGCTGCAACGAGCACAAACCCTTCTCCTGTTCGCGTGTAAGCGGCAAATTGTAGGGTTGATGCCAAGTTTGAGCTCTCCTAACTAGCCATCCGATGTAGGCTGCGCCGGCCCGTGTCTGAGTTAGTTTCGCCTGAGGCGGATCCCCTCCTCACCATTGCTCTTGTAATCGTTGCTGGCCAGGTTGGGGGAGCGCTAGCAAAACGTCTTTCTTTGCCGAGCATTACGGGACAGGTTGTTGCGGGGGTGCTGGTGGGTCAGTCGGGAGCTGCCCTGGTCAGTGAGCATGCGCTGCATGGACTCAAGCCTCTCACAGATTTCGCCCTGGGACTTATCGCGGTGACGGTTGGCTCCCACCTCAATTTGAAGAGGCTTCGTAATGCTGGACGCAGGCTTGGTGTCCTACTTCTCGCAGAGATTACTATCACTCCTTCGCTGGTGTTTCTCGGCTTATGGTTGGTCGGAGGTCGTCCCCCGGCAGAGTCCATCCTCTATGCGACAGTATCCATAGCCACCGCGCCAGCGACGGTGGTCGCTTTGGTCCGGGAGCTTCACGCACGCGGTGTCTTCGTAAAAACTCTCGTGGCCGCGGTTGCCCTCAACAACTTGGCCTGCATTTTTCTTTTTGAGGTGGCGCGAGCATTTTCGGTTTCGTCGATCTCCGGGGTGGCTCACTTGGAGCAACCGATCATCAATGTGCTGGTGGCGGTGACCATCGGTGCTAGTTTGGCTATCGCTGTAAGGTTACTCGCCTATCGGTTGGTCAAAGGGCGGGGACCGCTCACTACCATGGCAGTGATGACATTGCTGTTAGCGGTTGGATTGGCCATGCGGGTGGGAGTGAGTCCTCTCCTGTCTTGCCTAGCCCTCGGAGTTGTCCAAGCAAATCTTACTCCGGAACGCTCCGACTTGGTGGACGCGTTTTTTGAGGACTTTATCCCCGTGATTTTGACGATCTTTTTCACGTTGGCCGGGATGCATTTGAAGCTCGAGTCCTTCGGCTTGGTGACCGCCATTGCTGGGTTGTTTTTCATTCTTCGTGCACTCGGAAAAGTTCTTTCTGGTTGGCTCGCGATGAGGGTTGTTCGGGCAACATTGTCGGTCCAAAGGAATCTTGGTCTAGCCCTGATTCCTCAAGCGGGGGTTGCGGTGGGCTTAGTGCTTCTCATCCAAGACGAGCCCGCTTTTGCCTCCTTCCAGTCGATGTTTACCGCTTCTGTTCTGACAGCGGTGACTTCAAATGAAATCGTGGGACCTCTGCTGACCCGGATGGCTCTACGTCGGTCCGGGGAAGCAGGTATGGATGGGAAACGTCTGCTTGATTTTCTTCAAGAGGAGAACATTGTCACCGAGTTTTCCGCTGAGTCTAAACCGGAAGCTATTCGGAAATTGGTAGATCTGTTAGTCAGTTCGCATCACCTTAGGCTTGATCGGGAAGCATTGGCCCGATCTGTGCTCCAACGTGAAAATGAAGTATCCACTTGTCTTGGGGGCGGCTTGGCGATTCCCCATGGTGAGTTGACAGAGATTAATCAAATGTATGGGGTGATGGCTATCAGTCGCTTGGGCCTCAATTTTGAGGCTCCCGACGGAAGAGCGATACACTGTATGGTGCTCCTTGCGACGCCCCCAGGCCAGCGCCAACGGCATCTTGAGGTTCTAGCCACCTTGGCCCGTACTGTTGGCATGGATACCGAAGTTCAGGCTCGTTTGTTTGAAGCACGGACGCCAGCTCATGCGTATGATATTCTTCACGAAGAAGCTGCGGTGCATTTCAACTATTTTCTGGATGAGCCGACGTAGGTCCACATGGTGAGATGCCGGTTCCTGAGTATGTAAGATACAGACTCCTGAACATGACGGGCACGCGAACAACGAATAATCCTCTGGCACCGCTGGCGGCTCAAACTCGCCACGATAAGCCATTGGGACCGAGAGTGCTATTTCGTCTTGAGTCTGGAGATGATCGCACGAGTGGTGGTTTGCTCTTGCGAGTCAGAATGTTGAGTCAAATCAACCACTTCGCAAGAGTTCCGGTCTATGTTAGAAACGCGCTCTAGTTTCCCGAGTTCTATGTGTAGGTAATTATGATAGAGAGTATTCCAAGATACTGACGTCTATCACGTGAATGTAAGGCCGCTGTTCTACGTTTTTACTGGTATGCATTTTCTGGAACCACGCTTATTTACCGGTGTTTTGATCCTCGTGTCGGTAGTTTGCACAACGACGCAAGGGTGGGCTTCTGTCACTGAGCAGGAGATTCACGAGACTCTCTCCCCGCACGGGGAATGGCTTGAGGTCAATGACTACGGACAAGTATGGAGACCACGTGCAATGCGTCCCAAATGGCGGCCCTATTCTGTTGGGTACTGGGAGGACACTGCAGACGGTTGGTTGTGGCACTCACAGTTCGCGTGGGGGCGCATTCCGTTTCACTATGGCCGTTGGGTCACAACGTCAGTCTACGGTTGGGTTTGGGTGCCTGGCTATACCTATGCGCCATCTTGGGTGGTTTGGACTACGGACAATGACTATGTGGGTTGGGCGCCTCTTCCGCCCCAGGCTCGGTGGCAAGGGGGTGTCCTTAGCGGGGCAACGATCTTCGGTGGTGCTTGGGTTTTTTGTCCTCAGACTTTGTTTAGGCAGCGGGTCGTTCGTTTCGTTCCTGCCCCTTACCGTCTAGGGCGTCGTGCACGCTACCAACGCTATTACAGACCTCGAGGATACGCCTCAGTGCGTCGTTCGCGGTCGCCTCCGGTCCAGCGGGTGGCCCGTCCACGATCTCGTGATGCTCGCCGTGCTGAACCTACTCGAACGAGACGGACCCGCGATTCTCAAACGAGACGGACCCGCGATCCCCGCACGAAACAGTACCGACGAGATTCCCGAACGAAACGGTATCGAGATTCACCTAAGAAACGTTCCCGCGATGAGCGACGGTCTGTGAAGCGTGAACGCGATAGCCGACGAAAGAGTAGAGTCCGTCCGTCGCGGTCGCGCTCCCGCAGCCCCCGCGGAACGAGGAGCGGGCGCGGCCAGTCGCGCCAACGCAGACGTAGTCGGTCCAGAGGATAGAAACCCGCCGATTGAAAGCTCAGGTTGGGCTAGTTAGATAGTGCTGAACACTTAGTGGTCCCCTCTAATGAGCGGAACTACTCGAGTTGCTTACTAGACGTTCAATTTCCAGGAGAGCATCCCGGGTAGTTCTAGCTTCTTCCACTTGGCTCTCGAGGGCTCGTATCTTGTTTGTTGACTGCTCCATGGTCTCTTGAGCTTCCGTCAACTTGCTCTCTAAGACCGTCATATCGGTGGAGGTGGCGTCGAGTGCGTCTTGGAGCTCGAGAATGCGACTTCTCGCGCCGTCTAGAGCACCGTCCTTGTCATGAAGCGCTTGCTCCAGCTCATGCAAAATATCTTCACGGGAGGTCTCAAGCGATCGCAGTTCTGCAATGCGAGAAAGAGCCAGATCTCGTTCTTCGGCAAGGGCTTCGGACTCGTCCAGCAACTCTTTGGTTACTCGTTCTCGTTCATCAGCGAGTGCTTCTGCACTAACCCGAGCTCGGCGCTCGTTTTCCAGTTCCTTCTGTAGCTGTAAAATTTGGTCCGCTTGGGTATCAACCTTTGTTTGTAATGACTTCCGTACCGTATTTGTGCTTGCTAGCTCCCTTCGAAGAGATTCCACTGTCGCGCGGATACGTGAAGCGGTCGTGAGGGGTTCAGCGCTAGGCACTTGGCTTCGACGTGCGGCCTCAGCCAGTCTCTCTCTGAGAGCATCGATGCGTTCCCGACCGGCCTTAACTATCTCTCCGCCTGGCGGAACGGTTCTGGGCCGTGAGCTATCGTTTTCCCTGGATGATTCGGTAGACTTGTCAACCTCCTGCGACTGAGTTCGGGCTCGTACCGCAGCTCGTAAGGAGGCAATATATGTTTGCTGGTCTGGCTCTAGCTCTTCGGGATACTGAGATTCTTCTTTAGTTGACTGTGTAAACCGAGGCTGGGGACCAACAAAGGTAGAAGGATCGGACGCCATGCGGCCCTCCAGTGTGGAAAGCGAGTCCAGCAGTGCTTCGGAAGTTTCGAGGTGAAGCAAACTGGGATCGGAACTATTAAATTCCGACATGTTGGAAGTATTTGTCGGTGATTGTAGAGGGTTGACCTCTGGGAGCTTATTCCGGATCTCCCGTAAGCGAGATGTGGGCGCTGTCTGTACGTCTGCCAGTGTGTCCACGGGTCTAAGATGCGGCCGTCGTGAATGTTCGGAAAGGTACGAGAGCGAAACTTCTTCCGGAGAAGTTGCTGAGGAGCCTACATCCGAGTTGGATGTGCGGTTTTGATTCTGTTCAACTGTGGACGATAAAGAAGTGTTTTGGGTTGGGTTGCTATCCTTGGTTGGGAGATGGCTCACGAATTCATAGTCGCTGATTACTTTTGGATGCCGAATGGAGGGTACTTCTGAGTGTCCACTTGTTGAATTGTCTATTTGGGATTGGGCCGGCGGTGTGGGGGAGCTAACCGAGATACTATGAGATAGATCCGGTGAATCTAAGGATACAAACCCGTTCCGACTAGGTGATGATGTGCTGCTGGGGCTCGGTGGTCGCCGACCGCTAGTGGTAGTTGTGCTAGCTTGTTCTGGGCTTTGCGGAAGCGGAGATGGCAACGGATGGGTGGTGGTTCTTTGCGCCGCAGATTTCACCGTGTTTGGCTGAGAAGTGGTCGGCTTCGAAGCCGACCCGGGGTTGTCCACCAAAGGGGTTGTTGTGCTTTCCGAGGTTGAGGCATGGGGACGACGAGGATCAGCAGCGAAGACTGGTTGCGGTTCGTCACCAGCGGACGGGGTCTCTTCTAACCCAGGGCTGGCGGTCGTTGGTACGTACGCGGGTGCTGGGTTCTCAGGTGGCTGTTGCTGCTCAAGTAGTTGCTGCTGCTCAAGTAGTTGTTGCTGCTCAAGTAGTTGCTGCTGCTCAAGTAGTTGTTGCTGCTCAAGTAGTTGCTGCTGCTCAAGTAGTTGCTGCTGCTCAAAGCTTGTTGTTGTCTGGTCTGGTGTTGGTTTCGTCAGCGGGGGTGTGGAGCCCGTCTTGGTGGGCGACTTGCCCGAATTCTCGACGGGCGAGTTGGGTGCTTCAGCTTGTGGTGTGGTTACTGATGCAACTTGGGTTTGAGAGGTAGCTTTCGTCGAGGATCTGGACGGTTCGAGTGGGGACGCTTGTACTTCTTCTGTCTGAGTCTCTACTTCGTCTGTTTGAGTCTCTGCTTCGGTTGTGATTTTGGCGTTCGGAGAAGCGGAGCCTCGCTGGGGTTTGGCTGTGTCGGTGGATGAGGGATTTTGAGGTACAGAGGGTAAAGTAGATTCGGGTTCAACTATAGCTGCGGATGCGGCTGGTGATACATCGACAGAAGTATCACCAGCCGGCATGGAGTTTGAGCGCCGGGATGAAGATGAGCCTTTTCGCTTCTTTTCTGAGCGGCTCGAGCGCTTTCGAGAGGAGCTTTTAGTAGGCTCATTCGAAGATGATGCATCATCAGGTTCATCAGAAGCTTCTGCAGAAGTAGTCTCTTGGGGTACTACCGGAAGATCAGCAAGCATCGAACCCAAACGAGTTCGCGGTTTGCGACGGGGTAATGCGCCCTCAAATCCCGATTTCATGCCTCCTATCCCTCGCCTCCTCTTGGAAGTAATGTGGCGTCGATAATTCGCTGAATATCTTGCGCACCTTTGCTACTAGGATCGAACAAGAATATGGGTACACCCTCACTAGAGGCCTGCGCGAACTTGGTGCATTGTCGTATTACTGACGGCAAAAGATACTCCGAAAAATGACTCTCTAAAGCTTCGCGTGCCGACCTTGCTATTGTTGTAGTAGGATTAAACTGGTTGATCACCACAAAAATTCGGTCCAGCTCATGATCCAAATCTTCAGCAACGTCGTCAATGGTTTCAAAAAGTAGTTTTAGGCCATGAAAAGAAAGAAAATCCGGAAGGACAGGTACAAATAGGTCTTGTGCCGAAACAATGGCGTTCAGATTCATCAGTCCGAATGCTGGCGGCGCATCCATTACAATCAGATCATAGTCGCCGTTTATTTCGGCAAGGGCTTTTTTTAGCCGCAACTCTCGGCTGGACATTGGCATGAGCTGAAGATCAATAGTCGCCATGCGTAAGCTCGATGGCAGAAGATGGAGCTGGGTCAGTGGTGTTTCTATCTTAACTTCATGGATCGGGCGCTTGTGCACCAGCACATCATAGAGAGTTTCGTCTAGTGCCTCACCATCGTAGCCCAAACACTTAGTGGCATGAGCTTGAGAGTCGAGATCAACGATCAATACTCGGTGACCCATTTCGGCAATCCGATGGGCATAGGATACGGATAAACTTGTCTTTCCTGTACCACCTTTGAAATTGAGAAAAAGCTGAAACCGATGAGCAATTTGAGGAGGATAGCGACGAGTTAATTCGCGATATCGAGATAGGTCAGCGGAACTGTACCGGACCTTAGCCTCTCCGAGTTGATCCAACGCGGCCTGCTCGGTGGCGTCGAGTTCGGACTCCGACATACTCAAGAGTTCGGCAAAACGCCGGCGTGGATAGCTTACCTGCTGCATGACTGATACTGCTCGATAAGTCGTTCGCGAATCGCGCGAGCTGCGATCCTACGATCTTTCTCCGAATTATCTAGATGGCTTGGTAGCCGAAGACTTAGGCGGCGCTCCAGTGCGCGTGCGGCCGTTCGTCTAACCTGAAGGTCAGGATCATGAAGTAGTCGCGATAAGGCGAAAAGACCTTTGATGCCACCTCTCTCACCCACGGCCACGGCTAAGGCCCTCCGAGTTTGGGCATCTTTGTCAAAGAGGTAGACCATGAGAATCTCCTCGGTGCATGCGGAAGAGCCTGCGGCAGCTACAGCCGCTCGACGGCGAACTTTTGGGTCACAATCCGCTAATGCTCGATGAAACGCGCGCTGGGCGTCTGGGAGCGGAAGAATAGGAGCACTGAGTAAACCTTCGGCACCTGCTGCTCGCAGCCGCCAATCTTGCGCATCTAGACAGTGGTTGAGCACTAGAGACGTTACCGGTCCTCCAATATCGGCAAGCGCACGCACTGCAGCCAACCGAGCCTCGAAAGTCGATGCTTCAAACACAACCGCTCCTAAGAGCGTTGGCGCAAGGCGGCCAGTGATACCACGCAATTCAAGGAGTTCTGCACGAATGGCGACTGGTTGCTCACTCATGAGTGATTCAAGAAGTTTTTTGGCGCCTTTTTGATCGACATCAGAGCAGCTAAGCGCAAATAACGCATCAGCGAGACGAATGGGTACCTCATTTGTCTCGGAAGTCATCATCGCCTGCTCGTTCTCTTGAGCGAGGGATTCAGGGGGGTAAGTAGAGGCTAAGGCTCCCTCGCTAGCGGTTCCAGATTCCCATCTTTCTTTGGCCACTTTGACAGCTGCTTCGTTATGACATGAAGGTATCGATGTCCGGAATGGCGGTTGGGAACTTTCGGAGTCCAGCACGCGGACGTGGGTGTTCAGTGAGTCTTCGTCGTATGGATTGAGCTCCGATGGTTGCTGGATTTCTGCGTTGGCGAGTGCCTCCGCCAATGCATTTGCATGCCGTCGCTGTGCAGCATTGGCGGCCTCTAAACGGAGAGTCTCTCCGCGTAAGTCGGAAATAAGTTCTATGAGATCAATGGCGTCTGGGTCATCAGAGGCAGTAGCATGTTGCCACTGAATCAATCGCTCGAAGAAGCGATTGAGCTGGGCCTGTAGTCGAGAGATTCGTTCGTTAGCATGAGCTAGCTCCTCCTCTTGACGATCAGCCGCTTTGGCGCGGGCAAGTAATCGAGCGTAGTCGGTTGCTAATTGCGCTATGGAGGCCTGCCCCCCATTCTGTTCAAGCTTGTTACGGGTTGCTTCGGCTTCGAGGTACCTTCGACTGAGCAGGGTGCATTCCTCTTGCGTTTGCGCGAGCTGCATCCGCAGGTCCCGAATGGTCTCTGCGGTTTCTGCCTCCCGACGAGAAGATCGAGCAAGTTCTGAACGATGCTCATGTAGCTTGGCCCTTTCGGTGGTAAGCTCAGCCCCCAGTTGTTCCAGTCGCCATTCCAGAAAACCAATCCGTTCCAAGGCGGCAAGCAGGCTACTCTCTTGGGTGCTTTTTGAGCCTGATTCTTCTGACGACACCATACTCATAGTTGGACACGACAAAACGATGTTAAGGGTCCTTTTTGCACTTTTGTTCGCTCGAAGCCATAAAGAGTTGCTATTTAGAACTTCGCCTACCTGGGAAACGCAGAGCTCGACTACAACTCGAACGTTTTGTTTGCCCTAGCGAGGGCGGTGATGGGGAAATAGTGACTATATAGGTGATAACTAAGCATGAACGCGCGACTAAGCTCTATTCCCTGGGAAAGCTTCGCCTGAGTTCCTGATTTGTGGTGCGCAACGTTTTGCCCAACGCCATAGCCGGGAAAACCAGTCCCAGTAAAGGCTCGGTCTATCCATGTGCCTCCGGCCGTCGATAGCGTAGACTTAGTGGATGATGTGGGTAGCGAATTTTCTGTACTGATTTGGTGTGCAATCAGCCAGTGTACCCCTTGTCGAACGGTTTCGAGGTCTGAGGATCGACGGACAGCGCACAGCCCCATGAGAGCCCAGGCAGTCTGAGCAGCAGTACTCGGTCCGCAACCATGAGCGATTGGATCCACGTACGATGCACAAGACTCCCCCCATCCCCCGTCTGGGTTCTGATGGTGGGCTAACCAATCAGCAGCACGAACAACCCAATCTTCAGTCATGTCAAGTCCCACTGCCCGCAAGGCGGGCAACACGGCGGCGGTCCCGTAGATATAGTTGACGCCCCATCGGCCAAACCAGCTACCGTTTGATTCTTGTTCACTCTGAATGAAAGCGAGCGCTCGCGTAACAGCTGGGTGCTGCTGGGTGTAGCCCCGATGGGCAAGGGCTTCAAGCACGTGACTAGTGATGTCTACACTCGGGGGATCCAAGGCTTCACCAAAGTCGGCAAAGGGTATTTTTGTAAGAAAAACTCGGTTGTTGCCCCGATCAAAAGCCGCCCAACCTCCCGATGAGGACTGCATACCGAGCAACCATTGCTCCGCTCTTTCCGTGGCTTTTGCTACAAGTGTAAGATCAATGTCCTTGTTAGCTTGGAGACGGGATAGAACCATGACTGCTACCGCGGTGTCGTCCACATCCGGATAATAGACATTCTCATACTCAAAGGCCCAGCCCCCTGGTTGTACCTGCGGAGCATGAACAGCCCAGTCCCCAACATGCCTGACTTGGCGGTTAATAAGCCAATGAACCGCCTGCTGTACCGAGTCAGATAGTGTTTCTTCCGCTTCAGCTTCCTGAATAGCTTGGAGGGTTAAGACCGTGTCCCAGACCGGTGAAGTACTTGCCGATATATATGTGGCTTCTTCAATATCGATTCTCCAGCGACGGTCGTTGAGTGCATCAAGTCCCCTCTTAAGAACTGGATGTTCAAGGTGGTAACCAGAAAAATGCAAAGCTAATAAACTATATATCCAGGGTGGTTGGATCCCTCCCCATACGCCGTCAGCGTCTTGGTGCTGAACAATCCACGATAACACGCGATCTGCTGCTGCTTGTCTAAATGGTATAACCTTCCAGTCTTGAAGGCGATGTAGCCAACGGTCCAACCGGAGAAACAAATTTTCCCAACTCAACCACTTTTGAGGTTTTGGCAGTTGGGTATCAAATTGTTCTCGTCCTCCTGGGAAAAGTTCGTGGAGTTGACGATCTGGTGGCAAACGGACAACTGGTCGTTTTGCACTCAATATCGACAATGGCATCAACGTCGCGCGAGCCCATGAAGCAAAGTTGTAGATATTAAAGACGAACCATTGGGGACAGTGGACAATTTCTGGAGGTAAATTAGGGGTCGAGCGCCAGGGCCATTCGCCCAGTAGCGCCAACCAGTATCGTGTAAAAACGCGTGTTTTCCGGAGACCACCGTGCAGTAAAATCCACTTACGAGCTTTGATGAGCTCTGCGCTATCAGCCGGACAACCAATGCATCTTAGGGCAGTGTAACATTCTACGCTCGTGTTTATATCACCGTTCGGAGCGTCTCGGAATACCTCCCAGCTACCGTCCGTTCGTTGTTCTTTGAGCAGTGCTCGTCCAAGCCGTTTTGTTAGAGGGTGATCCTCTAGACCTAGTACATACAGGGCGAGTATCCACTCAGCCTCCATACATGAATTAGATTCTAGCCGACCCACCCAATAGCCATCACAAGCCTGTGTTTGTCGGCTAAACTCGAGGCCCGCGTTCACAATGGCGGTGACCTGTTTACCTAGAGGAGTGGTAGACTCTGATTCATCGACCGTAGAAGCAGTCATGACCGCTCTTTATTATGGGTTTATGACCCGGTCAGCAAGTTGTAGAGAAAAGCCTCTAGTTGGTCATCTTGCTCGACAAATTGTTGAATTTTCTGGAAAAGCTCAAGAACCTCTTCTCTACATATTTTTGATGTGGTCAACGGTTCATGGGAGCTGGTCATGATACTCAGTGTTCGCAAGGCTAGGGTGAGGGGGACAACTAAGAAAAACCGAACATCTGCTTCCGACGATGGCCATGCCATCGTATATTCGATTGCTTGTTTGAGCTGCTTGCGAGCGTGATTGGCTATAGTGTTGGTGAGCTCACGAAATTCGGCGTGGTAGTTTGCGTCGAGCAGATGGTGAGGCCGCAGACCAAGTGGCTGTAGTAGGTCACTCGGGATGAAGCATACTCCTCGTTGGAGGTCGGCATCAATATCTCTCAGGATATTTATTAGCTGAAGTCCTAGACCAAAAGGCACCGCTCGTTCATGGAGAAGGGTAGCGGTTTGTGGCTTCAACGGGGCAGCATGCGCTAAGAAGAGATTTGTCAGTAGTTTACCCACGGTCCCTGCCACATAGTAGCAATAACGATCGAGGTCCTCCATACTCCGGATATGAAGCTGTCCTTCAAGCGACGCTCGGCGGACATACTCACTCATTCCCTCAGCAAGTTCCAAAACTGGAGATAAAATCGCCTCCTGTTCTGGGGGAGATAGTGCGCGGAATACGGCAAAGACATGATGGGCACCTTGGCAGAGTGCCGCGTGCGCGGGTGGAATATCCTTCCACTCCGGCGCACTGCAAAACTGATGCAGGTCACCCTCCCCAAGCATGAGCTGACGGAAGTCAGTAAAAAGCTGATGTCTTCGCTCCGATTGTATGCCGACCTCATCTTCGATCGAGTCCGCTATACGGCATAGAAGATATGCCGTGCCCACCGTTGTCGAAAGACGGGAGGGAAGGGCGTTGATGGATAAAGCAAAGGTTCGGGACACGGTTGGGACCGTGCGATGAATAAACTCACGATCCTCAGCAGTATTTGATGGTTGTTCGAGGTTATGGACCGGACCTATTGATGGATAATATGTGGTCTTCTTTATGTTTTTATTTCTTGCTTCCGCACTTCGCGCACTACTCATTTAGTTCTTCTTGCCTTTTTCTACGGTCTTGGTATGCACGCGACCCACACCAGTTGCAATGGATACCAGAGCTATTGATTTACCAGTCCTATAAGTATCATTCTGGCGCTAACTTATCTCAAGAGAACGGTTAAAAGATACCGAAATCACCCTCCTGGTGTCCCTCTGGCCTTGACCCTTTTGGCGGTTGGTGTGCTGTAATGTTAAACGGATGGATCAGACGCTAGCATCCCTACTCAGTCAGAGAAGGAAGGAAAAATTTGAGCTTCATGAATCATACCTTAATCAGCAAATGGTGAGGGTTCTGAAGACCATAGGCTTCGATAGACACTATGTTCGAGCTCATGGGGCTTACCTTTTTGATGATGCTGATGAACGCTATCTGGATCTCCTTAGTGGGTTTGGTACGTTCGCTTTGGGGCGAAACCACCCCGTCGTACGCAGTTTTTTAAGGGAAGTCATTGAATCTGATTGGCCGAATCTTGTGCAAATGGATGTGTCTGCTCTGAGCGGGTTGCTGGCAGAGCAGTTAGTAGCCACCGCCCCTACTGGTTTGACCAAAGTTTTTTTTACCAACTCGGGCACGGAGGCGGTGGAAGCGGCGATCAAGTTCGCACGGGCATCTACAGGTAGGGACCGAATATTGTTCCTCGAACATGGCTTTCATGGGTTAACTATGGGTTCGTTGTCCTTGAACGGCGAAACCGCTTTTCGGAGGGGTTTTGGTTCCTTGTTGCCCGGCTGTCGGTCCGTTCCATTTGATGATCTTGGTGCCTTAGAGGCCGCTTTGCACTCACGGGATGTGGCTGCGTTTGTCTTTGAGCCTATCCAGGGCAAGGGAGTCCATATACCTAGTGATGGTTATTGGCTAGAAGCACAACGACTGTGCCAGAAGCACCGAACGTTATTTGTTGCAGATGAGGTACAATGTGGGCTCGGGAGGACGGGGAAAATGTGGGCGGTGGAGCATTGGGACCTGGAGCCGGACATGTTGCTGACAGCAAAAGGATTATCCGGCGGACATGTTCCGGTAGGCGCGGTGTTGAGCAAGTCTTTTATATACGATCGAGTATTCGACCGCATGGATCGGGCTGTAGTTCATGGCTCGACCTTTGGGAAAAATAACCTTGCGATGGCGGCCGGTCTCGCAACGCTCCAGGTGCTTAAAGACGAGCAACTTGTACGCAAGGCCCATGAGCTTGGCGAGCACCTCCTCAAGACCTTGTTGCCGTTCAAAGAGCAGTATGAGTTTGTGAAGGACGTACGTGGCAAGGGATTGATGCTGGCTATTGAATTTGGTGAACCACGGTCTCTTAAACTTCGGACGGCTTGGCATCTGTTACAGAAAGTAAATCGTGGTCTATTTTGCCAGCTCGTTCTCGTTCCCCTGCTTAAAGAATATAAGATCCTCGCCCAAGTAGCGGGGCACGAGATGCCGGTGATTAAACTATTGCCGCCTCTGGTGATAAGTCGGAGCGATTGTGACTGGATTCAAAGAGGGTTGAACGCAACAATAGCGGATTGTCACCGGGTACCCGGAGCCATCTGGGAACTTGGGACTCATCTAGCCAGTCAGGCTTTGTCACCTCATCGAAAAGCTAAACCATAGAGTGTTACAATGAAGATGCCGAATGATGAAGAGACAAAACAATATCTTGCTGAGAATCTGTTTAGCCCTCTCAACGGCATGACAGTTTCTCAGTGGGGAAATTTTCTACGCCAGTATGGGTCACAGATCCATATGCGGTACTTAGCTCGGACCCTTTTTGGATCAGGCATGGCTATGATCAACTCGGTGGCTGCATTGGTGGAAACCTTAAAGTACAGAGAGGCGGTCCGCAAAGCCACCGTGCGGGCGCCGATTTTTGTTTTGGGACATTACCGAAGCGGAACAACTCACTTGTGGAATATTCTTTCTTGCGACCCTCAGTTTGCGTACCCGTCAATTCTTCAGGCAGTGTTCCCCAATTCTTTCCTTGTTTTCGAGCGGATTGTGCACGGACCTGCTTCCGGGTTTACGATCAGCAAGCGACCTCAAGATAATGTTGAGATAGATCCCTCTAGTCCTATAGAGGATGAACGAGCGTTGTGTGCGCAAACCTTGCTATCAATACAAATGGTTCGTCATTTTCCCCAGAAATGGAAGCAGTTTAAGTCTTATCTGACCCTGAAGGATTCGACACCGCGTGAACAAGAGATATGGAAGGACTCGCTCCAGCGTTTTGCCAAGAAGTTGATGGTTCGGTATGGTGATCACAAGCGGCTGCTTTTCAAGTCCCCTGATCACACTGGAAAAATTCGGTATTTGCTTGAGGTTTTTCCCGACGCAAAATTCATTCATATTCATCGAGATCCATGGTTGGTCTTTTCCTCAACGCAAAGAATGGAGGAAAAAACTGCTGGTATCTATGCTTTTCAGCCTTGGAAGAATGCGGGAGACCGCGAGGCTTTTATTTTGTGGCGCTACCGATCCATGTATTCTTCATATGAAGAAGATGCGAGAAAACTATCATCAGAGCAACTAGTAGAGGTGGGATATGATGATCTGGTGCGCAATCCCTTAGCTGTGTTAGAAAAGATCTATAGCCAACTAGGTATCAATTTGGCTGATGAAGCCCGCTTGAGAATACAAGCCTACATGAAGCGTATTTCTGGGTATAAGAAGAACCATTATCATCCCTTACCGAAGGAAGTACAGCAGCGAGTTGTTGAGGCTTGGTCTCCGTATTTTGACCGATGGGGATACTCTACTAAGTTTAGATAGATTGTGTGCACGATGTGTCGTTGTAGGGTACAATGGATAGACGGCGCACTATCAGTTTCTAGGTTTTGACCAAGCGTTTTGGCAGGGCTGCCAAATGGGTTATCTTCGCCAGAGGCTTCTCACTCTACATAGGTTTACTTGCTCCTTCTTAGCTCCCGCAACTGGCTTGTCTCTTGGGTCGGACGTGGTTACAGCAAAGACCCCTTGAATTGATTCGATAAGAATCACCAAGTGGTGGCGCAGCGGGGCATAGGCCCGCGTAGAAGCAGGAACTTGGGTTCAACCCAAGTGATTTCTGCTGTATAGCAAAGACCCCTTGAATTGATTCTGTAAGAATCACCAAGTGGTCGCGCAGCGGGGCATAGGCCCGCGTAGAAGCAGGAACTTGGGTTCAACCCAAGTGATTTCTGCTGTATAGGTCGCCTTTCAGTTAGCTCGGGTATTTCACGGTAGTTATGACTGCCTATAAGCCCTGACGGACGCTCGTCGGTGGCTCATGGCTCGTGAGTCTTGAGAGTATGTAAGTCCAAGTAGAGAGTGGGAATGGTACAATTACCCGAGTATTAGGACTTCGAACACGTCCGGTCTGCCAGATGATCTTAACATTCTTGGTTCATCTATTTATATTTCCAATGATGCATCCTAGCTTTCAGCATCCTCTAATGGGGGCTCGATTGTCCCTCCTCATGCAGGCGTTAGTAAAAAATGGAGGGGTGGAGATGAAGCATGTGGGTTTGATCACAGCGATGATTGCCTCTGCACTCGTTCGTGCGCCCTTTGGTTGGCTGGAAAAAATAGTTGAATGCCACTACAGAAACCATGCAGAGTCTCTGCTTGATCCGGTCTTTATTATAGGACACTGGCGGTCCGGTACAACCCACTTGCACAATCTCCTAGCTCAGTCATCTGCGCTAGGAATTGTCACGCCGTTGAGTGCGGGACTACCGGACCAGATGTTGACCTTAGCGGTGTGGCTGAAGGCGTGGTTGGAGCGGTCTTTACCCGAAAATCGATACGTAGACCGGGTGGCAGTGACGCCTCGTTCCCCCCAGGAAGACGAAATACCGCTGGCCAATCAACACTTGCTGTCGGTGTTCCATGCGGTCTATTTCCCGCGTGACTTTGCTAATTCCTTCAGACGGAGTGTCTTTTTTGAAGGGGTGTCGCCGCAAGAAGTTGAACAATGGGCATGCCGATTGCGGCGTTTTCTAGAAAAAGTCAGTTGGCATCAGCAGAAGCCGCGGATTTTGATCAAAAATCCCGTGTATACGGCTCGAATTGCTCAACTATCACGAATATTTCCGGGTGCGCGCTTTATTCATATCCGTCGAAACCCCTATGAGGTGTATGCATCCACTCGCCTGTACTATACGCGCCTGTTGAGCGAGTTAGCGTTGCAATCGTATGCACACGTGGATCTCGAACAATTCATTCAATCTAGCTATCTTTCGCTTATGCGAAAATACGATGAGGACTCCACTGCACTACCGGCAAATCGGCTTATTGAATTGAGTTATGAAGAGCTGGCATCTCAGCCATTGGATGTTTTGGCCAAGGTGCATAAGCAGTTGTCTTTGCCGGGATGGTGGGAAAACCAGGGCCGAGTTACCAAGTATCTACGATCGATCAGCGACTACCGTAAAAATACATTATCACTTTCGACCTCTGAATTGGCTCGTGTGCAGCAGGTTTGGCAGCCATACATTCGGCGCTGGTCTTATGATATTCCGGTCAGTATGCAGGCGGGAGCTTGACCCGGAGGCGGTTATTGTACGTGATCTTCGGTATGGATGGGTCAAAAAATCCAGGAAAGACTCCGGCGTTGCCGTCACTTCCGGAAACACAGTTTAGCTATAAGCAGATGCAGATGAGGGCTGAGGAACGGGCTAAGCCATCCGCTGATGTTCTGCCATCTAAACCGTACAAGTCTCCCCGGCGGGCAAAAATGCCCGCCCATATTACCCGGTCGATGGTTGCCCAACAGATACGAAATCGACTCCAGGGTAACAAAAGGTTTCCGCTGGTGTTGATGTTGGAGCCACTATACACATGTAATCTGGCTTGTTTGGGGTGCGCGACGGAACGCCATACGGGTAAACTTCAGGATCGAATGCCGCTGGAGAGTGCGCTCGACGCGGTGGAGGTTAGCAAGGCACCTATTGTATCTCTTTGCGGTGGTGAACCAACACTATACCCAGAGATTGAAGAGTTGGTGCAGGAAATTATTAGGAGAAAGCGTCATATTTATCTCTGTACCAACGCTTTGACGCTCCAAGAGAAGGTCTTCGGTTGTATTAAGCCGAACCAACGCCTCACTCTAAATATTCATCTGGACGGACTCCAGGAGACTCATGATCGAGTATGCAACCGTCAGGGCGTTTTTGCTCACGCTATCAAAATGATCCAAGAAGCAAAATCGCTAGGCTACCATGTCACTACCAACACCACTATTTTTAAGGAAACGAGCACCGATGAAATAGAGGCTCTGTGTGGCTTAGTTACTGACCTTGGGATTGACGGTATTCTCCTGTCCCCAGGTTATTCTTATGAGTCGGTAGAACGTGATATTTTTCTTGCGAGGGAAGAAATTTTTACAAAGTTTCAGCGAATTCTTACATTTTCTGACCGGTTTCCGCTGATGAGCACCCCACTCTTTTTAGAGTTCGCAGCTGGTCTCCGGGAATATTTATGTTCACCATGGAGTACGGTGACGTACACCCCAAAGGGTTGGAAGGGGCCATGCTATCTTGTTGGAAAAGACTTCTACGGGGACTTCCACACGTTTTGGACAGAGGTGGATTGGGCGTATTGGGAGTCTCGGAAGGATTCAGCCTGCCAGAATTGCATGATGCACTCCGGGTTTGAGGCATCTACAGTTATGAATCTTCACGAACGCCCTCGCGATCTGTTCCGAATGATCAAATGGCAGATGGGCGCATAGTTAACGAGCGAGGACTCGGTTGCTCGGGAAGAGGCCACGGCCGGAGGCGACTGATCGTTTCTGCTCTACCAGAAGAGCAGGCCCCGCTTCGCCGCCGCATGGGTGTGGGTGTGCGTGGAAAGGAGCTGGAAGAAGTAA
This sequence comes from Myxococcales bacterium, assembly GCA_019634385.1. Taxonomy (GTDB): domain Bacteria; phylum Myxococcota; class Kuafuiibacteriia; order Kuafuiibacteriales; family Kuafuiibacteriaceae; genus JAHQVK01. Next base: position 3,113 of record JAHQVK010000221.1, on the reverse strand, counting down.
ACGGTGTATGGCTTGGCGTGACTGGTGACGGGGCACTATCTGCGTCGCGGAAATTACGGGAGTTTATCCGAAGGGCGCAGCCGGATCATATTGTGGCTATCGGGTTGGGTGGTGGGGTGTCTGAGGCGTTGCCTATCGGCGCGCTTGTGGAGGGGTGTTCAGTTCGGTTGGCTGGGTCGCAAGGAAGAAGTTCACCACTTCATCGATGGCTGGAGAACCCACCCCACATTGGTGGTCAGCTTGTCAGTACTCCGCGGATTCTTGGTTCTGCGATAGAGAAAGCGGCACTATGGCATGAACTCGGTCGACCGGCTTCTGTTGTGGTTGACCTGGAGTCTTGGGCCTATGCCCAAGTGGCACAGGATGCGGAGATACCGATGTCTGTTCTTAAGGTGGTGAGTGATGGAGCTGGGGAAGACTTGCCTTTCGAAGTTGTTGCTTCGTCTCGACCAGATGGTTCGATACGGCGCTCTTCTGTTGTCGCTCGAGCACTATGTAACCCGAGTTCGTGGCGGCATCTAAGTGTTTTGAGACGGAGGCTTAATATGGCTGCCCAGCGGCTGGCTGATGTCGTACAAGAAGCGCTCTTGGTATCTAAATCCCTTGAGTGAGTTCGACCAAGGTCCCCGCCGCCATATTATACTCATATATGGTCTCAAAGTACTCTCCCAGCACTTTTGCATAGAGTCCTAGGGATTCAAGGACCTCTTTGGGCTGTCCAAGCCCAAGGCGGAAATTGGTGGCGGCTAGGAACGAGAGGCTACGCCCCGTCTTTCGGTTTGTTTGACTTAGGGCAAGGGTCGCCTTTTTCTCTTGGTAGGTAGTATATGCGGCCCGTAATTGCAGAGGGAGGCCGACCCTAGCTTGCTCGACCTTGGCTATATGACTTGCCACTTGAGCTTCAGCCTGAGCCTTGTTCGCAAGGTGCTGAGCGAAATTGAGATCCCATTGAAGGCCCAATATGGGGCCCCCCCGTATCCGATTGAATTCGTCGCGGAGGAAAGGGTTCCGGATATCGTCGCGAGTGGGTGCCCAACTTGCGTCGACAAATATACCTAGGAAAAGATTAGGGTAGAGGCGGCGAGATGCAGCAGATGCTCTTGCTTGCCGGGCTTGGAGGCCAGCAGATAGGGCTTGCCAGGCGGGTTGAGACTCGGTGTTTTCATCTTCACTCGGAGAGTATGCGATAGCTTCTACTGCTCTTAGACGATCGGATGCTGGAAATATCAATGCATCAATGGACCACCCCAGAGCACGCCGCCAAGCGAATAGTGCGGTGTTCTTTTTGCTGTTAAGTTGGATGAGACGCTGGCGTAAGCTGTGAGCTGCGATCTTGAGTTTCAAGACTTCTATTTGTGTAATGTCTCCATCTCCGCTTGTAAGACGAGCGTCTGCGAGTTTTTCGGCCTCAGTAAACGCATTAGCTACTTTTTGAAGCGAGCGATAGAGATCAGCGGCGAGTTGGTACCCATAGTGAAGCTGTCGAAGCTGCAACCGAAGGTCCACACAGACTTTCTTTAGATAGGCCCTCCGTGCCCCAACCCCAGCCTTGGCCGCCTCAACGCCTTGGGTAATTTTACCAAAAGTAAAAATTGGCTGAGTCAAGCGTATAGTGCCTCGTATAAACGGTCCAAGGTTGTTCAATGGGTCGTTTGGCCCCCCTTCAGCAAAGAGCGGCGCCAACTCATCAGGGAGCTCATCAGGGACATCACCAGTCGCAGCCCCGTTGACGATACCAAACATGAGGTTGGCTTCACCTTGGGGGTATCTAGCCGCTCGAGCACGGGCTACAGCAGCAGTAGCCTCAGCGACTGCTGCTTTCGGCACGCCAATTTCTGGATGCTCTTCACAAACGATGCTGAGAGCTCGAGCAAGCGTGACTTGCTCCGTGGAAGCGCTATTGTTGGGATCAGCGGCCCCAGCAACATTGGGTACGCAGCTAAAGATAAATATTAGCACGTAATGGACACGGGAGACGAATAGAGCGAGACTTCGTTGGGTTCGATTTATGGTCGGCAGCATACACATTCTCTTTTGGGTCGCTACAGTCTTACCGGAGAACTCAGCACCCGGAGTCTCAGTTTCCCCCGTGGACGAAGTTCGAGCAATGGTGTCAGTGGTGCAGAGATTTGAGACCACACAAAAGGGTAAAACCTTGGCTGAGACGCAACGGGAAAAAAACCATGTCCTGGTAGAAGATCTACATAAACATCTGGATTTTGAGGGATTGAGTAGGACCGCTTTGGGCCGGTTTTTCGAAGACCTTTCATCGAAGCAACGTACGGCGTTTGGTAAGCTCCTTCGCCGCATGTTCGCGGAGATCGCTTATCCCAATGCAGCAAAGTTCTTTGGATCTCTGAAGCTGAGTTTCCAAGATAAAGGTAAAAAAAATCAATCCCACGTGGTTATGGTTACAGCAGAGCATATCGACGAAGGCATGATCGAATTGGAATTTTTTATGCGCCGCCAATCTGGACTCTGGCTGGTGGAAGATTTCGCCCTTGATGGGGTGAGTTTGCGAAAGGATATCGAGCGTGAGATTCAGGTGAGCCTCAAAAAAGAGGGCTTTGAGGGTGTTGTCCGCCGATTCAACCGTCGACTAGAGAATAACGAATCTCAGTAGCTAGGTGATCCGATGGAGCCACCATCCTTTCGCCCGTCTTTTCTTGTTATACGTCAATCGAGGCCCCCGTTCATTGGTTTCATTTGTCGAGCCTGCGCGCCCATCGTCATCGAGGCGTTCCGTAAAAAACCTGTTAGGGCGCTCTTCATCAAACTCTGGACCGCGTTCTGACTTGTATCCCACCTTTGTGAGGGGTCGGTGGCTTCGCCACCCTGTCGGGCCCCTCGCCCAGTACATCCCGTGCCCTCCCTCCGGGGCTGAACCATCACAATCACGGGATACGGCGTAATCTCCGCAGCCGGAGATTAAACACATCCCCTAGCAGCCGGTTGATCTAGCCCTGCACGCATCTATGGGTCGGTCTTTCCGTGAAAGGTCCTGACCACTAGCAGGCCATCGGAGAAGTGTGATGGGTGATCCGCGAAGTATCTTTTCCGTGGAACGCTCCGGATGAAGAGGGCGCATACCGGGCGTATGCAACCGATGAAAG
>JAHQVK010000220.1 GCA_019634385.1 Myxococcales bacterium | reverse complement strand
TCGAGCCCGGCTTTTCGTGAAACGTTCTGACGACGAGGCGAGCGTACCGGGCGGTACGCGACCGAGGAGAGACTTCTTGGGGTCAGGATGTTTCACGGAAAGACCGGCCGACAGATGCTTGCAGAGCTGGATCAACAGGCTGCTAGGGTTTAGGGGCAACAATTGGTTCAAGAGGCTCATTTAAGACGAGTTTTCGATGAAAGAGCTCCAGGGCTAAGTCGTAACATAAACGAGCCACGGAAGGATTATATCTATAGCCTGGATCTCGCAGAAACGCGTGCTGAGCATTAAACTCGTGCCAAGTCACATTGACATTTGCATCAAGTAGCTTACGATGAATAAGCTCCCGGCCTTCCCTTGGAACATGTCGATCTTGCTTGCCCCAAATCATCATCAGTTCTCCCCTAATTTCACCACATCTCAGCAGGGAGTCATCGCATTGACCTTCCCCAAGACTATGCTGATGTATGTCCGTGGCGAATAAACACACTCCAGCCCTGACTTTGGGATTCATCGCTCCTCGAAACGCAAGGTGTCCGCCAAGACACATACCAATAGTTCCAATCGATCCCGTACAGTCCGATGCTGCTAGCAAGAACTCAATTGCGGCTCGAGCATCACTATCATAGGCCTGTAGAGGCTTCTGGATCTTGTACAAATTGCCCTTATCAGTACCTACCTTGTCGTATTCCAAAGCGGTGCCGACTGGTTCCAATTCGTGATACACTTCGGGCACCAGCACGTAGAATCCGTGGCCGGCGAGATATCGAGCGGTCCGTTGAATAGGCTCCGTCACCTGGTAGATTTCGGAAAAAAGTAGTAAGGCCGGAAATTTCCCCTGAAACCTTGGCTTAAAGCGATGGCAGCGCATAGGCCCGGTCACGGTTTCAAGGTCGACGAAGTCCTCAGTCAAAAGCACAAGACTAGCTTATCCTACCGGGGTGAGTCTTTAAAGCCGGGCACGGCTATGGGGGAGCCGCTTCGGCGGAGTATCCAGTGAGCTTTTGTTCCCCTTCCTCGCTAGCAGCCGGTTGATTTGGCCATGTGTGTAGCTATCGAGCCCGGCTTTTCGAGAAACGCTCTGACGACGAGGCGAGCGTACCCTGTCGGTAGGTGACTGGGGAGAGATTTCTAGTGGTCAGGATGTTTCACGGAAAGACTGGCCGATAGATGCGTGCAGGCTAGATCAACCGGCTGCTAGGGGGAGCCTCTTGGGCAGCTAGGCGTACAGACGTGATGTGTAGCGGACGCAGCCAGCAGAGGTCAAATGTTGCTGCACATGTGTAGTTTTTAGCCGACTCGAGACATTATCTAGAGCGTTCTAGGAGGCTACATCTTTGCTGAGGTGGTTCGCGGGAGCATGTTCGAAAAGAATGCTTCCAGTGTATGAAAGGCTCGTCCTATCATACGACAGGAATATCTGGTGATTGGTTCGTCATCGCGCAAGAATTTAATCTTAAGAGCTCCGGCTGGCCTATTCAGCAGAAATATGTTCCACAGTGTTAGTTTGACGGGCTATCAGGCGCTACGAAGGTAGGATGAACCTCCGATGGCTTTGCGGAACTCGGGTATGTATTGGTTCACTTTCATACGTAGGATAGCAAGGTTTGTATTCTTTCGCTCTGCAGCAATATAGATGAAGCACTTGCTATTTAAGAGCTGAATCAAATGTAGCTGTTCGCCCAGTGTGAGTAACATATCTTCAAGTTCGGTATCGAGACTTAAAGCTTCGATGGTCTTGAGTTTTTGCTTCACCATCTCACTGTTGTAGGCGCTTGCTACGGCAAGATCCAAATCAGCTCGGACAGAGTACGTGGCGAGAGACATTCCGGAGTCGAGGTCTACCAAAGATGCCCCCATGAATCCAGGTAGATCCCCGGCGGTTTGAATGAGTAGTTTGTCGAGTACTTGTATATCAGCCATTTAAGAACCTTTTTGTGTGATCCTACGAATGTGTGTGACTATCATACTTGCTGCGCCGGCCGTCGAACCGAATGAATGTTGCCCCACACGTTGTCTGGTCTAAGGCTATCGTGCAGTCCCGATGACGCTTGAGGGTCTGGAGCAAGAAATTGCGGTCTACGCACAAATAGGAGGAAATCGTTGCCGCCTATGAATCAGACTGACGCGATTGAGGATTGGTTTTGTCAGGGTTTGTAAATGAACTTCTATTTTGTGTGTATTGTCGATGTCATCGGTGGATGCCGGCAGTGTGGTGTAGCATTCCGCGCAGCGGGGCATAGCCCCGTGTAGAAGCAGGAACTTGGGTTCAACCCAAGTGATTTCTGCTGTATCTGTTCCTTGTGTTTGAGACCCCGATGTCGACAACCATCTAGTATTGGAGTTGCTGCTGTGAAAGAGTTGAACTTAGGCCCAGTGCTCAACGATGTATTTCAAGATCTTCCTATTCGCGCGGCATGGATCTTAGACCAGGATGGGGAGTCGTGCGTTTCGTTTGCTGCAAGGCAGGATGCTGACCGAGAACTAACCCAAGCTGAGTTGTATGAGCCGTCTCAGAAATGGTTGAAGGCTCTTCTTGCTGCTCATGTGGGGGGGATGCGGCAAATTTCTCCCAGGCTTTCGCTGGGGGGTTTAGAGCAAGGCATTGTAGAGTTTATCGAGGGTGTTCTTGTATTTAGAGCCTTGGGAGGGAATCAGTCGATGGTGGCATTGTTCCCCCCGGGAATGAATCTTGGTATTGTCCGTGTACGACTGAATGAGTTTGTCGCGCGAATAGAGCAAAACCAGGTGGCTACGCAAGGGGGAGAGTCCAAGTGAGTGACACAAGTGGGGTGCCGTTTTGGAGCCGGATGATGGGCCGATCGAATCGCAAGAACTCAGAAGGTTCTGTAGATGGTGACGTCGAAAACTTTATCCAAATGGCAACAGTCGCCACCTCCGACGAGTCAAATCCAATTCCGGAGGGCTTGGATGATACTCAAAATGATTTGATAGCCCTCAAAAAACAGTTATCAGACCTCAAAGAAGAAAACGTACATCTCATACGTACGCTTCACATCGCTGGTGAAAGGGATCTGAAGCTGAGAGAACGCATCGAAGAAATGCGGCGTGGACTCAAGATAGCTATCCAAAGATATACCAATCGAGAGAACCAAATAAAGACCCTGCAAAACAAAATTAGATCTTATCAATCGGCCCTTGAAGACAAGAATAGGGCGATGGAAAATTTAAGAAAGACGCTGTTGGAGCAGAATCAAGATATTGAGAGATACCAACAGGGTGAAGCATTCTCAATAGACGATGTTGTTGCGCCCACTAAAGAAGGTGTGGGTCAAGGCGCTATGCAAATACTAAGATGGGTATGGGCAGCGGCGCGGTCGGTTACATGGCATAGCCATGGGCCTGCGGCATGCGGACTTTGGCGATTGGCGTTACTGGAAGAACCTCCACCAATGTTTGATGAGTTGGAGCCTTCCAATGAAAATGTGCACACGTGGAAAGAAGGTTTCGATGCAATTGCTAAATCCCTTGTTGGCCACCAATTGGCACGCGATATTACGTGGTCTGTGCAAGATGAAATAGCCGTTGTACAAATTGATCGGTCGGAGTTGTGGATGCTTGAAACCGAGGAAGGTGTCGAAGGGCCAATGAGTTCAGCGTGTGGACTCATAATGGAAGCGTTGTTGGGCCATATGGGCTTCGTTGAGACGCGATTGTCTTCGGTGACTCTCGAAGAAGGGAAAGAGACTCTTGAGTTTCATGGGATCGTTAACCAAACGGCACTATCTCTTTAGAAGGAGTATGGCATTCCGCTTGGCATAGGCATAGCCCAAACTATGGATGCTTGTGCTAGCAGGCCATCGGAAAAGTGAGTTAGGCGCTTCGCGGGTCTTTTTTCCGTGGAACGTCTGGACCGGCTTCGCCTTTCATCGGTTGCATACGCCTGGTATGCGCCCTCTTCATCCGGAGCGTTCCACGGAAAAGATACTTCGAGGATCACCCATCCCACTTTTTCGATGGCCTGCTAAGAGTAACAGGGTAAAAACAGGTGAAGTGGGGCTCAAACTTGTGCGGCAATGTCCGGATCTACTGGGCGGAACGCTCACTTGAAGGGTGTGTTTGTGATAGGTAAGGCTCAATTCACGCGACTTTTGCGGTGGCTGCCAACTTTGGGCTGAAGGTTGTGCCATGAGACTTAAGACTGAGTGCAAGCTCTTTAGTGTTAGGGCGTGTGTTTAAACTCTGGCTGCGGTGATGACGCCGTATCCCATGTTAGTGAAGGTTCAGCCCCTCACGAACGTGGGAAACAAGTCAGAGCGCGGTCCGGAGTTTAAAGACACGCCCTAGCTAGGCTGGTTACAGCAGAAATCCCTTGGGTTGAACCCAAGTTGCTACTTCTGAGCGGGGCTATGCCCCGCTGCGCGACCCCCTGTTGGTTCTTACAGAATCAATTCAAGTGGTCTTTGCTGTAGTCTACAACCATAGGAGCACGTTTTACCTTATAAGCCATGAATTGGCGTTATTTGGTCTAGTTTTACATCGAAGTTTCGCGATCATAAATATGTATCTGAAACCTCAACAAGCGCCACTGCGTATGGATAGGTGGTGCTTGTGGCATTTTGCGGGGTAACCGTCCCGAAGCACCAACCACCACTATTAGCTCGATCCGACCCATCTCACCATCGGAAAAGTCTTTTGCGGGTGCCATCCACCGGATGGCACCTTGCGCAGATACCTGGGGCCTAGTTGTCGTCGTATGAGTGCCCAAGGGGGTGACCGTCCACATACGAGCATCTACGTGTGCTGCGACTGCAACGGAGGGGCGAAGTACAATTTCCAAAGGGGTTTCGAGTTCGACCGTTGTCAGCGCCTCAGGCTCCTTTCCTCGCCACTCGCTGGCTTGGGCCCGTACTTCTATCTGATACTCCGGAAACTGGGGACTGGGTCGGGACCAAAGGCTGACCATGAGGGCGGCGGCTGTGGCTAGAGCGCTGCTTACCCTCACAATGGTCCAAGGGCCTACAACGGGTGTCATAGACCGGTGGGCCACCGTCCGTAAGCTCTTCCTGATCGCTGGAGACAATGGTCGGTAGAGCTCCAGTTGTTGGGCTAGCGCTTTATCCCCATCCGCTTCCTCTAGCAGAGCTTGGACCTGCTCGGGAGTCAATGTTCCGAGAGCATAAGCTTCTAGACGCTTATCCTGCGCCTTCTCTTCAGCATGTATCAACATACCTGCCTTCTTGAATAAATCAGGATCAGGCATGATCTGTATTCTCAGGCGGCTCAAGTTTTTGCCGAAAAGACCGCATAGACTTAGCCAAACGACTTCGCCAGGCGTAGATCGCGTCGGGTGTGGTCCCCATTTGATCAGCAACGGCCTGTACGGACATATTCTCCACGTACAAGAGTTGAAAGAATTGCCGACCCTGGGGACTGAGACGAGCCCATAGGTGCTCGATGATGTGGGCCAATAGGTCGCGCGATTCGAGATGTTTCTCTAGGCATGGTCCGCTTCCTACCAGGTATCCTAAGCGGTCATCGGTCATGGGCTCTTCCGTCCACGGATTATGTTTACGGGTTCTCAGGGTGCTGGTCACCTCCCGCTCTGCAAGAAAGCCAACATAATTGACGAGCGATAATCCTCGGGTGGGATCCCATTCGCGCAGGGACCGTGCATTTTGAGCAAACAATGCGGTGAATACCTGTTGTACCAGGTCCTCAAGCTCCTGCCGCAACCGTCGGTTCAAAGACTGGGTACGATATCGGTTCAGGACCCGTGCCGCTCTAATCTGGACAATGGGAATTATCAACGTCACCAACTGATCCATTGAGGCCGCATCTCCATCTAGAGCTTTGGCTACCCATGTGGGTGTAGGAGGGGTGGGAAGTTTGGAAGTAGGGCCCAACATAGAACTACCTGGCCGCTGACCGATGTGGGACGCGGCCATTGTTTACTCTTAGGTATACGAGGGGACCCTCGGGGATCTGACCTCGAGGAGTAAAGACCAGGTAAGTAGTACAGCGACGATCACTTGGTGAGGTCCAACAGATTTTACAGCGGTGGTTAATCAGGTGGCACAGCGAGGCAAAGCGGATCGTAGCCGCTACAATGTTAGACTGAGTTCAAGAGATACATACTGTAAGGCACACGTTTCAATGATGATATATATCGGCGTGTCTTTAACGTTGGATGTGATTGGGACATCGTCCCTGAATGTTTGGCGCACTGGGGTTTTCACGTCCCATCAGTGACCTCTCAGTCAGCTGTGATTAGCCTTCCTCCGAGTTAGCACATTCAGTCACAGCAGGTAGTTCGTAATAGTTCCACGCCGACATTAGAGCGCCAGCCAGTTGAACGGACTTCAACTGGCTGGCGCAACTTCCTGCTATCGTGAGCTGAAGAGCGGGAGCTTGGGCTCAGTCCACACGATTTCTGTCGGAAAGACACGCCCTAGCAGCCTGTTGATCTAGCCCTGCAGGCATCTCTCGGCCGGTCTTTCCGTGAAAGGTCCTGACCACTAGAAGTCTCTCTTCGGTCACGTACCGCCAGGTACGTTCGCCTCGTCGTCAGAGCGTTTCTCGAAAAGCCGGGCTCGATAGCTACACACATGGCCAAATCAACCGGCTGTAAAGACACGCCCTGGTGTTCCCCGTGGGTTGGTCAAGGCTCTGTTGGTGTTGAAGGCTGTGAAGCATAGTTTCGCTGCGCGATCACTTGTTGATTCTTACAGAATCACCAAGTGGTCTTTGCTGTAAAAGAGAATAGGGGCTTATGTCTATATGGGTACTGTGAGATAATATACCTGCAATCCTTATGATAGAGAGAGTCTATTTAAACGTTTCCTCTCCTGAGCGGGTGAATGCACGGAAACTCGGGGCTGACTGGGATGAAATAGAGCGTGGATGGTGGATTAATCTATCAAATGTAGATGAGTTTTATTCATATTGGCCAGAAGCTGTGCCTAGCAGATATCGGCCAGATTGCCGGCCTCCTTATGTGCTCAGCGATATGATTCCACGGAATACATGGTACGTAAATCTCCGTTCTGCGATGACAAAGGAAGGTTGGTATCGCCTACGCCAAAAAGTATACGATAAAGCTGGCAATCGTTGCCAAGTATGCGGTGGAAAAGGAAGTCGCTGGTCTGTCGAATGTGATGAGCAATGGGCGTTCATCGAGCCTGGGTATGACGGTGTAGGTACCCAGTTGTTGCGGTGTTTGACCGCACTGTGTCCCGATTGTCACTCTCTCCGGCATCTAGGGTACTCCAGTGTTGTGGGGCGCTTGCCTCAAGCTCTGGAGCATATGGCGTATATTAATCGATGGACGGATGAAAAATGTAAAAACTATGAGACCGAAGCCTTTGGACAGTGGGCACGACGTTCCTCGATGACGTGGCAATTTGATATAGAGTCGATAAAGGCGGTGCTTCGTCCTTTTGGTGTCGATTCCTCAGAGGTTAAGTTCCAGCAGTTTGCTGGTCACTTCATACCTCAAATAGCTAATCATAGTCAGGATATATCTACCCTTGAGCCCACCAAACAACACGAAACAAAGGCGGAAGTGGAAAGCCCCATAGAGGTTCTAAATCCGGTCGAAAAGTCCAATAGCTGGCGGCTATTGGGTTTGGTTGTTTCGGTGATGGTTGTCTGTGTACTGACAGTAGCCATAGGTATGGTTTTGCTTCAGAGTTCGACCCCAACGGTTCGCACGGCCACGCCGGTTGCGCCTGCTCTTCAGCCGCTAGATCCTGCTCTCGTACGGAATATTCAAGAGGCCGCGGAGGATTGGCACGGTAAAGTAACGAAAGTGGGCCGGCGCCTTGAGCTTGATACGCTACCGGAGTCTGTCCAAGCCATGGATGAGTACCACCAGCTTATGGACGAGGCTGACAAATACGAACGGCCCCGGCGGACCCTTAATGTCGTTCGTGGCTGGGCACGTAGAGGGATTAAGGGGAAGAAAGCGCTCAGGCGCTTGAGAGCGAGAGTCAAAGGACTTAGGAAGGCTAGGGAGCATCGTTAGCACGATGTCCTCTTTCAGGACCGGCCGCCCTAGCATAGCCCGGCGTAGAAGCAGGAACTTGGGTTCAACCCCAGGGATTTCTGCTGTAGCGGTGGATGTGGACCGAGGGGCCCGAAAGAGGGGCGAAGCCATCGATCCCTCGCAGAGATGGAAAACAAGTCAGAACGCGGTCCGGAGGTTAAAGACACGCCCTAGCAGCGTGTTGATCTAGCCCTGCACGCATCTGTCGGCCGGTCTTTCCGTGAAACGTCCTGACCACGAGAAGTCTCTCCTCGGTCGCGTACCGCCAGGTACGCTCGCTTCGTCGTCACAGCGTTGTGTCACGAAAAGCAGGGCTCGATAGCTACACACATGGCCAAATCAACCGGCGGCTAAGCGATCACATACATCAGCGGCTATCCAAACATATTTTTAAGCGCTTGATAGCTGGCCCGAAGGCCCATAGCTTCCCCACCCAAGGGGCTCCCTGGTTTAGCTTCTAAATTCCAAGCCATAACATCTACATGAGACCACGCCACATCTTCATCAACAAAGTTCTGCAGAAACAGGGCAGCAAGAATAGCTCCTCCAAAACGTCCACCTATATTGGATAGGTCTGCAACTCGACTTTCGAGTTGGCTTCGATACGGCTGATGGAGCGGCATCCGCCAGAAAGGATCTTCTACATCTAACCCCGCCTGAAGCATATGCCTGGCAACTTCTTCGGAATTACAAAATAGGGCCGGTAATTCCGTACCTAAGGCTATCCGTGCTGCTCCGGTAAGGGTTGCAAAATCCATAAGAACCTTAGGTTTCTCTGACGAGGCCTCAGTCAAAGCATCACAGAGAATCAACCTACCTTCCGCATCGGTATCACCCACCTCCACTGTTAAACCTTTTCGGGTTCGAACAATGTCTTTGGGACGAAATGCATCCGCAGAAACCGAATTTTCAACGGCAGGAATCAAAACCCGGAGACGAATCCTAAGGCCCGCGGACATCAAGACATGCGCTAGCCCCAAAGCAATCGCCGCTCCACCCATATCTTTCTTCATGAGCAACATGCCAGAAGCGGGCTTGATGTCCAATCCACCACTGTCAAAGCATACACCCTTACCTACCAAGGTCACCTTGGGATCCGAGGCTTGACCCCACTGAAGATCAATGAGTCGCGGCGCATCCGAGGCTGCTCTTCCCACCATATGAATCGCAGCATACCCCTTATCAAGCAGCTCCTCTCCTACAGTTACAGATACTTGCGCACCATGCAATTGGGCCACCCTACTCACCTCATCCGCCAATTCAGTGGGCCCCATGTCCTCAGCGGGGGTGTTAATAAGATCGCGCCCCAAAGACATCCCTTCGATCAGTCGACGAACTTCAGCTTCGTCTGCACTTTGTGGCCATACAAGCTTCGGAACCCCTTCGCTAAATTTCTTATAACGGTCAAATCTATAGAGGGCGAGGGCCCAACCGAGAGCGGCAAGATCAGCACGTTCAGGGGGCAAGCTGTCATCAAAAGCGTACCAAGCCGGTGCCAACTTGGTAGCTAAGCAAGAATAGTCGTAGACACTACCATTGTTAGAGACACCGGATAGAACCCGGCCGGGAGCTCCTTCTTGGTTGGGTAGCAATACCACCTGGCCCGGTTTACCGGAAAACCCCTGATGGGTGACCCATTGATGTTCGGACGGAGTCAACGTCCGAACAAGCGTTTGAAAGCCTTCTGTGGTGACCTCTGTGATCGGGATGGTACGCCTATTTGTACGGGCCACTAAACATTCCACCTGGTGAACCTAGACCCGAGAGAAGCCTAGCGTAAAGAGAACTCCTTCACCGCTCTGACGAATCTAACTAAACCGGTCTATAGGTAGCTTTGTCATCTTCACGCTTCAAAACAGCGGCAAGTGGTCCAAAGACCACTTATCTTACTATATACCCCACGTACTGACACGGCCGAGTTGGCCACCTTCTTGAGATTAACGGCCGTGTGCAGGTCCCGATCAAGCTCTGTTCGATATGAGGGGCACGTCCATGTGTGATCTCTAAGGGTGAGGTCGTTATGGATATACTCACATAAAGAACAGGCTTTTGAAGGCGGGAAGAACCGGTCAACAGTATATATTTGGCCGCCGAAGTCCTCAAACTTACAGCAGAAGGAACTTTTGTTGAACCCAGGTTCCTTCTGCTGTAAGTCCCTATCGTCGACTTCTGCAAACCCGCCGCATTCTCTTTTCCCTACAGCCCAAGAGAACTCAATCTTCAGCTATCTGCTGATAACCCAGCCTTGGGCGAGGGCAAGTCAAATGTAGCGGGCAGCGCGAGGGCCCGGTCTACACAATCTTTCGCAGAAACAAAATCTGTAAAACCATACCAGAAGACAACCCACTCCCCTCCTTGAAAGGAGCCTTGAGCATTGCGAAAGTACCAGGGGTTCACAGGATTATCGCGCCGAGCTCGCCAAAAGAGCTTAGGCTGGTCACAGCGTATGCGTCGCCATACCGAAGCTCCTAATCCTTCCCCCTTCGCCACCTCCGTGACTGCAAACTTATCCAGATATGGAGTATCACCACCAATATCAACTAAAATAGCAACCGCACGGTAGTCATCAGATATGTATACTTTTTGGGCAATTCTATCTTGAAAATAAGTAGACGATAGTCGTTTCCCAAAACAATCCTCAAGCAAGGCGCGAAGCCGAATGCGATCCACGTCATCAAATCCCTGATATTCACGCACATGAGCACCTATTCGTACCAGTGTTCCTGCACCCGTATGAGTAAAGAGCTCTCGAGCTAACTGGGATGGAGAAGTAAACGACACTGAGCTTTCCCGCGGTAGCTCATCCAAAAGCTCATAGAGCGCGGTAAGATGTTTTTTCACCTCTGGATGAACATCATCCAGTGCCATGAGCTGCTCGTAATCTTCCGACAAATTGACGGCAGATATAATGCTGCCATCCCGCCGAGCGATGCCCCCGCGCATGTTCAAAAAAATGAGCTTATGGGGACGAATAATGCCCGCCAGGGTCCGGGCCGCAGCCGCGGAATCCAAGCTCAGAATCTCACCTTTTGGTGTTTCGCCCAACGCAGAGATAACCGGTAAAGCGCCCGCCTCCCTCGCCCAATTAATAGGTTCTTGATCCAGAGAAAGAGGCTGCCCACCGAGTCCGAAACGGCCATCTTTCCCTGGTTCCCCACGAAACACTCCGGCAGTAATGGATCGGGCCCTCACCCCCAGTTGTTCAAGCGCTACGAGGAGCTGATTATTCGTACGCAGATACGCGCGGCGAGCGACGCCTAAGGCCTCCGGTGTCGCCACCGCGTTGGGATCCCTACCGGGTGGTTGGGGCACACCTCGTTGGTGCAGCGCAGCCGCTATTTGTGGACCTGCACCATGAACCACAATGGGCTGGAGCCCCACCGCCCCCAAAAATGCGAGCGATGAAGCAACATCATCCATGGAGCGCTCAAGCACCTCCCCCGTCACCTGGATGACCGCCGCCCGCGGAGTAGCCACCGCACCATAGTGTTTCAGGTATTGCTCCACCTCCGAACGGCTTCCGAGGTTCGCCAACAGTCGAGCAATAATAGCCTGTGTCCTCAGGTCCACTCGCGGCAGGATACACAACAACCGTCGCTTGCCTACGCCAAACCCATGCCGATGGCCGCCGGTTAGTGTAAATGTTGAAGGCGTGGGCCTATCTTCCCGGATACCTGCTGATGACACGGTCGACTCTGCCGATCCAGGCATTCGACGGGACAAGCGAGTAAACCGCCATCATCACAGAGCGAGGCTGGTGGCGGTCTATCCTACCGATATTCAAGTCACTCTGGACCTCGACATCCACCCCTTATCACTTGGGCGGTCCACCCCCGATCCTCGCTCTCCCCCCATACTTCACAGCACGGTCAGTCGGTCACACTTTCAGGTTGAATGGTGTCCCCGCACCAACACCCATATAGGTAAAGACCTATCTAGTCGGAATGGATCTAAACTCAATGGCCGACCCATAGGTACAGCTGGTTGGTATCGCCTCCGCAACCACGATGTCCTCCGCATTGGTGATGTCATTTTTGTATACGAAACTCATCAAACGTTTGAGATACGCGATTCTTCAGTAGTCAGTCGCGAAGCGCTCCCCGGCAATGCCCAATGTATTCGGCAGCTACGCACGCGGGTAGCTCATGCTGCAGCAGACATATCCCCCATTCTCATTATTGGTGAGACAGGAACCGGCAAAGAGCAGCTGGCATCAGAAATACACCGCCTAAGCGGTAGATCAGGGCCTTTTGTAGCCGTCAACTGCGCAACCTTTGGAAAACAACTTATCGAAAGCCAATTGTTCGGTCATCTCCGTGGTGCATTCACCGGGGCCTCGACTGACCAACCCGGACTGTTCCGTGCCGCACACCAAGGAACCCTCTTTTTAGACGAAATTGGAGAAATGCCTCTAGAACTGCAGCCCCGGCTACTTCGAGCTATTCAGGAAGGTGAGATTCGACCTCTAGGCTCAGCGGAAACCACAAAGGTCAATACAAGGATCATCGCCGCCACCCATAAAAATCTCCCCCAGGCGGTCAAACAAAGCGAATTTCGTCAAGATCTCTACGGTAGGCTAGCCTTGTGGCAACTGCACTTACCGGCTATTCGTCATCGGCGGGTGGACATTCTTTTCTGGATTCGTCGACTACACGAGCGGTGGATGGCAGCTCGCAGCCTGATAGGTCCCCAGATCAGCTGGACCCCCGATGCTGCTCAACGGCTCTTGCTGGCCCCGTGGACCGAGAATCTTCGAGGTATCGACCGGCTGGTCCATACACTCGCTACCGAGCAAGGTATCCCGCCGGCATACCTCAGCTCGATCGACGACACCCATATCGATGAAGCTTACCCACCACGAGATCGTTCATCTCCCACTACCGACGAAGCCGGTGAACCCCACTTGGTACCGCCGCCTCACCAGTCGTCCACGGCCGGTTCCGTTAGATTCGATGCGGAGAGTCAAACGAACTGTCCTCCTTGGGACATAAATGATCTGCCCTGCTGGATAGACGAGGTACCTGGTTGACCTACTATCTTACCATTATTGGACCAAAGGTTACGTATAGAGTCATTCCACCATCAAAAGGAACCCTGCGAGTGGGCAGCGATGAGACCTGTGATCTGGTCATCACCGACCATAGTCTTGCAGCGGTTCACGTTGAGTTTACCCTTCATCCCCGCTTCAGCGTTCGTGTATTCGGTCCCCAAGCGGTGATCATTCACGGACCAAAGGCACAGAAAGTACAGCTTCACACCGGACGAATCCGGGAGCTCCACCCCGAAGATCAACTGTACATTGGGACGCTCAAGATCAGCTGGCTACGTACACCATCCACCTCCAAACAAACCTATGTGTTGGACTGGAAAGATATTGAACTGCATTCAGCTGATATACCCGACACCGAAAACACCTTCCTTGTGCGCATGAAAGGCGACTATCCAATGCTCAACAGACTTCATGCACAACTTGGCGCCAACGATCTCATCGCCAACATCAGCGAACAAGAACATGCGGTATTGTTTGCTGACCGCTCCCGAGCTGACATCCAACGCCTAATGCAAACCATCGTGCAACCAACGGCATTCGGTGTCGCCCCTTGGCGTTCCCAAGCACCACAAGCGTCGCTCATCGCAGCAACAACTCGGCACCGAGTGTACCGCTCACCATCCGTGACCGTTGCCTCCCGAGACCCGGCCATGCAGGAAACAATGAGCATCCTCGAGCAAGCAGCCGGCAGCGCTGAGCCCGCCCTAATTGTGGGTGAAACCGGGACCGGCAAAGACTGCTTGATCCACAACCTCCACAGCCGCTCAGGACGCACCAAACGTCCCTTGATTCACCTCTCCGCTATCGACATCAGTGATCGAGGTATTTCAGAGACCACCATCGCCTCTGTCAGTGGTGGAACCTTAGTCATCGACGAGGTCTCTGCACTCTCCCCGACTGCTCAATTCAGTCTTGCTCGAGACCTAGAGCGCGGTTATCTGTCAGACCTTAGGTTGGTTGCTACTTCGAGTGAGCCTCTCGAACAAATTGTTGAGTATCAATACATCAACCGAAGACTCTTCTTCCGCTTAGCCCGGTTTTTTATTCATATCCCCCCACTTCGCCAACGTCATACCGATATCATAGACCTCGCGAACACCTTTCTGGCCCAGCACAAGGTGCCGCCTCTTACCCAGCAGATAGAGTATCTGTTCCTCCGATACCGGTGGCCCGGCAACGTCCGAGAACTTGAGAATATTATCGCGCGGGCAGCATTATCCAGCGGCAAAGCACCTCTGGAAATTGCTCATCTACCGATCGAACTGAGAAATCACACAATCTCTTCAAGCCTCCCCCGGCCGGTGTCCCCCTCTTCTTCCCCACGAAAAGAGCCACTCAGTCTACGGGACGAAATAGCAGCGTTGGAGCGACGGCGAATCATTGAGGCCTTAGATACCTATCCCACGCAAACAGAAGCAGCAAAAGCCCTAGGCATTCCATTGAGGACATTTGTCAATAGACTGGACAGCCTCGGCATTCCCAGAGCTCGGAAAAACCGATCGTAGGGGGTAAAACCGGCCATACCGCTGTATCGCTCGTCCTCTGCACAACCTCTTTCAGAGATCTTCTTTCAGAGATCTCATCTGGACATATTTTGCTACCCACGCTGGCCAGATACCGCCTGAATTGAACTCAAACTTATTGCAACTGCGCCCGGCTTCGAGGAGCTGCCACAACCAGATACTGCAGAAATCACTTGGGTTGTGAACCCAAGTTCCTGCTTCTACGCGGGTCTATGACGCGCTGCGCGCCCCCTTGTTGATTCTTATAGAATCAATTCAAGTGGTCTTTGCTGTAGAACGTCGAAAAATGGCTACAAATCAAGCTCAGCACCACTTGCGGTAGAAACCATCTGAGACCGCAAAGCATCTACAGCCTTAGCTCTTCCCGATCTATCTTCCTCAATGTTCACATCCCTTCTACAGCAGAAATCACTTGGGTTGAACCCAAGTTCCTGCTTCTACGCCGGGCTATGCCCCGCTGCGCGACCACTTGTTGATTCTTATAGAATCAATTCAAGTGGTCTTTGCTGTATGCATCCAATGCTGACTAACGCACTGAGCCATAGCTAATCACCCATTCATGTTTCACTTCATTCAAGAAAGGAAAAATGCGCTGATCACTCAAAATCCTTATAGAAACCGGTGTCAAACGATCGAATTCGGGTTCAAACGATCACATCCATAATGGTTATTTGCCCATAATTTGCACATTTCACTCTAAAAATAACGCACTGAGCCATGTTAACTATCTCGTAGTACCCATACCTCAATCGATATTAACGCATCGCTTCACAACAAACGGATCGTTCTTCGTCACTATACAAAACAATTATATCGAAAACTGACGACTGTGCGGTCGGCATAGTTGGTATACAATACCGACTTCATCAACAATGTCTGGGTAGGCAACCTCGTCAGTCAATAGTGGTTGTTGCATTAAGTCATTATTATCACGCACTATTTGGAGCTTAAAAGTTCTCTGATGAGCAAAACTTAGCCTGCTGCGGTCACTGCAAACCCGAACCCATAGCTAACTCGGAGCTTCGCAATATTTCTTGCCTGAGTTCGTCAGCACCCCAAAAATTCGGGCATGAATCAACATAACATCTCCAGCGACTTTAGTTAGTTCAACTATTCATCTAACTACCAGCAGTATCGATTTTTCATCGTTTGTTACGAAAATTGATAAAAATCGGCACCACAAATGATGCTAATGAATACAACTGGACGCGGAAATTGTTTTTTCGAATTCTTGCAATGACACCGCTGGCATTATCGAAAAACACCTGATAGTGTGATTCGCAGCTCGGGGTGGCCTCTACCCCGAGAGTTGTGCAGGGAGTTATCTCCATGTCGCAACTTGTATATATTTTTTTGGGGGAAACGAATGATTTTATTTAAACGATTATTGTCAGTTACGACGCCCATCGCAGCGATGTTGTTGATGGGAAATATAGATTCGGCTCACGCCCAATCCAACATGGCCCAGGGAGCCAAAGCTGATGGCTCAAGTAAGGCCAGTGGAAGTAGCTACGGGAAAGTTGTTGACGGCAACAACGGTAGTTACTGGCAACCAAAAGGAAGCAGCGGCGAACGTATCTCTGTTAAGGGTCTCAGTGGCTCCTCTAACCGAGTGGTTGTTCGCGAACTTAACAATGCTACCAACAGGTGGCGATTGGTGGACCATAAATCTAAGAAAGTCCTCGCAAGTGGTAGTGGTTTAGGTAGCTCCAAGTCCATCAGCTATAGCTCAGTCAATGCACAAAAGATCAGCTTGTACATTGACAGTGCATCACGAGCACCACAAATCGCGGAAATCGAAGTCTACGGCGGCGGCGGCGGCGGCGGCGGCGATAACAGCGGCAGCAGCGGCAGCAGTGACGACGACGACGACGACGACGGCGGTAACAGCGGCAGCGGCAACATCCCAACGCCATCGGGCATTGGCTCTAGCTGCAAGAGCTCTAAAGGAACCGTAACCTTCAGTGAAACCAAGAAGATCAACGGAACCTTTGATGGTGGATGCAAAACTTACCGTATCAGTGGTGGGGACTGCAGCCAGAAAGAAGGACAGAAAGCAATCTTCCGCGTTGAAAGCGGTACCCTCAAGAATGTCATCGTTGGACCAACTGGTGATGGTATCCACATTTGGGGTGACTCGAAGATTGAAAATGTTTATTGGCCAAATGTTTGTGAAGATGCGCTGACCATCAAGAAGCCAGCCAAGGTTACCATCACCAACATCACCGGCTATGATGCATCCGACAAGTTCTTCCAGGCCAATGCAAAAGCTGACGTAGTTGTTCGAAGAGCATATATTTCTGGTGCTGGTAAGGTTCTCCGCGAAAACGGTGGCAAATGCTACCCCGTTAAGTGGCGTATCGAAGACTCAGAAATTCGGAACGTAAAGGAAGCTATCTTCCGTTCGGACTGCAATAAGAGTGAGTTCTCAATCAAGAACGTCAAGACGAGCGGTGTGAGCCAGGTATGTTACTCTAAGGGTAAATACAAGAGCTGCAAAGTTGAGTAGTTGCAACTCTTGCTTTGCTAACTAGATAAACAACGGCGTCACTGGATACAAATTGTTATCCAGTGGCGCATACTCACGTTTACTCTCATTATATTGATGTAGCGTGGCAGTTGAGATATCAAACACCCAGCCAAAGATAGTCAAATTCCCCTCCGCCAGTCGTTCAGCCACTGATGGATGGGTCTGCAAATGCTGAATTTGTATAAGAACGTTAGTCTCCACACATTTTTGAAGGCGAACGTCTTCCTCTTCGGCTGGATATCGTGCTTCTACCACTTGGCGAGCCGCCTCCGCTTGTTGAACCCAAGATTCCACCTCCGGTAAATCCCCAAGGTCTTCCGGATGTAAAAGAGCCCCCATCGCACCACACCCAGTATGACCACAAATCACTACGCTGCTCACGCGCAGTCCTCGCATGGCATACTCTATCGTGGCACTGACTGACCCTGAATCCGCCCCATACGTGGGCACAATATTACCAGCGTTGCGAATAACAAAGAGCTGCCCCGGATCTTGTTGACCATACAATTCAGGATTCACCCGGGAGTCGGAACAAGTAATAAATAGGACCGGCGGCTGCTGGCCACTTGCTAGCTTAGCATAGACATCCTTACAGGTTGGATACAGGTCTCGGCGAAAGCGATGGTAGCCATCAACAAGTTCTTTCATGATATGACTCGTAAGACGGAGTCAGTGGTCAACACAACCAATGGTTGACACTAAATGTGTCAAACCAAACCTAAGCCTAATGGGTGTGAAATCCTGCCGGGTCTTCCTTGTCTCTCAATACGCACGTCGAGTACGACTCTGTCTGCGCGGCGCAGTATAGTTCGGAGCAACAGGCCAGAGACTTCGAACACTCTTCACCCTCCTTCTTACATGATGGAGTGGGATCAATAGACACCACTTTCTGGGTCCACTGAGCTAGATGGTTAGATGTTTCAAAGTCCTGAAATGGCAAAGCAAAGGGTGCATAGCTACCGTCTTCACCCCGAATAATAGCGTCTGGATCGATTGCGGCCATCCACAAGAGTTGATTCACCGGCTTGTCAGATCGGGGTTGATGCTGCTTATGCAGACCAGCTCTACGACGGGAAGAAAAAGTTACCCACATGAGTCGTCCTTTTTTATCGGCCGTCCGCGCATCTACAAATGGCGCCCACTTGGGAAAAGTATTCGTAAGCTCATCACCCTGATCAACAAGATTGAGGTTGCGAAGTAGAATAGGCATTCCGCCATCGCTATGGATCGCCCAAATCTGTGATGTAAGGTCGGTATCTGCATTACATGGATGCTCACCATCCCAAACTGCACGCTCGATCTGTCCACACACACTTCGGGCATAGAGTACAAACTCTCCGGTGGGAGCGTAAGCCGGACTGTAGTGATTGAAGCCATCTTTAGGAGGCACCAACTCATGCACTACATTGCTCCATTGACCGCTTTCTATCTTTACATAGGCAATTCCTCCCCGACCAAAGCGCTGCGAGGTGTAGGGCTGCGTCACCTTCGTAAAGGCAATGCGGTCTCCTGCTGGTGACCAATCCGGGTGACTGGGCTCAAAACGATCATCCTCAGAATTTCCGTTGTTGTCGGTTAGGGTGATGGTGTGCAGAATCTGTGCTGTTTCTCCGTCAAAGATCGTCAAGTCTTTATAGACATTGTCTATATCCTTAGGACTCCATACCCCAACAAGCTTCATTGAGTCCGGGGACCAACTTTGAAACTGGGCCTTAACCCTTGCTTCGGGTTGTACAAGCACAATCTGTTTCTCCAGATCAATGAGCTGCAGCCAGCCTCCTTCCTGGCCTCCAACACTCGACGACATTCGTTTACCATTGGGGGCCAATGCGTGGCAGCCAATACACTGCTGCGTTGAGCTCAAAACCGTTTCGGGAACCCCTTGGTGACCAAAATCTACCCGACGGACCGCCTGGTTAGACGTTTCCCAGTAGTAGAGCCCACCCTCTACCGCCTCCGGAGCGATCTCGAACGAGATGGGCTCACCTTTCAGCAGAAAAGAGTTGCCATCATCCATACCTTCAATACTCACCCGTATCGATGTCATGCCCGCAGCTGTTTGCGAAAGACTTTCCCACTGCTCCTCAGACAACTTGAGCTGGCATCCCTCTTCAAAGACCTGACAACGAGTATAAAATGTAATTCGTAATCCTTCAGTTTCAAATCTCACCCTAAACATGGAACTATCACCAGGCAAAAAATGAAGATCCATCGAGGCCATATTAGGTGGAAACATTGTGTTGGTAAATGGATAAGCAATCACTGGTCGAGCATCTTGATCATCCACCACGATCTGCTCAGCACTATCGAAGATAGCCGGGATGTCTATCGGTAGTAGAGGCTCACTCGGTACCACTATACTTTCTCGAACGAGGACCTTCAAATGAGCCTCCGCCATGTATCCCTGATATCGTGCTGTGAGTGTTGCAGCTCCCGCCTTAAAACCCGTGGAAAACTGTCCTAATGCCACCCTTCCTATTTTAGAGTCGGAAAGCTCGAACTCCACCTGGGTGCTGACATCTATGGTCTTTCCGCTTTGCATGACGGCCTGAACAGAAAAAATCTGCTCTACGGCCTCTCTCCGGTCCGTCACTTCCATCACCACCGACGTAGGCTCAATACTTATCGCCTGTACCAAATCTATTG
Organism: Myxococcales bacterium; assembly: GCA_019634385.1. Classification (GTDB taxonomy): domain Bacteria; phylum Myxococcota; class Kuafuiibacteriia; order Kuafuiibacteriales; family Kuafuiibacteriaceae; genus JAHQVK01. The sequence goes on along the minus strand of JAHQVK010000220.1, from coordinate 380 downwards.
GAGCTACCGGATCTATCGTAGCTATCGGATCCATCGTAGACGGTGTTGTTGCTTCTTTTGACTCCTGCGCAGCAACTCCCCCATCAGACGAACTACCCACACAGCCGCCCAAGGAACACAGAAGCGCGTTAGATGTCAGTACTAGTAAGAGCGATCTCCCCAGCATAAGCCAATCTTGGCGCATTTATTCCTTTTTTCAGTCAGCGGATATTTAGTCTATGAAATTTGGCGCCTTAAATCTGGACTGCATCAGGGTGCACCAGTGTTCACCTCCCTCGTAGGATTCCGTCATGACTTAGGGCGTGTCTTTAACCTCCGGACCGCGTCCTGAGCTGTTTCCCGCGTTTGTGAGGGGTCGATGGTTTCGTACCCTCCTTCTG
>JAHQVK010000219.1 GCA_019634385.1 Myxococcales bacterium | reverse complement strand
TGAAAACAACAGGATACACGTTCAAGCAATGGAGGAGGCATATTGTGGCATTGCAGCAATTATGGAGCAGGTCACCGAGCTGAATCTAGGGATTCGACCTGATCACTTGCTCTGCAACACAGATGTTGTCTACCATAATTCCGATCGAAACAATAGCCTGGCTTTTCTCCTATTTAGAAATGGCTTTCGCCGAATCAGTTTTCTTCAGGGAATATCGAAGAAAGAGCTTCAGCAACTAATTCAGCTTTTGAACGAAAGTGAGCAAGAGCCCGAATACCGGGGGGAAGATCTGGTATCTCGCTTGTGGCGACTTCAGCTGCCTCATCTAGTGTATGTAGCCATCGATACCTTGGCTAGCTGCCCAGAGGCTACAATTGCGGAGCCGTATCCTGTCGAGGAGATTGATGTCATCCAAAATGACCTCCAAGAACTCGTATCACAGCTGTATGCTTCAATAGGTGAAGTGAAAGAACTCACCCATAGTATTTCATTGGGAGTCCAGGACGTAGAGACCGCCCCAAACCTGAGTGAGAACACCAGAACTCTGGACGAGCCTGAAGGCCTAAATGAGAGTACTGCTCGGGTGCTCATCGATATTCCTGAAGAACAACTAGCAGAGGCTCGAAGCCACATAGAGTCGGAGTATAGAGTAGATCTCATTAAACGAGGAATTTTTACGGTCGTTGATTCGTTAACTTCTAGTGACTCTCCGGCCCTTCGGAGCTCGGCAATAGAAATTGTTCAGGAACTATATGACATACTAATTTTTGGTCGAGAATATACTATTGCACGAGAGGTGATCGAGAATCTTCAGCATCGTTCGGAGTTTGCAGAAGATATAAGGCAAGCTAATCTTCTAAAAAACATATTACGACTATTTGTTTCGGAGAGCCGTATTTGCTCCATGCTCGAGGTATTCCACGAGAGTTATCGGAGTACACCAACAGTAGAACTGATGGCATTACTTCGAGCTCATGGAAGCGAAGTTAGTCCGGTTCTCCTCTGTGCCTTGGAACGCCTGGAGTCGAGTCCTAATCGTAAGTTAGTACGAGACTTGATCGTGGAGTTGGGCGTGCCCGAAGTGGTGCATCTAGAGCAGAGTATCTCTGGTGCAAGATGGTTTGTTGTTCGAGATATTCTTGAGCTGGCTCGACAATACCCTAGAAATAAAATCAACCATTTGGTGATTTATGGACTAAATCACGAACACCCGAGAGTACGCGAGCAGGCGGTGAGTATGTTGCGCGAGTCGGAGGAAAGTTGCGCGGAGATTTATCTCGCAGAACGCTTGAATGATGAGGATGCAGAGGTTCGCATGGTTGCGGCGCGAGTGGCGGGATTACGTCGATCACAGGATGTACTTCCTACGATGCAGAATATAATTCACGAAGATCTCACTCGACGGAACCTAAAGGAGCTTCGAGTTTTACTCGGAGCTTATGCGCTTATTGTTGGGGAAGCATCTGTGCCGGTACTTGTTGAACTGTTGTTCCCAAGGATGTTTGGTAAAAACCGGCGTATTGATATAGCGGTGGCCGCAGCGTCGGCGCTTGGTTTGGTGGGCAATGCACAATCGTTGGCGTATCTAACCAAGGGACTACGTTCATTTCATGGCCGGGTCCGGGATGCATGCCGCGTAGCCCTTCCCAGGCTTGAGTATCAGCAGTTGATAACAAACCAGGAGGTATCTGGGGATGGATATCGGAGCTTCAACACAACCGCTCAAGGCCAAACCCGAAATACCAGGATTTATTCTGATGTTGATTGGGCAGTCTATCCCAATGCGAATACAGACTACGAGAAGAAGGAAAAGTGGTGAGCCAACCTAAGGCCTCTGAGGCGGATAGGTTTCAGCCTTTGGTTCAGAAGTTGGTTGTACAACTACATACTGTTCTGCGAATGCTTCAGGTTCATGACTTTCGAAATCGAACCTTACTTATAGCAACCGAATACCTTAGAGAAACGATTAATGCGATGCGGACGCTACAGAATGGTGATCTTCAACTGAAGTTTGTTGACGGTGTTGTATATATCAATGAGAAGCATATTCGGATTGATCCCCGGCTGAAGGAGCAAGTTGCTGGGGTTCAAGAAGAATTCGATCAACGTGGCATGAGTGTGGTCTCATTTAGTCGACCGGTTGAGGCTGGTGCACTTGAAGAGTTTTTGTCTGCGTTTAGTCAACCCAGAGACTCGTCCGAAGCTACTGAAGCTAGTGGAGACTCTTTGCAGGCTCTGCATGCTCGTGCCAGCGAGCTCCTGGAGCCAATATATATTCTGGGTGGTGACACGCCTGAAACGTTGGGGACTGATCTCAAAACATTTGCGCTTCATACCTATGCTAGGGCTGTTCTTTCAGTACGTGACTTTCTAAGCAGACGAAGCCCTGGAGAAGTTTCAGACCGGCGACTCAACACTACCAGCATTGTACAAAACTTGGTTGAGCTAACGGCGCGGAGAATGAGCTTTCTCCTTCGTTTGGCCGTCGTAAAGACCGAAGATAATTATGTCTCCCATCATGCGGTAAATACATGTGTTTTTTCGATTGTTATCGGACGAGCGATCGGCCTTGATCGAGTATCCTTACTAGATCTCGGGACGGCTGCACTATTAGCTGATATGGGATTTGCTCTACTGCCGTCGGACGTTCTTGAGGATACTGGCGAATGGTCCGTAGACCACCGCATGCGCTTACGAGAAGAGATAGATAGTCATAGTTGGGTATATTTTGGGCAGAGTCGGTTGAGTGATAGTGACCTACGTGGAATGATCGTGGCGAGTGAACATCATCGTCCATTCAGACATTCTATTTCGGGTCAGAGTGGCTATACTCATCTTTTCTCTCGAATTGTTCAAGTTGCGGATGTCTTTGATGCACTAACAACTCGTCGACCATGGAGAGAAGGGTATACGGCGGATGAAGCACTGCGGATACTTGTGAAAGGTGCAGGTCAAGAGTTTGACCCATTGGTTGTGAAAGTATTGGTGAATATACTGGGTTTGTATCCGTTGGGCAGCACGGTTCGTCTCGGGAGTGGAGAGATCGCCGTAGTGTACCATAACTCATCGGATCCAAATTTTTTTTTGGGCCCTTGGGTGAGAGTGGTTCGTGACCGGGAGGGACAAGTGGTAACAAAAACGCTCATTCGTAATCTTGCAGAGACTGAGGGACCGGAAGGACGGATTGTAGCATTTGTGCAAGCAGATGAGTTGGAAGGCTTTGGGGAAGCAGAGGCTATCTTTGTGTAGGACAACGGGGGATTTTGCTATTCCGGTTTGTTTAAGCGGTTTACGGAAATGCGGCCAATTCGGGAGTTTTTGTGGAGGATATTTTCACCCGAGGAAGACTCTATTGGACTATAGATGTCAGTTTTGGGTGAAAATTGCTCGGTGACCCAGTCTTCAAGAGACGAAAGATCCGGAGAGAAGTGTTGCTCGTCAAGCACAAGATCTTCTGCGAGTGGGCTTTGCATTTGTTGGGACTTAGACTCTTCTGATATTGGGCGTAGGAGATCAGCTGATGAGGATATACCTTCGTCCAAGCGACGCATCGCTTCTATCATCAAATATGTGTTTGGTTCCTCTATATTTTGGGGTTGGGGGGAAGTCCGATATTCGATTCGAAACATACCTTCGCCCGGTACTGCGAGGTGATAGAAGGCTTCAGATCCGGATAGGTGATGTGTGTACGCCGCCTTGAGCTCACCGGCGTCAACCCTCATGATGCCCTGTCGACCATCGAGATAGCGGAGGACAACATGCGCTGTTTTACCCCCGAGTTCAAGACTTTGTACTATGTCTATGACCGTCATATCCTCAAGGGTTCCACTCACACCTGAGAAATTTCTACTAGGAGCGATTCGTTCACGCCGAGAGGCAGAACGTTTACTTAACTCTCTGCGAATCTTAGAAACAATTACCTCCGGCGACAGTGGTTTTACGAGAAAGTCATCCGCACCTAGTTCTAAGGCCTTTGATTGTCGGAAGTCATCAGAGCGCTCGGAAGTTAAGAATATAGTGGCCTGTTGATCTAGTTCTCGGATCTGAAGAAGCAGATTATAGCCGTCGATGTGAGGTAGTGAAGTTTCTATGACGGCTGCGATTGGTCTGGTGTTCAGGCTAATTTCGCGTGCAGCTCGTCCGTCGTGGACCACGTCGACGTGAAAACCTTCGGCTCGGATACGATTTGCGACTATGCGGGTGAGTTCAACGTCTGAGTCAGCGATAAGAACCCGGTCGTGGGTAGTATGGACCTTTTCAGAGCGACTCTCGTTGAAGAGGGGGTGGGTGCCGTGTTGTTGCGCTGCAGCTTGAGTATACCAAGCCGATAGAGATTGGCGGATAGCGGAACGAGGAGCGACCAACAACGCAACCTCGTTAACGCCCAACACGACCTTGGCCTCGAGTACGCCTCGCTCGTCGTAGGGGTCGCAAACGGCAAGGCGGACGACACGCTCATCTGGGTCTACGTCTACGGGCAAGATGCAGCTTGCTTCCGCTGCATCGCGGGGAAAACGGGATAGAAGTTCGGTTGGTGGTGATAGGGATTCGAAGTCTCTGCTGCTGATGGTCGGGAGAGCAGCTTGAGTAGCCAGCGCGGTTGCTAGTTCGTTGTCATTGATGGCAGCGGTACTGACCAAAACCTCACCAATACGACCTCCTTGGGCCCTTTGCTCAGCAAGAGCGAGCTCAAGGTCTCCCATGCTGATCGACCCCTGGTTCATCAATATTTGACCTATAAGTAGGCGTGGGTATGGAGATGCGCCGTTCCCGGTGAGGTCTGCCTCTTGGTGGACATAATTAATGGGGTTTTCGGCAGAGACTTGGCTGCGACTGCTTCTCCCTTGCCTAAACCCACCTGATGGGGTGCCAAATTGTCGCCGCATATAAACGCTTAGGTCGCGGTTCCCAGCTCGATGGTTGATCTCATCTGACACTCGAGATAGGGCCCCCAAAAATGCCCCCATCGTTTGATATCGATAAGATTTATCCCGAGAGAGAGCCTTTAGGCATATAGCATCAACGTCGCTCGGGACGTCGGGGTTCACCGATGAAGGCTTGGGCACGGTGTTGCTTGTAACCATTCGTCCCGTTTCTTGAGGTGTACGGCCCCGAAAAAGGCGAGCGCCGACCAACATCTCCCACAGTACGACCCCAGCGCTGAATACGTCCGACCGCTGGTCGACCGATTCGCTCAGAGCTTGTTCGGGGGACATGTACCCGAACTTACCGTGAAGATTAGCCACTTCGGCACAATTGCTGTCTGGGGATATACCTCGAGCAATGCCAAAGTCAGTGACTTTAACTTCTCCCTCGTACGATATGAGGATGTTTTGTGGGGAAATATCTCTATGTATAATACCCAAAGGGGTGCCTTCGGCTCCTCGGAGTCGATGTGCGTACTCCAGACCGGTTAAGAACTCGGTGGCAATAAACAGCGAGAGCTCGATGGGGAGGTATTCTCTCCGCAGGTATACGTTAGAGAGTACGGCTGACAGGTCTCTACCCCTCACATACTCCATGGCAATAAAGATCTGACCGTCAATCTCCCCGAGGTCATACACCTGGACCACATTAAAGTGGTTGAGCGCAGCAGCAAGCTTAGCCTCATGGATCATCATGTTTGCGAAAGTGCTGTTTTTACTGTATTTTGGCAGAATTTTTTTGAGGGCAATGAGTTTCTCAAACCCCGAGTACCCCTGCATCTTGGCCAAGAAGATCTCAGCCATACCGCCCTCACCTATTCGGTCTAGAATTACGTAAGGACCAAAGCGTTGGTTTTCACCAGGGGCCATGAGCTCTCTTCAAGTTACACCCAAAAGCGGCAGCGTGCGAAGATGATGAATGAAGATAAAGGATGTGTTCCGCCGCGTGACGCAATAGGTCTCATCAGATATGCCGACTCTGCAGGCGATTGAAAGTGCCTGTAGGTACACAATGAGTCGAGCCAAGCTTCACCTGATTGATGGGTCTGGGTATATCTACCGAGCATTCTATGCCATTCGCAATTTAAGCACCTCTGCTGGGGAACCAATAAATGCGGTCCACGGGTTTTCACAGATGCTCGAAAAAACCTTACGGGACGAGCAACCTACTCATATTGTTATGGTATTTGATACCGGTAAACCATCTTTTCGCAACGAAATTTATGCCGACTACAAAGCTAATCGGGATGCACCTCCTGAAGAATTAGTTCAACAAATCCCGAAAATACAAGAACTCGTGAGATGTTTCCGCATTCCGACGTTTGCAGCGGAAGGCTTTGAAGCAGACGACGTTATCGCTTCACTTACTCGTAGGGCGATCGAGGCGAATTTCGATGTTCGGATTATTTCCGGTGACAAGGACCTGATGCAGTTAGTGTCAGACAGAGTGACCCAGTGGGAGCCAATGAAAGGGAAAAACTTTGGTCCACTGGAAGTTGAAGCCTTTGAGCGTCTTCTGGTGTCTCCCCAACGAGTGAAGGATGCGTTAGCTCTGGCTGGAGACGCATCAGACAATATTCCTGGGGTGCGAGGTATCGGGCCTAAAAAAGCAGCCAAACTTATTGCAGACTTTGGCGACCTTGAGAGCATTCTGTCGGCAGCTCAAGCAGGCAAGATTAAAGGAAAAATGGGCCAGATCCTAGCGGAAAGTATGGAAGATGCAAGGTTGTCTCTGCGCTTGGTTACCCTGGAAGATCAGGTTGAGCTTGCTGCTGTTGGTTCGATGGATGACCTTTGTTACCCAGGTCCTGACAAGGAAGCGCTTCAAGAATTATATAAGCGGTTCGAATTTCGCCGTTCACGAGTGGCGGTTGATAGCCCCAACTCGAGCAAAGAAACTGGAGGAGGAGTTTCTGCAGAAGATGTAAAGCCGGTGGTGGTGGATATGTCCCGCACCCGTGATCGTATTATTATAGATGAGGTTGGACTACGTGAACTGGCTCAAGAGCTTGAAGGAGAGTCTAGGATGGCCGTTGCGTTGGAGCTATCATCTTTGAGGCTCATAGACGCCGAGTGGATGGGGGTTTCTATCTATTGGGCGTCGAGCTGTGCTGCGTATATTCCGTTAGGACATCTAGGTGAACAGAATCAAGAGCAGATATCTATAGAGATATTTTTAGACGTGTTGGGCCCTCTCTTCGGTCGTCCACAACTAAAAAAGATATCTTCCGATTGCAAGCAATTGTGTGGAATGCTTATCCGGCATGGCTGGAGCTTGCGCGGCCTTGTGTTTGATCCCAGTCTTGCCGCCTATCTGCTCGCACCTGACACTTCGGAGGTGGGAACGGAGTTTCTTGCAAAACGTTATCTTAATCATGAACCGATATCCCGAACTCAGTTGCTGGGGACAGCGAAGAAGAAGAGGCTGTTCTCACGAGTTCCAGTAGAGGATGCTGCGAAATACGCGTCTGAACGGGCTCAGATCATGTGGCATTCGACAGAGGTCCTGGGTGAGGCTCTTAAGAAGACAGAACTCTTTGATGTATTGCAGGACATTGAGCTGCCCCTGGTTCCGGTCCTTGCTCGGATAGAACTGGGGGGTATGTTAGTAGACTTAGATCATTTACAGCATCTTAAGGGGCGTTTTGAGCAGGAGCTTGGTCAGTTGGAGGCTACTTGTTACGAAGCCGCTGGGCGAGAATTCACTATTGGGTCTCCAAAGCAGCTTCGTACAATCTTGTACGAGGAATTGGGGCTCAAGATTACAAAGAGAACAAAGACCGGACCGAGTACTGATCACTCGGCTCTCGAGGCGATTGCTCATGAGCATCCGTTGCCCAAAGCGGTCATCGACTACCGTGAGATTCAAAAGCTTCAAAATACGTACGTCGAATCTTTACCCAAAATGTGTGTACCAAGCTCAGGTCGGGTACATACTCAGCTTCATCAGGCGATCGCGGCCACGGGGCGGCTTTCCTCCGCTGAGCCAAATTTGCAGAATATTCCGATTCGCACGACCCTTGGACGTGAGTTGCGGAAGGCATTTGTGGCCTCTAGCGCACGGGTTTTGATTTCTGTTGATTACTCCCAGATCGAATTACGGGTGCTAGCCCACCTCGCTAATGACGAACTTTTAGTACGAGCTTTCGAAGATCACGCGGATGTTCATACCCGAACCGCATCCGCCTTGTTTGATGTTCCTGAAGGCGAAGTAACCCGTGAACAACGCACCCAAGCCAAGGCGGTTAATTTTGGGGTGCTCTACGGGATGAAATCGGTTCGTTTGGCAAGGGAATTACAGATTCCAAGGCGACGAGCTGCCCAGTTTATTGATGACTACTTCGCTCGGCAGCCAGGAGTGTACAAGTTCATGGAGGAGACGCTTGAGCAAGCTCGTGCCCAGGGCATGGTGCGAACACTCCTGGGTCGTCGACGGCTGGTGCCGGACATAGGTACTTCAAATCGATCTGCGCGAGAAGCGGCGGAGCGCATTGCCAAGAATACGCCCATCCAGGGGAGCGCAGCGGATCTTATCAAGATGGCGATGCTCCGAGTGGATGCATTGTTGCGTGATGCTTACCAAGAAGCGCAGTTAGTTCTGCAGGTACATGATGAGTTGGTTATTGAGGCTCGCGAGGACGAGGCAGAGGCTATTGCCGAGGAGGTGAAAGTGGCGATGCAGCGAGTATATCCCCTGAGAGTTCCGTTGGTAGCTAACGCGCATATCGGCAAGAACTGGGACGAGGCCCACTGAAGTTCGCACGTATTGATAATCTACATAGCTAGGGCATGTCTTTAACCTCCGGCTGGGGGGCTGACACCGCGTATCCCGTGTTTATGAGGGGCCCGAAAGGGTGGCGCAGCCACTGACCCCTCATAAATGCAGGAAACAAGCCAGAACGCGGTCCGGAGGCTGAAGATACGCCCTAGCAGGCCATCGGAAAAGTGGGATGGGTGATCCGCGAAGTATCTTTTCCGTGGAACGCTTTGGATGAAGAGGGCGCATACCGGGCGTATGCAACCGATGAAAGGCGAAGCCGGTCCAGACGTTCCACGGAAAAAAGACCCGCGAAGCGCCTAACTCACTTTTCCGATGGCCTGCTAGACAACTCAAGCCCGATCAGTGCTTTAGTCGTTAAGTAGTGCATCAACGGTTGCTTGGTCTGCCCCGGGAAATTCGTAATCGTCGAGCTCGTGGGGCGCTACCCAGCGGTAGTCATGGACACCTACCGTTCCAATTTCCCGAGGATCGGTGAGTAAACGACAGTAGTACACCCGAAAATCGATAATGTAAGCGTCATATTCATGGTTGACGGCTACGGCTGCATCGCCAACATCAACCTCGATGCTCATCTCTTCGCGAAGCTCTCGAGCCAAGGCCTCTTGGTCGGTTTCGTTGTTTTCAACTCGACCACCAGGAAACTCCCAGAGCAGCGGGAGGGAGCTCGTGGGTTTACGTTGCGTAATAAGGTACCGGCCTCCCTGCTCTATTTGAGCGGCAACTACTCGAATCTTACGCTTACTCGTCATATCATCCTCCGCAGGGCTCCATGTTAAGGCGGCGGACTTGGGGCATAAAATAGCTGGAGTCCATCTTTAAGAGCTTTGATAGCGTGGCATCCGTCGCCAATAAGGTCGTTGTATAGTCTTGGCTGGCTTTTGCGAATACTAGGGAGAGAGGCATACAGTGGTGCTAGTTGACGGACTGTATGCGCGAGATCCGCGGCAACCTCGCGAAAAAATTTTGAGATGGTCGGTAAGGATCGAAAGAGGCTTAGGCGCTTTGCTACGACCAAGGTTTCTAAAATATGCCCGTAAAATTTGAGCTGTTGAATGAGAATCAACGAGGTAAACGAGGGATTTTCGCGAAGTGCATTGCGATATAGAACTCGCTCTGCGTGCCAACGGAATCTCAATATATCGATCTGTCGGTGGGCCTGATTTAGTGATGTTTCATCACCTAAGAAAGCACTGCAGTGAAGGCCAGCTTGGATAAAATGAAGACCACCGCACGCGTGGCGATAAATACCTTGTCGTTGTTTTTGCACCAAATGTGGTGCTTTCTGGTCCATCCACTCGCCAAGGAACGCTTGCTCTCGGACTAACTGTTCGAGTCCCCTTTGAGCAAAAGTCGTCATTGGAATGGTTTCATTGAAGGTCTTCAGCTGTTGTGTGCGAGATTTTGTTCTAAGAAAGAGGGTGGCAGCCCACGGGTAGTCGAACCACTCGGAGAATGTCCGCGGGGATCTAAAAAGCCGTTCTGCGTCGGATATGAGTCGACGGATGGAAACGGAGGACCCGTTGGGTGTTTGGAGAACAGTACTTGGCGAGATGCCGACCTCAATGAGGGTGGCCAGGATGAGTTGAGGATGAGGTTCAACTTGAAGTCCGGCTGGAGTGTTGGCTCTAAATTTATATACGAGGCGGCCATCGATGGTGCTGGTTTGTAAGTGGTCCATCACCGCCTCAATGGCGGGGCGACGAGCATCGGTCTGAAAGTCTTTACCGAAGGCCATGAGACCGTGGGCTAATGCCCAAGGGAAGCTATCCTCAGAGGCGCCATGCCGAACGAAGTTGGATAATCGAGTCTGGGTTTTGATGACCTCTTGCCGAGATTCATCCTCTACCGGAGGCTTTGCCAAACCGACACCACATGGCACCAGGGACAAAAAAATTACGCACTGACAGCGGAAATCGATGGAGAATCTCATAAGGCCGACATGAGAACGCTCGGCTGAGCCCTTACATACTGCAGCGAATCATACGACCGATATTGATATCCAGCCTCAAGCGGCTACTCCTCTATAGGATTCGCTGACTCTCTCGCATATCGGTTGAATGGGTCCTGTGGGGGTCGAACCCACGACCTTGGGATTAAAAATCCCCTGCTCTGCCAACTGAGCTAAAGACCCTGCGCCGGGGTCTAGTTGGTAGAGTGCGAGGCGTCAAGCACCGTTCAACGAGAAGTGCAACTTGGAGAGTGGCCGAGCATACAGGCACGATGCAAAAAAGCGCGTGCTGTCCGGAGTCGGACCGGCCCACCTTCGCCGTTGAACCACATATCCGCGAGATCTGAGCATGATTTTGCATCATTCGCATCGCACGCTTTTTCGAAAAACATACGCGCCTGTTTTAGGTTGGCTCTTCCTAGCGCTTTCTTTGCCTGCCACCGACACAAGTAGGGAGAGTTCTGGCCACACCTATAATTTGATCCAGTGTAGGACTCGGTAGGCGAAGAACGAGCTAGCTCAGGGGAGATACTCATTCTCAGCGCCCGGCTTCGTATTTTGGTTTCCCCTGGTTCTGTGCTCATCAGTCGCTCAGAGCTCTGAGTCAGTAGGGTTGATTGGGCCCGGGAATTACTGCGGAGGGTCCTACGCCTTGATCGGTTCGAACGAGCGGACGCTGAGTTTTTAGCCTGGCCTATGTTTGCTGCACTTGCCGGGTTATCACGGAGTGTTGAGGTGGCTGCTGCTGACGCTGGATCCCGATTGGTCTCGGTTAAGCGGATGGGAGGCTCGTTATCTCCTGGAGATTGGTTGTTGGTCGAAAACTGAGTTGGGGCCAACGGCAGGGAAGGAGTGGCGGTGGAAATCATGCCGGTGGTGAGCCTAAGCCACCGAGTGAATGGCTCTGGCTGGATGACGAGACCCAATCCCAGCACACAGGCCATGGTCAAAGGCCTGACGATGGTCCAGAATTTCGACTTGCTTGGGCTTTTGTTTGCGACCGAAGCGGGTGTTTCTACGCCATATGGGATGGTGTTTTCGACATTAGGCTGAGACGCGACTCTCTCAGAGGTGAGGGGGATACGGTGGACTTTATGGGTACCTAGGTGCACTTGCTGAGGTACTAGGTGCACTTGCTGAGGTACGTAGGTCGCGGAGAGGCTGGGCACTGTAGCTTCTTCCGAGGGGTGGCTCTCCCTCGGTGAGGAGGGTTTAGAAGGTTTCCGTGGAACCTCGACGCCCTGATCTGGCTCTGGTTGGGCAAGTCTAGGTGGGAGGACTGCGATCCGCAGGCTATCGAGAAGGGTTTCACTGTCGTTTTGTGGGATGGAGGGGGTAGGATCCGCCGCGAGCTCCGTCCGTGCCCCACTGATGATTTGGCCAAGTTGATCGATTCGTGGAAAGCGCGCTGCTAGGGTACGATGTAGAGAGCGCTCCAAACCCCGGGATAGTGCTTTCCCAAGCAATACAGACGCGTTTGGGACCTTCCCCAAGGCACTTTTAAGTATATAGGCTAAGGCCCACTGATCGCTCCCAGGGCGAATATGGGCATTGGTAAGGGCGATTTCGGGAGCGTGCTCTTCCTTATTGGTGTCCGCCAATCCTGCGCGAGCCCAACACAGATCCAGAATGTAAACTTTGCCGCGATGAGGTCCATCCCCTAGTAGAATCCGATCCATGGTGAGGTGGCCGTGAGCCAAACCGCGATTATGCAAGGCAGAGAGGGTTGCGGCAGCTTGTTCGAATACAAGGAGAAGACTCTCAAGGCGGCCAGGGGGGGTGAGTGAAACCTCGCGGAGAACATTCCGCAGTGTTGAACCCTCCACGTGCGCGGAAACGAGGCCAAATAGCAGAGGATCAACGGTATCTACGACTCCGTACACCGCCGGAACACCGGGAGGCTGCGCGTCGGACAAGGTGGACACCTGGGTTTCTAGCCATGGCCGGGCGGTGTTTAGGCGAGAGGCCTGAGTGTGTGTGGGTCGAGATTGTTGGATTGCTACCGGTTGTCCGTCGAGCTTCCGATGCGCGAGCCATTCGATGCCGCTTTGGCTTTCCCGCACAGGACATTTGAGTTCGTAACCCGGAAAGTTCGGTTGCGTCATTCATTGGGCTCCTGATGCTCGAACGGAAAAAAAGGCTGGCGGATAGTTGAGCCGGTGGAAGCGATGCGACCGGGTAAATTGCTGGGGACGAGGTGACCGGGGAGCCCCGCTTCAATCAGCTTACAGGTAAAACGGGGCAAACCAAGGGAACCAAGTTCACTGAAGGATATAAGCCGCGCCCCCGATGGCAGCTCTTTAGGTAACGCGCAAGTGTACAGAGTGGTTTCCAGACGTCTGTGGGTAAGTATATGGGTAACAGTAGGTCTTAGACGAGGGTCGGTCAGGCTTATCCCGAGTGCTGTCGCTGCTTTTTGAGCGCTTGGAACGTCTAAGTGACCCTCCAATAGAATCGGGCACCACATGTTGGCAAAGCGCCCGCGATCAGGCCGGGACTGCAGCACCAATTGCTGATCATCGTGGAGTAGAAGCGCTGTCCAATACTCAACTTTGGGAGGCAACCGTTTAGCTACGTAGGGAAACTGATCTACTTTCTGCAAACGGTAGGCATGGCAGTGACTGTTTATTGGACAACGCTCACATTGGGCTGCTTTTCGACAAATAAGCGCGCCCAGTTCGATCAGGCTTTGGTTAAAATCACCGGGAGCTTCGCCTACCGCGAGCTCTGCGGCCAAAGCCCATATGTTACGGTTAGCTACGCCTTTCCTAACATCACCCTCCACCGCCGCTACTCGAGCGAGCACCCGCATAACATTGCCATCAACCGCGGGCACGGCCTTATCAAAGGCGATCGAAGCTACCGCCCCGCGTGTGTAGGGACCAAAGCCTGGAAGCTTCCCGAGAATTTCGATATCAGAGGGGAATTCGCCATTGTGCTCCTCGTGAATGATCTTGGCTGATTTTAACATACTTTGAGCACGTCGATAGTATCCAAGGCCGCTCCAGAGTGCTCGGACTTCTTCAGGGTCGGCTGTAGCCAAATCGTGTACGGTCGGCCAGCGGGCCAAGAAGCGCTCAAAAAAAGGGACAACCGTATCTACCCTGGTTTGTTGTAGCATAATTTCCGACACCCAAATAGGGTAGGGCGTGCGGTATTGTCTCCAGGGAAGGTCCCGGGCATGTTTTCGATACCAACCGAGGAGTTGTGCACGTAGGGCCTCCGCGTTAATATGGGAAGACGCCACACACGTAGGCTTGTTCCGGTTCCATTAAAAGATCAACCCGCTTCCCAGGGCTTCTTACGTCGTTTCGGGAAAGTTTAGGTTGTAACGAGGTGGTCACTCATCCTGCGGCACATTGCCCGTAAATATATTGACTTGGCAGCTTAGTGACCGGACTCTGTAGAGTCCGATTGATCCCATGGCTGTCCTAGCCCAGTAAGATGGATTCAGACGGCCTTTCTTGATGTGAACAAAATCAATGAGGCGCTATGGATGCGCGTGCTGGAATTTTATAATTTTTACGGTTACATACAGCTTCTGTGAGCCTAGTGAGTACCATTGGACCACGTCATTCGCTACAAAGGACTAAAGTCTGGCGGACCACACGCAGGCCTCATTCATTTCATGCGATCTCACCAGGATTGGCGGAGAAGGCTCATTATTGACCAAGTCGGCTTTGAGGCATCGCAGTTCCTTGGTGGCCAGAGGCCGTTTTTAGCGTTCTGACGCGGGCGCCAAAGTGATAAACGCGTGATAGTCTACGTTCGCGATGGCCGTGCAGCTCGTAATGTATCAGGAAGAGCACCGGCAGGTTCTCGAATTATGTGAGCGCCTATGCCAAGATGCGCAAGCTCGTGTAGTCTTTCTTATCGACAAAAACGGGCAACTCATTGCGTCCGCGGGAGATACCTCGCGCTTTGATAGCACCTCATTGGCGTCGCTCGTAGCAGGAGAGATCGCTGCTGCCGGTGGTTTAGCTCGACTTGTGGGCGAGAAAGAATTCTCGACGCTGTTCCATGAGGGTGTCCGAGACCATATTCATATTTCTATTGTGGAGAGTCGGGTCATTCTAGTGGTCATCTTTGACAGTCGTTCAAGCTTAGGGCTTGTTCGTCTTAGGGTGAGGAAGCGATCCGAAGAACTAGGGCTGATCTTCCAGGAGCTGACTGAACGAAGTCGGAAGCGTCCTTCTCCATTGGCCGAGATTACTGACGAGGACATCGACAACTTGTTCTCGATTTAGGGGATGAGTCGGGGGGCATCACAGTTGTCTTTTATCAACTATTCTAACCGCGAGATTAACTGTAAAATTGTATACTACGGACCGGGTCTAGGGGGAAAAACGACCAATGTAGAGTACATTTATAACAATACCCCTGAGCAGATCCGGGGTAAGATGATAAAGCTAGCGACCCAAACGGAGCGTACGCTATACTTTGATTTTCTACCCCTTCCATTAGGCGAAATCCGTGGTTTCAAGGCTCGTTTTTATCTATACACCGTACCAGGGCAGGTTTTTTACTATGAAAGTCGCAAGCTGATCCTTAAGGACGTTGATGGCATCGTTTTTGTTGCCGATAGTCAAGCTTGTCGGATGGAGGCAAACCAAGCCTCATTAGACAACTTGAAGTCCGATCTGCAAGAGTATCAGTACCCAGTCGATCGCATACCTATTATCATGCAATATAACAAGCGAGACTTGCCAGATATTGCCCCCGTAG
The DNA here is from genome assembly GCA_019634385.1 of Myxococcales bacterium. Taxonomy (GTDB): domain Bacteria; phylum Myxococcota; class Kuafuiibacteriia; order Kuafuiibacteriales; family Kuafuiibacteriaceae; genus JAHQVK01. Next base: position 3,020 of record JAHQVK010000219.1, on the reverse strand, counting down.
GAGATCTTTCACGCATTCTCAATGCGTGGCAGCGGCCGGAGTTTGAAGCGGTGGCGACTACTGGGGTAGGCGTTCTAGAAACACTAAAGGCTGTGGCACGGTTGGTCCTGCGGGATTTACAGAGTGGAAGCTCTCGCTAGAGATTCTTGAGGTGACCCTATGTATCTAACTGGTGTGGTTTGTTATGGCAAGCAATGCCATAGCGATTATATGCATAATGGTCATGGCGCTATGATGGTTCTACTTGGCGCACAGTTACTTTGCGCCTTCTTATTGATAAGGATGACCTACGATTGGTTCGCTTATTTTTTATCCTGAGGGACTTCACGGAAGCCTTTGATATAGAGTCTAGGAGGGGTAGCGCGCTCCAGCAGACCATTGATAACGTACGTCTGGCCTTCTTCGAAGGGGTAGCATTTAATTCTATTGAGAGGTCCTTCACATTGAGCTGGGCGGCCTTTCCATGAACCGGAGATAAGCATGTACGGATTGCTCTCGGTGCTCGTCTCATCTACTCTTGTGTTTGCATCAGCCATGATGACCCACGGTCCTCGGCATATTTGGCATTCCCCACAATAAGTCATCCATTCGCCGGTTGCTGTCTCCAGTCGACAGCGCAGTCTGGATGATAGCTTGGCCTGAACGCTCACTGTCTTACCGTAATATTGACTGAGGTTTAGCATTAGTTGCTCAGGAGATAATGGTGTTTGTTCACATCCGCTGAGGGTGAAGAATGCTATGCCAAGCATAAGTATTTGGAATGGTTGCATTGAAACTATCCTTTGGCCGAGTTCGTTACCCAAGAGCTAAAGCGCGCTATTTTCGGTGTATTTGCACTACAATTGTATGTAGATACTGCCCGCGATCATTCGGATCGGTGCTGAGGTATGTGTCGGAAGGGACGGGATGGTCCCATGGTGGTAATCCGAGTCGACGTATTTCACTCATGTGGAGCCCAAGTTCCTTGGTTTGCCGCGTTAGTATTTGGTGCAGGTGTTGGTGTTGAAAGTTGAGATGATGGGTTGAGATGATGAGTATACCTTTGTCATGAAGTTGCTCGATAGCACCAAGAACGAGCTGAGGGAGGTCGCGCTGCAGGGAAAAAGGGCGCTTACCGTGGCCAAAGACCGGGGGATCGAGGACTACCAGACCGTACGACCGACGTGGACGCCGTAGATGATCCTGGACGTCGTCTGCAAACCATCGGTGAGCATCAGGGTTGAGGCCGCTGTACTGCATGTTACGCCGCCCCCATTGTAGGGCTTTCTGAGAGACGTCTACACTGGTGACTCTTTGGGCGCCTGCAAGTGCGGTGTGAACGGAAAAGCTCCCAGTGTAGGCGAAAAGGTTGAGAACCTCTACACCGTCAGCGAATTGCCTGGCGAACCATCGGGTGTGCCTGTGGTCGAGAAACAAACCGGTTTGGGGACCATCATTGAGTCGACACTCGAATCGAGCATCTCCTTCTTCGATCAACACTATCGGTTGATTTGATCCGAAGATCGCAGTTGAGTGGCTGTTGCCTGCCTTGGGTTCAATGGTTTTATAAATCAGCCCATCGGGCTGGAAGGTCTCCCTGACTATTCGGATCCATGAGTCTATAACATGTCTGTCGAGCGAAGAGCGGGCGCTAATGATGAACCAGTTGGCATAGCGATCAATGGTTAGACCCGGGGGAGCGTTGTCTCCGGGTCCGTTGATCACCCGGTAAGCATTCGTCAGAGGAGATGGAGAGATCTCCCGTCGCCGGATGGCTGCGGCCATGGCTTCTTCCGGTCGGAGGTCGCCTTTCATTTCAGCTTATAGGCAATCATGCTCGGTGAGTTGGGTCCAGATGGATGAATAACTTGGGGACCACTCTTGTTCTGCCGTCGATAGGACCGTAATACTATGGTTCTATTGGCCCAAGAAGTAGAGCTAGAACGAGAAGCGCTTAAGAGGCTACGAGCAGGAGATCTACAAGGTGCTCATGATGCACTAACGGATCTCGAGCTGCGTCGACCTCAAGATTCCCGTTTGCGGCAGCGCATTGAGCAGATCGAGCAACTTCTTGCGCGTCAGATTGAAGTACACACTAAGATGCTTCAAGAACCGTTGCGATACGCCCATGCTTATATCAAGTCAGGACGGCTTAAGGACGGCCTTAAGTTTCTCAAGATGGCTGCGGCCAAATACCCCTCAAATGGGCGAATACAACAGCTGGCTCAACAAATAGAGGCAAAGCTTCATCAGCAGAACGAACCGCTAACAGCGGCTCGTTCTGCAAAGCCGGCGGTCTCACCTTCAGTGGAAGACCTTCTGAAAGAACTACTACAACTGGTTCGCATTCGTCGCCGAGCACCATCTCGGTGGATAATGGATACCGCAATTTAATACAGGAGAATGATCGATGCCTTCAAAGAGTAAGCATAAGCGCATGGCGATGAAACGAAAGATCAAGCATCGGCAAAAGAAGAAGCGCATTCGCAAAGCCCGAATGGAGAATCAAAGTGAGGAGAGCTAGCTCTTGATGGACAAGAGCAACGAGTGAAGCCTGAGCTAATCCCGTCCTAGCTGTGGGCGGGGTTGGCGAGTTTTAGTAGTCTGCTTAAAAGAGGTCACGTACTTCAATCGATCATTCCGTGTGAAACATCCGAACTTAGGGATTAGGGATCGTCGCTCTCAGTACGCCCCATCCTCGTTCGAATGTATCTTTTCCCTGGCCTGCCAGAACGGGTCTTTACGGCGAACTGCACCGGCCGGGTACATCGAGAACCCTGTGGCTCCGTGGCCGACCCCTCCCACCCTCGGGCTACGGCGTCATCTCCGCAGCCGGAGTGTAAAGACACGCCCTAGCTCGGCTCAAATGCACGCGTGGCGAGGCCCAGTCGAGCGTCGGAGTAGGAACTCGGGTTCAATACACGTGATATCTGCGGTGCGGTCGGTGTGAAATTAATGCAAAGTACCAGTTATAAGACCACGCCCTAGCAGGCCATCGGAAAAGTGAGTTAGTCGCTTCGCGGGTCTTTTTTCCGTGGAAG
>JAHQVK010000218.1 GCA_019634385.1 Myxococcales bacterium | reverse complement strand
TATGGAGGAGAAAGAAGAGTGGCCAAATGCCGCCAACTCGAGACCTCCATCTGCCATAACATTTCAGAGGCCCAATAGTACTTCTCCCCTGAGTCCTTTGATGCATACTCACGAAAGTGATGTATCAGCTGGAGCACACGCCCTAACAGTCTGTTGATTTAGCCCGGTGTGTAGCTATCGAGCCCGGCTTTTCGTGAAACGCTCTGACGACGAGGCGAGCGTACCTGGCGGTACGCGACCGAGGGGAGACTGTTCGTGGTCAGGACGTTTCACGGAAAGACCGGCCGATAGATGTGTGCAGAGCTAGGTCAACAGGCTGATAGAGGCCAAGTGATCATGTCGAACCGCAGAAAATATATTTAAGTTGCTGGCAGACACCGGCAGCTTCAGTGGCGTTGGGTGACAGATATCAACCATGGCTAGCAACGGATGGACTTGCTCACTCCCCGCCTTCTCAAGCGCCTCCCAGATATCCTGGGACCGACTCTCTAGGTGAGGTGACTCACACAGTAGGTAGTCTCGTCCTCGCTTTTCCTGGGCCATAGCACAATCCGCAACAGCCGCCGGCCTCTATATATAGCCTTGTATCTCTTCTAGGCATCCAAAATGGTATCGTTCGTAACAGAACCACCCCCGGCAGCAACCACTTCTGTAACCGTCGGCCGGTAAGACTCGCCAATCCGTTTCGTACAGGCCTCCCCAATATCGTCTCGGTCTTTGTACGTACCTGTCCTATAGAGTCAATAATCCACAACCTGCACATATACTTAACCACCAAAGTGCAAAGCGCTATTCAGCCTATAGCATGTCTCGGGACTTGAGGGATGGAATGAGCGGGATGGTGTCAACTTCTGCTATCGTACGAGACTGGGTTCACTCGCACGGTACTCGAGCTAGCAAGTTATCTACTGGCGACCATGACTAGGCCGTGCCTTCAAACTCCGGACCGCGTACTAACTTATATCCCACATCTGACCGCCAAGGCGGTAGCAACGAGCCAAGACCGTATGTAATGTAGCAGAAGTAATCCCGGCTTGGCCTCGGGTCACACAGCTGTTGTTTTTCAGTGAGGGAATGCGCAAAAGATAGACCAACCCATGGGATACCAACCACTTTCTGAAGCTTCTCTATCACCGTAGAGCAAGAGCGGTCCCCTCGGCCCCTGAACCAATCTCTCCCGGTCGCCACCTTACCGGCGCATCCGCACCGGCCGGGACGCCCTAGCCTGCTCTTCTTAGCCCTCCGGGGGAGTATTCTTGCAGGCGCACTAAGGACCTCGAGAAATATGGACCCCAATAAACGATTCCCGGAACACCGGGGCGTCACCGTAGCGAGCGGCGGCCCCCGTGTTCTGCGCGTCGATGAACTAGCCCCCCAGGGCCAGCCCTCTGCATGGCCCGTAGGGTCTTCTATGGCAGCGCCAAGATACCTATGGTTGATGGGCGTTAAGGCCCAAGTCGAGACCAAAGTTAAGGGCATGGCCCTGGGGGGGGGGAGAACCTTAAGGACCCCGATATTCTACGTGCCTACGAGTCGTAGGTCGCATGCGTGTTGAAAGTCTTTGCGGAAATACAGCAAATACCACTTGAATGGATTCTGGAAGAATCAACAAAGGGTCACACAGCGGAGCATAGACCCGTGTAGAAGCAGGAACTTGAGTTCAACCCAAGTTCTTTCTGCTATAACGCTGCTTACGTAGAGCCTTGCGCGAAGCCGCCATGCGGTGAGCAACAGCCAGACAGTATTTGCTTTGCTCAGGATATGCCTAGCAATTAATTATACAGCTAACTGCTAAACATTACAGGATAGAATATCCGCATTTACTCAGCCGATCAATTCGAATTTTATACCTTCATGTCTCTCGCTGCACTCAAGCATTCATATTTTATTTTTCTCAGAGCAAGTGGTTGCTCCTCGAACTTATGCTAGATTTGCTTCCATACGATTTTCCCTTCGTGGATGGAGAAGCGAAATTGACTCAGGTGAACTTAAGAGCGGCATTTATGGGAGGTATGAACTCATCTATAAATGCACAACAAATCTTCACAAATAGAATAGATGAACTGACTGCATTCCAGATTTCTGTACAAAATTTACAAGACGAGCTAAAGACATCAGAGCTATCACCTGTTGGTGATCGTACTAAGGGAAGAAGAAACGTCTTATCGTACTATGGGGTAGGTGGTGTCGGCAAAACGACGTTATCATTAGAACTTGAACGCCGTCACCTCCTGCAAGGTACGAAGGACAAGACAAAGCAGACCATTGCAGTGCGTATGGATCTTGCTCACCCTGGCATCGCCAATATTGAAAACTTCATCCTTCGACTACGGGCTGGTCTTGGCGCACTCGGTGGGCACTGGTACGCATTCGACCTCGCCCTAGCTGCATACTGGGCTCGAGCCCACCCCGGGGATCAAATTCATGAGTTTGTAAATAGGACCCCAGTCGTTCGTCAGGTCGCTAAGAGTGTCGGATTGGCCGAACAAATGCTTGCTAGCGTGGAGTTCTTTACCTCCGCTACCCTTGGTGGATTGCCTAGCTTCGCTCACAAAGCGGGTATGGGGCTCTATAGACTAGTACGAGACAATGTACGCAACGGTAATTTGCTGCGAGAGTGCGAGCTATTTCAGGAGCTCATTGAAGCGAATCCTCTTCACGAAACACTTTCATTCTTCCCATATCTACTGGCTTGGGATCTCGAAAAATATACCAAGAGAACTGATAAAAAAGTCGAAGTATGTATTTTTATTGATACCTTTGAGGCACTCGGCAAACAAATAACGACTACAGAGCAATTTATACAGCGCTGCATATATCTAATGCCAAATATGCTGTTTGTCATCACCGGCCGCAATAGAATTGATTGGGCTGAATCACCGACGAGAGGAGAACTGGACTTCATTGGCCAGATGCGGTGGCCGAACCTGCATTCCGACAATAAGTCGATGGAGCCTCGTCAACATTTGGTAGGGTATTTATCTGACGAAGATGCGGAAGCATACCTATCAACGGCTCTCATAAAGGCAGGCGAATCGGCCATTCCCAGTGAAGTACGAAAAAAAATCATATCCGGGGCAAGAGGTCTACCCTTGTATCTAGACTTGTCCGTCTCCCAATGTGCCGCACAACTAGCACGCAACGAGCCTCTCAGCCCTGATGACTATGGTGAGCCATTCGTAAGCGTTGCGGCACGGGTATTCAGTGACTTATCTCCACACGAACGGCGTTTAGCACGAACGGCAGCCCTGGTTGACCGGTTCGATGAAGCGTTGTTGCAAGCGGGATGCCCAAAGTGCCCTGCTGGTGCGATTGCTCGATTCCTCAAACGTCCCATGTTACAGAGGGATGATAGCTGCGATCTTACTTATAGTCTACATTTGACTCTACGAGCAGCAATCAATGAGTTGGAGATTTCGAGTGACGATGATTGGTCGGGTGTCAAAAAAACTGAGGTAGCACAGTATCTTTTGGAGGAGGTTGGGCGAAGAGCAAAAGATCAAAATGACTATCTAATAAACGAACAGCTATTAGAGATGGGCTTTAAGCTGGCTGGCAATTATAAAGTTTATGATAGCTGGTTAGTCAGAGTAAGTCAGTTTTTGGTTGAAGCTGGCCAATGGAAAAATTTTGGTCGATTGCTTTTTGATATCCCAGGTACTTTACCCTTCAGAAGTCTTAGTGCAGCACTTGAGGGCGTGTATCTACGGCGAACGGGGCAAGCCAAAGATGCAGTGGACGTCCTTGAGGAAGCCGCACGAACCGCAACCCCAAACTCAGAGGTTTGGCAGCTAATTCGCCTACATTTAGCGCATGCTCTTCGAAACACCGGAGAGTACTCTAGGGCTTCCGAAATCTATATGGGCCTCATTGGTAGTAATTTTGATACGACTGCACGGTACTGGCTATGTGACTTCGATTATCTTCAAGCAAGATATACCTCCGCCCTCGATGCTCTTCGCCGATTGGTTCTCAATGATGATGCTGCGGAAGGGGAACGTTTACGTCTCTTGGGGCATATATTTCGTGTAAATGCTAAATTTAGTGAGGCAATTAGGTACTATGAGCAGGCCGCAACACTCGCGGCCGAGAAAGGGTTGGTAGCAGCGGAGACCAAGGCTCTGGTTAATGTTGCTCAAACGGCCTGCTGGCTCGGAGATGTAGAAGTTGTTGAGAAAGCGGCCAAGGTTGCTTGGGAATTGGAAGACCTTGTGCCTAATCCCGTGGAAAAGGTAAAGCTGCGAGCGGCGAAATCGGTATTGTCTATATTAACAGGCAAGTATAATGAGGGCAGAATGTCTATTCAAGACACTCGTGAGCTCGCAGACGAAATCCATTATACTGGGGGCCATAATTTGGCTGATGTGGCGGAAATCCTTGTCGAGGTGATTCAGGAGAATTACAAGAGCGCACAGGCACTCCTTCAAAATTTACTTCAACGAACGAGAGCATCAGGCGGCAATACATGCTGGGTCTCCATAGCTAATGTTTGGCTAGAAAAAGATGAAGCATCTTTTGGGCTGCCGACCATAGACTGGATAGATGGCGCCAATGAAACCCTCAAACGATGGAGAAAGATAATAGAAGAATGATAAAACATCAGATAGGAGTAGGGCTAATCGGTTTAGGGGAGATCTCCAAAGTACATATTGATGTCCTTAAGACATATCCAAACATATCAATATTGTTTGGTGTAGATCAAAACTCGAAAGTCGGAGAAAAGTTTACCACTGAGTGCTGTGAACCATTTTACACATCGACAGAAAAGGCTTTTGATGATCACCAACCACAGCTAGTGGTTATATCTACTCCTACCCATACTCACGAAGAAGTTTTGAATCAGGTCTTGAGTATATCTAATGCATCACAGATTCTGGTTGAAAAGCCTCTTGCAGAAAACTCTTATATTATGGACCGGCTTTTCACACTAAAGCCAGAGCTACAATTCGCTCGCCGAGTATTTGTTGCCCATCACTTTAGCTTTTCCCCAGAGGTTCTATGGGCAACTCAGTTAATGGCTAAATATCCAGAATGGGGGCTCCCAATCAATATCAGTTCAGTTTTTTATGACCCGTATATTGCAAATATAGACAGTGCGGTTTCTTCTCTCACCTCGAGCTGGATTGATTCCGGTCCAAACCAATTAAGCATTTTGTCCCGTTGGATAGATTTATCGCAAATAACGCATATCAAATTTTTTGATAAAACTAAGTCTTCTTCATCCTGTTCTTTTACTTTTGAGCATAGTGGAATGGTTGGCACAGCATTTTTGTGTGCAAGTTGGCATGCTATTGCTAGCAGTAAAAAAACAACAATAAAGATGAGTAGCGGTGTTGAATTCTGGTTAGACCATACGGCAGTGGCTGGATATGTATTTGATGGTTCGTCAGTTCTCACCACCCTCAAAAACCAAGGTGAAATCACTCGAAAAATGTCTCATTATATCCCACTATACAACAGTCTATTTTCTGGCCAGCCGGACATGCTTCTGACCGCTGACATGGCTAGGAAGATCATTAATATACTATCAAGAGACTAAATAAGTTCTTGAACTGATTATGATTAGAGATTTTTTTACACACAACCTATGGTGTGCAAGGCCAAAATATATTGTATGGTCTCAGAGCGCACCATCATACGCTCCCTGTGCCAACTCCCTGCAGACCATCCTGACGTACCCAATGGTGATGACACCTCAAGGTTCATGAACTCTAGCTAGCAGCCTGTTGATCTAGCCCTGCACGCATCTATCGGCCGGTCTTTCCGTGAAACGTCCTGACCACAAGAAGTCTCTCCTCGGTCGCGTACCGCCAGGTACGCTCGCCTCGTCGTCAGAACGTTTCACGAAAAGCCTG
>JAHQVK010000217.1 GCA_019634385.1 Myxococcales bacterium | reverse complement strand
TTGTGTTGCTGCCGACGGCCGGGCCGGCTGCCGCAAGCTCCGAGTCCGGTGAGGGCGAGGGCGCCACCGACACAGAGCACGAGGAAGGCGACCAACCAGTGCTGCAGGCTGAAACGGCGAGCACTCGGCCCTAAATAGCTGCACCCGGAGAGGCGGCCTCGTCGTTTGGCTCTACAATGCGTAGATAGTTGTACTCTCTATTTACCCGCCGGTTGATCTGGCTGAGCAATCAATCCTCGGGCGTTCTTTCCATGGAACATCTCGACCGCTCTGCCATTCACTGGTTGCATAGGCGGCCTACCTAGTCTGTGGCTTTGCCCCCCTTTTGTGCCCCCTGGCCCGGTACATCCAGTCTCCTCCCTCCGGGGACGAACTCTCACCCACCCGGGATACGGCGTCATCTAAGCAGCCGGAGTGTAAAGAAGCAGGAACAACTTGGTTAGAACCCAAGTTCCTGCTTCTACGCGGGGCAATGCCCCGCTGCGAGCCCTCTTGGGTCTTTGCTATAATGACACGCCCTAGCAGGCCATCGGAAAAGTGAGTTAGGCGCTTCGCGGGTCCTTTCTCCGTGGAACGTCTGGACCGGCATCGCCTTTCATCGGTTGCCTACGCCCGGTATGCGCCCTCTTCATCCGGAGCGTTGCACGGAAAAGATACTTCGCGGATCACCCATCCCACTTTTCCGATGGCCTGCTAGTATGAGCCCCTTTTTAGCGAAAATGTTCTCGGAAGGGGCCTATTCACCCCTACGTTGACGCATTACCGGTCCGATGGTAGCGGAGATAATTTTATGGCGGTAGGTGTTATCGGAGGCAGTGGCCTCTATCAGCTGGATGGACTGGAAGACGTCAAAAGAGTGAAGATGGAAACGCCCTATGGTGACCCGTCTGATGCGTACATCCAAGGTGTCTTACATGGAACACCTATGTTTTTTTTGCCTCGACACGGTTTAGGTCATCGCTTGCTCCCCACGGAAATCAACTTTCGGGCAAACATTTGGGGCTTTAAGAAGTTAGGTTGTGAACGTCTCATCTCTGTGTCGGCGGTAGGTTCGATGAAAGAGAACATAGCGCCCGGCGATTTGGTGATGATTGACCAATTTATCGATTGGACTCGTCACCGAAACATGACCTTTCTTGGGGAGGGGATAGTTGGGCATGTGGCTCTGGCGGATCCGATCAGTTTGCCTCTACAGCAGAAATTGTTTGAGGTAGCGGGGGGGCTTGAGGGCGTGAAGACTCACCGTGGTGGAACGTATATTTGTATTGAGGGTCCGCAGTTTTCGACCCGAGCGGAGTCCAAATTGTATCGAAGCTGGGGCGTTGATGTCATTGGTATGACCAATATGCCGGAGGCCCGCTTAGCGCGTGAGGCGGAGATCTCTTACGCTACTATCGCTCTCGCCACTGATTACGACTCGTGGAAAGAAGACGAAGACCACGTGGAAACGGAGGCAGTGTTAAAGCTGCTGCAGGCGAACGTGGAAAAGGCCAAGAGGGTGATCGAAGCGTATGCAAGAGGTCCGAAAGAGGCTTTGGATCCAGTTGCTTCTACTGCGCTCCGGAGTTCGTTGATCACCCCCCATGAGCACATTTCTCCTACAATCCGAAAAAAGCTCGATCCCATCTTGGCACCGTTTCTCTCGGACTTAGTTTAGGTTCGGTTGACCCATCTCCTGGGTCCGAGTAGCTTCCGCGCTCCGGGACGAGGGCGGTATGCGCGTAGATTCGTGGGCTTTGACTGATGTGGGTCGAGCTCGAAAACATAACGAAGATGGTTGGCTGATCGACGAGCAGCTGGGATTGTATGCTGTTGCCGATGGAATGGGGGGGCACGCAGCTGGTGAAGTGGCCAGTGCGTATGGATTACGTTGCGTTCAGGAGCAACTAGTGACCAAAAGGTCACTTTTGGAGGAATATGTCTCCAATCCTACGCCGGATCTGGAAGCCCAGTTGGTGCGAGAAGTGGAGCTGGCGATCAACGTTGCCTCCAGTGCCATCTACCATATGGCTCAACGTGACAAAAAACGTCACGGCATGGGGACAACCCTATCGATGCTTCTTATCGCTGATAAGAAAGCGTTCATGGCCCATGTAGGAGATTCACGTATTTATCTGCACCGAGCGGAACAGATCCACCAGTTGTCAGAAGATCATTCGTACCTTTGGGAGCAGATAAAAAAGGGCGCAATTACTGTTGAAGAGGCAAAAAACTCACCCTTTTCAAACGTGATCACTCGGGCGGTTGGTATTACTGAAACGGTCCAGGTGGATACCCTAGTGCTTGATGTGTTGCCGGGTGACGTTCTTGTGGCCTGTTCCGACGGTATGCATGGGTATATCGAGAGTGATGCTGAACTAGCCCAAATTTTGCTGTCCGCTGACGGGGAAGAAGTGCCTAAGCGGTTGGTTAGCTTGGCCAATGCGCGTGGGGGTAAAGACAATATCACCGTGGTGATGATGAAGGTCCCTGGGGATGCAGATGATCCCTCAGCGGTGGATGTCATCGAAAAGTTAGATATTCTCCGTAAAATACCTCTCTTTAGGCATCTGAACTACAAAGAGCTCGTGAAGGTACTCAACCAGACCGAGCAAAGGACCTTTGGATCTGGTGAGATGATCATTGAAGAGCGGTCTAATGGTGAAGAGTTTTATGTGATTTTGTCCGGGGAGGTTCGGGTAACCAAAGGGGGGCGAACATTAACCTCTCTCCAGCCAGGGGTGCATTTTGGCGAAATGGCGCTAGTGGATCGCTCGCCGCGATCCGCTTCGGTGCAGGCCACAAAAGACACTCGACTAATGTCCCTAACGCGCAGCTCCTTCTACCAAATTGTGCGCAGTGAGCCGGTGCTGAGCTCAAAACTTTTGTGGAGTTTTGTGCAAGTTTTGAGTCACCGATTGCGCGCGACGAATGAGGCGCTATCCGATGCTCGTAATGAGGCGGTTCCGACGCGCCATCCTCTTGCAGAAATTGATGATTTACGACGAGAAGTGACGAAATTGGGTACGGCCGAGGCTAACTCGACCGACGTTCCGGTATCTGTGGATGACTAACGGTAAGCAAAGAACCCAAATAGGCGAAATACGGGACTTCCGGCTGGCTGAACCTCAGCATAAACTCAACCCGTGACGGAGTTTTCCGACGCCCCCGGACAGGAAGAAGAGACGCGCGTCTCGTCTGTTTCCCGTATCATCGATAAGACGTTCTCTAGCGATTCTTGTCTCGTTACGATTTATGGCCCAGACCTGGGGAAGCAGTACAAACTGGAAGAAGAAGCGACGTCGATAGGTCGGGGGCCTGAGAACGACATTATGCTGGATATGGACAATGTCTCTCGAAAGCATGCTCGAGTGTTGGCCAGACAGGACGGTTTCTTCGTTCAAGATCTCCATTCCACCAATGGTACGTACGTGAATGACCGTGAGGTCGAGTTTGAGCGATTACGAAACGGGGATCTCATGAAAATTGGGGGGGCGATCCTCAAATTTCTACAGGGCGGAAACATTGAGTCACTCTTTCACGAAGAGATTTACCGGATGACCATCATTGATGGACTGACGCAGATTCATAACAAGCGGTACTTCGAGGAGTTTCTCGATCGGGAAATGGCCCGATGTGCCCGCTACGAGCGGCCGTTGTCGTTGATTTTGTTTGATATTGATCACTTTAAACGGATCAACGACGGACACGGGCACCTTGCCGGTGATTTTGTACTGAAGCAGTTAGCAAATCTTGTGAGCCGACACATTCGTAAGGAGGAGGCGTTTGCTCGCTATGGAGGTGAGGAGTTTGCGGTGATTATGCCGGAGACTCCGTCCGGTCGCGCTCGAATTTTCGCGGAGAAGATCCGGCGAATGGTGGAAACGACCCCCTTTGAGTACGAAGAGCAGATGATTCCAGTGACAGTATCTTTGGGGTTGGAGGAGATGGGACCACACCGTGAAATCAACGACTTTATTGCTGCTTCGGATGCCAATTTGTATACGGCCAAAAACGGGGGGCGTAATCAGGTGGTTGGTGGCAAGGACAGTCCCGAGGTTTTATCCTCAAATACGATATGAACTGTCCGATGTAAGATCCGAGTCTCTTTTTCCTACACAATCCACGACCATCTTTGGTTCCAACTGCTCGCATCCGCGCTGGGTTTCGCTAGTAGTGTATGTGCGGATACGTATTCCACGGCTTATACCAGGCAGAATCTACAAGTGGCTGTGGATCATGGAAATGATGGGCGCACTCCTGGACGGAAGAGGGATCGACGCTTTTCATATCTCGATTACTTCACCAGGTGTGCTGTTGGTCCGTTGATGTGGAGACATCAACCCCGCGAAATTAGCGGGTATCTCAGGTTGGATACAGTGCGAGGAAAAGGGCATCAAAAACGTTGGTATTCCAATACGTTGGACCCCCTTCCAAGCTATCGACTCTCCTGCTTAGAGTCAACCCGTGTGCGTTAGATTGCTTGCTTTCCACACGGATGCGTGCTACCTTTCTGCGTGCTTCGGTGGAAGCAAATGTGTTCAGACCATCATCGACAATCAAAAGTTCTGATCACTCATAGGTTTCACTATCGAAAGGTCTCCTATTTTCTACCTCTGGTAGAAAGGCGACGCATTGCTGCTGGTGAAGCCGGCATACATTATTCGTCTATTTAGACGCTGGCTCTAGGAGGCTTGAATGGAGAGTTTACCTTTTCAAGTCGGCGACAAGGCTGTGTATCCTGCACATGGCGTCGTCGAGGTTACCGACATCGAGCAGAAGGAAGTTGGAGGCGAAACGCACAAATTCTACATTCTTCGGATGCTTGACAACGGGATGAAGGTAATGATTCCGACGGGCGCTAATGCCCTCAGAGAAATCATGAGTCCCGCCGCGGTTCAAGAGGTCTTTGAGGTTCTGCGTGAAAACAAGATTGCTGTGGAAAGCACGACCTGGAATCGAAGGTATCGAGAGTACAAAGACAAGATTGATTCCGGAGATCCAAAGCAGATCGCAGAGGTTCTCAGAGATCTGTATTTATTGAAGAATGATAAGGATTTATCTTTCGGCGAGCGCAAGATGTTAGACACCGCGAAAGCATTGCTCGTGAAAGAGCTCTCCATTGCTCGGGACATGAAGGAAAACGAAGTCGAAAACGAGTTCGTCGATATATTTCAGGTCACAGCATAGGGGGGGATAATGCTGTCTCGGGTGAGCCATGGGTAACGATCGGCGTTACCTTGGTTCTCTGACAGCATGCACTAGGATAATATCCGTAGTTGCCTCCGAAGAGTGCAGTTAAGAAGCCCAGCGTAGCTAGCAGCTAGCCAACAAGCGGTTCAGCATTTATGCAGCCCTCGACTTATACCCAGTTCATTCGCTAGAAGTTTCTAGGCTGCCCCGCCTACGAAAGACTCTTGATGAACTTTGAACTAGTCAGTCCATATCAACCAAAAGGTGATCAACCATCAGCGATCCAAAAGCTGGTCACTGGCTTCATTGAAGGTAAGTCACAGCAAATGCTGTTGGGGGCCACCGGAACGGGTAAGACCTTTACGGTTGCTAACGTTGTCGCTCAACTGAACTCTCCCACACTAGTTCTGGTTCACAACAAGACTCTGGCTGCACAATTGTATGGAGAGTTCAAACTTCTGTTCCCACAAAATGCGGTTGAATACTTTGTCAGCTATTATGACTACTACCAGCCGGAAGCCTACGTCCCCTCTACAGATACATTTATTGAGAAAGACTCGCTCATCAATGAGCAGATCGATCGCATGCGTCACTCTGCAACTCGCTCATTGCTGGAGCGAGATGATGTGCTTGTGGTGGCCTCTGTTTCTTGTATCTATGGCATTGGCGCGGCCGAAGTTTATCAGGACATGACTCTCGAGCTTCGTCCTGGTGAAGAAGTTGAGCGCGATACAGTACTCAGGCGCTTGGTCGAACTTCAGTATGAACGTAACGATTATGATTTTTCTCGCGGGACCTTTCGGGTGCGTGGAGACGTGGTTGAGGTTTTTCCTGTATATGAAGAGGAACTAGCCCTGCGCCTCGAATGGTTTGGTGACGAACTTGAAGCCATTCGCGAGGTTGATCCTCTAAGGGGCAAAGTGATTCGGGAGCTTCAGAAAATTCGCATGTTTCCCGCGAGTCACTATGTAACGCCTCCGGACCGAAGAGCTAAAGCGATTCGGTCGATCGAAGCAGAACTCCGTGAGCATGTTCAGGTGCTTGAGGCTGAAAACAAACTGGTGGAGCGCCAGCGGTTGGAGCAACGTACCCAGTATGACTTGGAAATGTTAGAGACTGTGGGAATGGTCAAGGGTATTGAAAACTACTCGAGACATTTGTCTGGCCGTAAGCCTGGTGAGGCTCCACCCACCCTACTAGATTATTTTCCTGATAACTATCTATTGGTTGTGGATGAGAGTCATCAAATGATGCCCCAGGTGGGGGCGATGTTTCGGGGAGACCGGGCCAGAAAATCGACCCTAGTAGAGTTTGGTTTTCGCTTGCCCTCAGCTATGGACAATCGACCCCTCAAACTAGAAGAGTTCGAAACGCATGTGCATCGGGTGATATATGTATCTGCAACGCCTGCAAACTATGAATTGGACAAGACTGAAGGTGAAATTGTAGAGCAAATCATTCGCCCCACAGGTCTTCTTGATCCGGTTGTCGAGGTGCGCCCGGCGGGGCATCAAGTGGATGACTTGCTCGAAGAGGTCCGGGTTAGGGTTCGTAAGAATGAACGTGTGTTGGTTACGACCTTAACCAAGCGTATGGCAGAGGACCTTTCGGAGTATTATCAGGATTTGGGTGTTAAGGTTCGTTACCTTCATGCAGATATCGACACGTTGGAGCGGGCCGATATCATTCGAGAGCTAAGAGAAGGTGTCTTTGATGTGCTGATTGGTATCAACCTGCTACGGGAAGGTTTGGATATACCCGAAGTCTCTATGGTTGCCATTTTGGATGCAGATAAGGAGGGGTTTTTACGTGGGGAGCGCTCGTTGATTCAGACCATCGGACGAGCGGCCCGTAATCGCGAAGGCCGGGCCATAATGTATGCGGATAGAGTGACTTCATCCATGAAGGCAGCCATGGATGAAACGGAGCGCAGGCGGGTGAAGCAGCAAGCGTATAACCAGCTTCATAATATCAGCCCTCAAACTATTCAAAAACAAATCCAGGATCTTCGAGAGGTTGCCGGATTTACGAGTGAGTTAAGGTCGGCACCGGATCAAGAAGCCTCTGTCGATTTTGAGGGCAAACGGTACGAAAAAGAGGATTTTCCTAAACTCCTTGCGCATCTGAAAAAGGAAATGAAAGCGGCCGCGGCGGAACTTCAGTTTGAGCGGGCTGCTGAGCTTCGAGATCAAGTCCGAATGCTGGAGGGGGTCGAACTTGGACTTTCGCCGACACTAGCTGAGGTTAACTCCTTACCACGGCGCAAAAAGGCGGCAAACCCCCGAGGTCAACGTCGTACTCGGCGCCAAGGGCCTCGCCCGTAATGACAGTTACCAAACGGACCCGACCTCAGTGGTTGGTGTTCTCGCGCAAGTTACCGGCATCCCCCGGGGTCTACGTCATGAAAGACCAGCAAGACTCGGTGATATACGTGGGAAAGGCCAAGAGCTTAAGGGCTCGAGTAAGTCAGTATTTTCAGGAGGGAACGTCGGACTACCGAGCCTTTATCGGCCTGCTTTCCCGGATTTTGTCGGATATAGAGACGATCGTAACCCGTTCCGAGAAAGAAGCTTTGCTCCTGGAAAGGGAAATGATTCGTCGGCATGAGCCTCGATTCAATATCATCTGGCGTGATGACAAGCAGTATTTGTGTCTCAGGATAGATACTCAGCATCAATGGCCCCGGGTGGAAGTGATTCGTCGGATCAAAAAGGACGGCGCGCGGTACTTTGGACCTTATCACTCCGCGAGTGCTGCTCGTCAGATGTTGAGGGTGGTCAATCGGCATTTTCAACTGAGAACCTGCAGAGATAGCGTCCTGTATAATCGCAGCCGACCATGTTTGGAGTACCAGATCGGTCGATGCCCGGCCCCCTGCGTATTGGAGGTTGACCAAGCGGCTTACAAGGAGAACGTGGATGACGTACTCATGTTCCTGGAAGGTAAAACTGAGCCGTTAGTGCAACGACTGGAGAACCGAATGTGGTCTGCGGCGAAGGATGAAGCTTACGAGCGGGCCGGGCACTATCGAGACCAGCTATCAGCGGTTAGGAAGACGATGGAGAGGCAAACAGTTGCCCTCACTCAGCTGCGCGATATTGAGGTCATCGGGCTCTACCGGGAAGCGAGGGATGTGGCTTTATCCGTAGTGGAAGTTCGTGACGGACGGGTTGAAAACGTTCGAACCGTCTTGTTCGAGACGCAGGCCGCCGAAGATCAAGAGATAGTTTCTAGTTTTATTTTGCAACGGGCAATGGAGGTTTCTCCGTCTGCATGGGTGCCCGAATTGTTTGTACCTCTGGAACTGGATGACGCTTCTGTGCTGTCGGAGATTATTCTGGATGAGATGGGAAGCCAGGTGTCTATTCGTAGACCACAGCGGGGAGATGGAAAGAAGTTGCTAGACTTGGCTCAGCAGAACGCTGAGCACGGTTTCCATGAGCAGCGTCTTAAGACCGGCGCTCTTGAACGGACCTTAGAAGGCCTGCAGAGTCGGCTGAGTCTGAGTCGACTGCCACTGAAGATCGAGTGCTATGACATATCGAACCTCGGTTCTCATCTTATTGTTGGGGCTCAAGTGACCTTCGAACGAGCTGCACCAGCAAAAAAGCTTTATCGAAAGTATCGAGTGCGTCGAACCGCGGGCCAAGATGACTTTGCGAGTATGTATGAGGTTCTATCTAGGCGTTTTGCCAAAGAGTGTAGTGCGGGCACTATGCCGGACTTGGTGGTCATCGACGGTGGTAAAGGTCAGTTGGAGGTGGCTCGAGCGGTTTTTCGTGACCTTAAAGTGGAGCAGGTAGACCTCATCTCGTTGGCGAAAAGTCGGGTTGTGGCTCAGGACGCGGAAGGGAGCAGTGTCCGCTCACCTGAGCGCGTCTTTGTACCGGGGAGAAAAGAGCCTATTATCTTACCCCAGAGCTCGCCCGAGGTTCTACTTCTTGCTCGCATTCGAGATGAGGCTCATCGGTTTGGTATTACTTTTCATCGAGAGTTGCGACGACAAACTCGATTGCGGTCGAGTCTCGAGGACATTCCGGGTGTGGGTGAGAAGAGGAAAAAGGTTCTTCTGCGTCATTTTGGGAGCTTAAAGAAGATTCAGGAGGCAAGCGTTGAAGAATTGGAGGCGGTGCAGGGTCTTGGACACTCAGCCGCTGTGCGGATTTATGAGGCACTTCAAAACTCGCGAACGGCCCCAGAGAGCCTGAGCGAGTCTCCGGAAGAGGCTGAAGATGACGAAAGCAGGATTCGAGCCACTCAAAAAAGATAGGTCGTATGAGCTCCCTTCTGGTTGACTCCGCCGCCGCGAACCTTTAGGCCAGGACGGCGCCGGCGAGGCAGAGGAACGATGCGTCTGTACCGCAGAATTATCCCCAAGATGTCGAAAGAAATCATTGCCAAGCTTCGAGGTGATGGTGACGTTGAGATCGACGACCAAAAACTCGAGGAAGCGGAACTTGACGTTGCCGCAATCCTTGTTGAGTACTGCAACGCAGAAGATCGACTCAATCAGGAGACTAGGGATGCGCTCACCCGAAAAGGTTTGTCCGCTGAGCGGTTTGCTCAGGTAAAGAAAGGACTAGCAGAGGCCCGTCATCACAAGACCGGTGAAGACGGAGCAGAGTATGTGATTGGTCAGATGCTTGAAGCATTGATGCATTCGCGCAATGTGGAAGAAGTTTTTGCTGAAGACCACGAGATGCGAAAAAAAATAACAGATACCATGCGAAAGTATCTGGGTATTGATGAGGAGATCGACCGCGAGGCTCGCAGTCGATTGAAAAACCTTCGAGAAGGCACACCTGACTGGGATATAGAGTACGAGCGAATCGTGTCTCAGTTAAAGCGAGCTCGTGGACTGAGCTAGCTTAAAACCTTAGCGAAGAAACTATTTCTGAGGAGCATGCACGGGCGAGAACATCTCTCTGCTTGGTCGGAGAGGCGCCCGGATCCAGTTGAGCGGGTTGGCCGACCACAATAGTTCGCGCGACTTTTTGTGATTCGTAGCTTCGCAAGGCTCCATACCCGATATGTGGGTCTGGGGCGTGTACTTCAGCTACTACGGGGCTCAGGTGTTTTACTCGCGCAAGCTATAGACTCTACTAGGGTTTTTCCAGCATATGCCCGCTCAACTCCATCCTTATTGGTGGTCAAGAATATCGAGAGAAACGAATACTTTTCTAGGGCTTGGTTCATTTTGTTGAGACTACCCAATAAATTCACTACTTAGTGGGTGTGCCGTCGAAGGGGGTGTGCCGTCGTAGTGGGTGTGCCGTCGAAGGGGGCAAAGTGCCCCGTGCTGTAAGTTACTCAGAGGCCCTCTTGATGAGGGCTTGTGCGTTCCCAGGCGGGTCTAAGGTTGTGGGCGAAATCCACAGACTTAGCAGGCCATGGGAGAAGTGGGATGGGTGATCCGCGAAGTATCTTTTCCGTGGAAGGCTCCGGATGAAGAGGGCGCATACCGGGCGTAGGCAACCGATGAAAGGCGAAGCCGGTCCAGACCTTCCACGGGAAAAGGACCCGCGAAGCGCCTAACTCACTTTTCCGAT
>JAHQVK010000216.1 GCA_019634385.1 Myxococcales bacterium | reverse complement strand
GTCTTTCCGTGAAACATCCTGACCACAAGAAGTCTCTCCTCGGTCGCGTACCGCCAGGTACGCTCGCCTCGTCGTCAGAACGTTTCACGAAAAGCCTGGCTCGATAGCTACACACTGGGCTAAATCAACAGGCTGCTAGGGGGTGTCTTTACCCTCCGGGCCCGAACCCTCACAAACGCGGAATACAGCAAAGACCACTTGAATTGATTCTGTAAGAATCAACAAGTGGTCGCGCAACGAGACATAGCCCCGCGTAGAAGCAGGAACTTGTGTTCTACCCAAGTGATTTCTACTGTACGGCGTCAGCTCCCCCGCCGGAGCGTAAAGACACGCCCAAAATCTGTTTCATACCAGGTCATTGCTCTTATAGTTCAGGCTCGGTACCACTTTAAACAACTCTTGGCGAACCCGACGCAACTGCCAAAGTAACTCTTCCTGCTGAAGATCTATTTCGGCCAGTTGATGCATATCAGCCCGCTCTTTCCCTGCAGCTACCAGACCCAGCCACCACACAAAATCGGTGTCACTATGCCCGGAGGCCATGAGATTGGCCAAGGTTCGCTCAACCGAACCTCGTAATGTATGACCTTGTGGAGACCTATTCTTGGCTCGACGGTCTCCCGTAACTTCTTGTAGTTGAAGCATCGAACTGCGAATAACACCGGCTCGTCGCTTGATGAGTTTGAGCATAGTTTCACGATCATGGGGACAAAATGAGGTTGAGTTTAGTCCGCACCTACCCAAAATCTCCGTGAATGCCTTCCCGATACGGCTATCGAAACTATCCATGTTGAGCTGCAGGATAGTCATTGTATCCCGCAAATTTCGACCTGAACCGAAGAAGCGCTTTATTCGCAGTGTCGACACAATATCAGCGAAGCCAACCAGCTGACCAATAATAGGAAGATCGCCTCCCCAAAGCGCTCTTGGATATCCGGTACTATCCACCCGTTCGTGGTGACACAGCACCGCATTTTTCACTGCGCTCGGCATACCAGCGATACCAACAATACGGGCACCAACAACCACATGAGTCTGCACTGCAGTCCAAGCGTCTCCATCAAAATGCTTGTCCGTGGGATCATCAAGAATACGAAGGTCGGCGTACAGCATGCCCACGTCACGAACCAGCCCAGCAAGAAATGCTGTCACCCGATCCGCCACGGACATTCTCATCTCCCAGGCGAGCATAGCCGCAAGGTAACCGCCCATAATACCTTGAGAAAACAGTGCAGGACGCACCGAGGATATCACCGACAACAACGAGCCGATATTTGCTGGAACCTCAACTTGCCTTTCGATCTCATCCCATGGAGGCCCAAAGCCACTTCTCTCGTGCATTTGGCGAACGTCAGATTGCCGTTTCAGCATGTTCCGCACCCGCTCCGCTAGTTGTGAGCGATGCAGCGACTGCCCCACACTACAACGAGGTGCCAGCCGACCTCGAGCACATTGGGAAGCCAGTCGTTCCAACGTCGCTCGGTCGAGTAATGCCCCACTCTTCAACTCGTTTCCAGCTTCGAGCGCAGTATCTTCAAGAAGCGTAACGTCCAATGATTCTGCCGCACGAGCAAGGTTTCGGATGTAATGACTCGGGGCTAGCAGCGGCTCTTGATTCTTGCGTCCACCCGCCCGTCCAGGGATCATACGAATGGCAATCGGCTGAGCCATTGAAACTGGGAGTATACACCTACCAGATCGGCGTCAGACCTTTGGCCCAGAAAGCAAATTGCGCTCATCCGGCAGTTGAATCAGCTCGGGCAATTTGGGATGAGCGATCGCATGGAGCAAGATATCGCCATTGGCATAGTCACCGTTTCCGACCGCGCCAGCCGCGGCGAATATGAAGATCTTGGAGGGCCGGCCATTCAGGCTTATCTCGCCCGAGTGCTCACATCCCGGTGGAGGGCGGTAACGAGGGTAGTTCCAGATGAGAAAGCAGTGATCAAAAACACCTTGTGTGAGCTTGTGGATAACGAAATTTGCTGTCTCGTTGTTACGACCGGGGGGACCGGCCCCGCTCCCCGCGATGTCACGCCCGAAGCTACCGAAGCCGTGGCCCACAAGCTCATGCCCGGCTTCGGAGAATTGATGCGTCAGGTGTCTCTCGCCTACGTACCCACTGCTATTTTATCGAGGCAAACCGCGGTCATTCGCTCACAAAGTTTGATTATCAATCTCCCTGGGAAACCAAAGTCGATTGAAGAATGCCTCAACGCGGTGATGCCTGCGGTGCCGTACTGTATCGATCTGATCGGCGGACCTTTCCTTACTACCGACGACAATCTCATCAAAGCCTTTCGCCCCAAAAAGCGATAGGTTCTTTCACCGCCCTCTGGGGCCGACACACACGGGCTACGGCGTCCTCTCCACAGCCAGAAGGTAAAGGCACGCCCTAGCTAGTCACCCATAATGCCTGTAGGCCCCTGCTCATGCGTAGGTAGCTTACCATACGTCAACGCATCAATATTACACATGGTACAATCCTCAGACAGCTGGCCTCGGTTAATCTCAGCCAGAAACAGACCGGTCTTCTCCGGATAGTGTGTTCTCAGCCACGCTAACTCTGTCGCCAGTGCTTCTCCTCGGGACATTCCGTGAAAGACCATAGCCCGGCCCAATCTCGGTTTGAGAGCCTCGGGTGCAAGGGATATCGCTTGATCGTAGTTACCTATGGCTTTGCCCCAATGGTCTGGCCCCTGGGCATACTGGCAATAAGCCAAGTTGGTAAGCGCCTGGTTCATTCGCTTACGCGCCACAACATAGCCCATGACTTGCTCACAATCAGCAAAATAGCCGGCCCGGAGGGTATCATGGCCTAGATTGTAGAGCTCATTTGAAGACATTCGAGCCATTGCCCGTTGGCTGACCCAAAATGTTGGTGAAGGGGGCTTGCAGCTGGCAGTAAACAACAACCACGCCAAGAGGCACAACTTGGATAGCGACACCGCTATACGCATGACAAGGGCTGATAATTTAGTCCATCGCTTGGCAGACCAGGCAGAAACAAAGAAGGATTCAAACAGTGAAGATTCTCGGAAAAACCGTCGGATGGTTGCAATTCACGCTATTGGCCGCTTTCGCCGCGCTACTTTGGCCGCTGCGCAATCTGGCCCGTCGACGCGCACTGTACGGACGAGGGTGGGTGGAGCTCACCATTGCTGGGGAGATCACCGAATTCCGACGGGATGAAGTGATTCAAGAACTTCTGCGCCGACGTCTTCTTCAACAGAAAGAACCCCGACGAGTGGTTCTTGATCGGCTCCATCAGCTCGTTGATGAACTCGTAGCAGATACCCACGCAAAAGGCGTTCTCGTCCGACTAGGCCCGGTCACTGGAGGGTGGGCAAGCGCAGATGCTGTCCGCCAAGCACTTCTTCGCCTTCGAGACGGAGGCAAATACGTGGTCCTCCACATCGAGCGAGTCGCTGGCAACCGAGAGATGCTCATTGCCAGTGCTGCTGATCGCCTACTCATGCCTCCCACCGCTACGATCGCAGCTGGTGGGACCGCCGCTCCGGGACTTTACTTTAAAGCTCTGCTGAACCGGGCCGGCTTTACCGCAGAGGTAGCCTCTGCGGGTCGCTATAAGTCAGCTCCGGACCAATTCACGCGAACTACCCGAAGCTCAGCTGACCACGAACAAACGAAAGCCATCGTAGACACCCTCGATCACTTTTTGATCGAAGCTATGCAGGTCACCGGGCGTATGGACGGCTCTAGAGCCCGTTCGCTCCTCGAATCGGCGCCGATGGTCGGCATTCGGGCCAAGCAACTAGAATGGATCGATGGCTTAGCTCACGACGAGGACCTTGCTCAGGCCACACCCTCGAGTGGCGAAAACACCAGTTCTAAAGCGCCACTACCGGCGAGTCGGTATCTTCAAATTCGTACCCTGAGCAATCCATTTGAGCCCCGTCGGCGCCAAATTGGTATCGTAAAAATTGTAGGCAACATCTTGGACGAGGGCCCCCCGCAGAATTTCGGAAATGCGGAGCTGGCAGTTGAACATAGAGTGGTGGCGGACCTACGAGCTTCACTCGAGGATCAGAATATCGCCGCGGTGGTCCTGGTCATAAACTCTAGAGGTGGAAGTGTTACCGCTAGTGACGCAATATGGTCTGCCATTAAGCGTCTCAATCACGAAAAGCCGGTTATTGCTTACCTATCCGATGTAGCTGCTAGCGGTGGCTACTATGTCGCTTGTGGTGCGAGAGCCATAGTTGGTTCACCACTCACTATCACCGGGAGCATCGGCGTCTTTTCTGTTGTCCCAACCTGGCGAACGTTGTCCGAACGTCTAGGCATTGGCCAAGACGTCATCAAAAATCTACCCAATGCGGACATGTACAATCCTTGGATGGGCTTTGATGAGACGAGGCGTGCTCACGCTCAACAAGAAGTGGAGATTATGTATGAGACTTTTCTAGAGCGGGTCGCTGAAGCCCGAAACATCACTCGAGATGCAGCCCATGACGTGGCTCAAGGGAGAGTCTGGATCGGGCAGGATGCCCATGATGCTGGCTTACTCGATGGATTGGGCGGCATCCAAGAGGCCATAGAGAGAGCCCGAAGCCTCGTTTCAGGAGAGCAGCTCGCTCCCCGACCTATTGTTGTCAGATCAAAAAAATTCCAGCGGCGACCCCAACCAGCCCGGACCGAAGGCGCAGTAAGCCCTGCAGATTTTCTTAAACTATTTACGGCCCCATCACCATCAGCAACTATTCTCACTCAAGAGCTTTTGAGTCTGTGGCTCACTCAGCCACCACACGCAGCGCCGGTGTGGGCATGGGCACCCGTAGTCTTTGACTAGTGGTATATTTACAACTTCTCAACGAAGATTTTTTTTCGGAAATGAGTCAGTTCCTGTATGGAACCGCGAACGTCGGATAAAGCCGTATGCTCACTGGTCGCCTTCGTAGCCAAAGCTTCGGTACCATACCAACGCCGAGCAAGCTCCTTGAGTGTCGAGACATCAACCATCCGGTAATGAAGATAACCATGGATAGCGGGAAAGTAGCGCTGCAAGAATCGGCGATCCTGATGAATGGAATTACCAGCAAGGATTCCGTCTCCAGGCTTCAACCATCGTGCTAAGACCGCGAGTATCTTCTTTTCAGCCTCCGCAGTACTGATCTCGGACTTTCGAACCGCTTTAGTCAGACCATTCTCTTCATGCATCCTCCGTACAAAGGGCTGCATCTGCAAGAGAACGGCGTCCGACTGCCAGATAGTGATCTCAATCGCATCAAGCTCCATCAGGTTTCCGTCGGTCACAACCAATGCAATCTGCAGGGGCACATCAGTTTCTGGATCGAGGCCTGTCATTTCCATATCAAGCCAAACAAGATGATCGTTGGGGTCCGCCATTGGCGAATGGTATACTATAAAGTTTGGTTTATCGCTCTCGTGAACGAGGTCGGGTGCGGTGACTGGGGACGCCGTCCTCGGGTCTTTCAGGCCATTGGTGTTTTGGATATCGCCGTCGAAGCTCTTTGCGAACTTCGTAGTATGTGTTTGCCCAAAAGCTCTCTAGGTCTTGAGTAACCTGTACCGGTCGATGATTAGGAGCCAAGAGCTCCATCAGCACCGATACCTTACCGTCCAACACCGTAGGTGTCTTTTGGAGCCCAAAGACTTCTTGAAGGCGGACGGAAACGACGGGTGGGCCCTCAGGGCGATACTTAAGCTGAATGCGGCGGCCACTAGGCACCGAAATATTATCCGGCACCAGTTGATCAAATCGTCCCCGAATTTGCGGCCAACGCTCCAAAAGAAGTCGACGAATGTCTGTCTTCTGAACTTCGGCAAGGGAGCTACGGCCAACGACTAACTGGGGCACCAAATGTATTCTCTGATCGGGCTCGATAGACTCCAGCTGAAGCTCCGGCATATGCATATGAATAAGCCTACACTTCCAAAAAAAATTCATAAGTTCGTCGGTGAGAGGTATCGCTTGATCTATCGCAGAATACGCCGCTTTCTCCAATGCCGCGCTAATCATGTTAGTATCCACGTCGCAAGCTCGGACAGATAGATCGATCAACCCAAATTTACTAGTGCGTACCCCTTCAACCCTATCTTTGTGCTTAAGATAACGAGCCTCAGTATCCTCCTTTACCCCATGGCCCAGCGCACGCAGCCAAACCACATCCAGCGAACTCGCCATACGAATGAACGGGATTTTTGCAGAACCTTGTCCTTCGATCTGAACCGCAACCAAAAACTCCCCATCCTTCACTACACTCGTCGGTGCAAGTCTGGCTCGCCCACCAGAAGCTAGTTGCACTAGCCCTTCCCCGAGCAACTTTCCAACCCGATCTGGAAAGCCAGCTAAAATGGAGCGCAACAACGCGTTTTCCGCTGAAGGTTCTGGCTCCACTGGCAGCAAGGGCATCCTATTGGCAATAGCAGTCAACTGCTTGGCCAAACGGAGCACAACCCTGCTCCGCTGAGAATCTACACCCCGTGCTTGTGGATCATAGCCCCGCTGAACATCATCCAAACGCTCAAGCCTATCCAAGAGATCAGATGGCCCTACCGTGTCTCGGAGCACGTGCTGGTCGACCAATATATCTCTCTCACAAATCAGTGCCGCTAGCTTGCTGCCGCGCTCTAACTGGTTGTAGGCCATGCTAGTCAGCAGTACCTTTCCCAGTCGTGGATGCACAGGCAAATCCCGCAGCATTTCCCCTAAGGGAGTCAGCCTAAAATCTTGTTCATCAGCGGGTAGTGCTCCGAGTAACCGAAGCAATGCTACCGCAGCTCGAAGCCTTCCCGTCGGCGGAGCTTCAAACCAATTAAACTCTCTCGGGGAGCGACCGGACCAGGCGCAGATTTGAAGAACCGTTTGGCATAGATCAAGACGGGTAATTTCTGGCGACTCAGAAGCGAGCAGCAGTTTGTGCTCCGCTAGCGTCCATACCCTATATACTTGACCGGGCCCGGACCGACCCGCACGACCAGCTCTCTGCTCCGCAGAGAACACGGATATCTTACGAACTTCGAGATGATCTAGACCCGCGTTCGCATCGTAGCTCACCAGTTTAGATAGACCACTATCTACCACAACATCCACTCCGGGAATGGTAAGTGAGGACTCTGCGATATTTGTCGACAAGATGACCCTCCTTTGTTCCGCGAGCTTCCGAGCTCGAACAACACCATCTTGTGCTTCAGCCTCCATGTCACCATGTAGGCGCTTGACTACCGCCACTCTCGCCAAATCGTTTCCTAAAAGATGTTGAGTCCGGCGAATAGCCCCAGCTCCCGGCAGAAAAGTGAGTATATCTCCCTTGGCCTCCGGATTCCGAAGAGCCCGTTTGATGGTCGAGGCCACTCGCTCTTCAATGGCCCGAACATCGGGTCGCTCCGCGTAGTGAATAGTCACCGGGAAAGATGTCCCTTTGCTCTCAATAATGGGACAACCATCTAAAAAAAGGGATACCGGACCCGGCTCTAGCGTCGCAGACATAACCACAATTCGCAACTCAGGGCGAACCTGCTGAACTTCGTAGAGCATGGATAGATTCAGATCCGCATGTATGGAGCGTTCATGAAACTCATCAAGAACAACCGCACCAAGTCCTTCTAGCAGAGGATCTCCAATCAGTCGTTGGGTCAGAACCCCTTCAGTCACGTAGACTATTTTCGAGCTAGCCGAAGTTTGGTTATCAAACCGGACTCGGTAACCTACCTCTCCACCAAGCCGACCCCCACGTTCATACGCCACCCGCTGCGAGGCCAATCGAGCCGCTAAGCGACGAGGCTCCAACACCCAAAGCTGGCCATCAACCAGACCCGCATCAACCAACGCCCCGGGTACAACCGTCGTTTTACCCGCACCAGGAGGAGCCAAAAGTACTAAGCTTGAATTTGAACGGAGTGATGATGTGATCTGAGGTAAAATATCGCAGATCGGTAGCCGATCCATAATTATGGTCTAACACACTTAGACGACCATAAACCCCAGGTCCTCAACCACGTCTGAAATCATTTCATTAAGACTGGGACAAAGGCTCAGAAATCGAAATCCAGCGTCATAGTAGGCATCATTTACATCTGGGCCACACCAACAACATTCAACATCCACGTCCATCGTACGTTCTTGATCCTCATCAAGTGGCAGCACAACTTTCAGCTGGTGGTAAGATTTTGGCTGGAATGGCTCCCCGGCAACGAGCATGAGTCCCCCGGTTGATAGATCCACAACATGCCCTACAAGCTCGTTCGTCACCTGGTGATGCACCTTGAGGTACATCATAAGCTTATGACGCTCTGCCGCGCGTCGATCCTTCATATACCTTGTCTATCGACCACAAAAGGTAAACCGTTAGGTTGGGGGTCATTAACCTCGGATAAGGTCTGTGAGTCATCCCTAATTCGGCTGAATGTCCGGGGTCCTATATACGTACGGTCCCGCGGGGTCATCTTTTGGACCTCAGCGCAGAATACCACCCAAAGAGTCCCTTCCCGCCGGCATCCTCGAAGAGCCTCTAATACGAGAGGAAGTCTTTAAGTAACTGCACCATGCCAGCCACATAACCAAGGACCAAACCACTAAAAAACAATGAGACACTCACAAAGAAAGCAACCGGCCACGAGACCGTGATCCCGGTTGAGAGCTTTTCAGCTCGGGCCATAGACTGAGACGAAAATCCTTCAATGCGCATCTCAGCGCTATCAAGCTCCATCGATGGGCCACCCCTAAAACTGTGGGGCCTCATAGACGATGATGGGGATAAATGAGCTTCTGACGGCACAGCATCTTCGATAAGAAGAGATGGCGCCCGGGGTTTTGAGCGCAGCGGTATGTCTCCACAATCAGACTCAAACTCTGATGGGGAGATTCGAGATCCTCCCCATACCGAAGAATCTCGTCGAAGGTCTGGTCTGGCTTCTGCCTATAT
>JAHQVK010000215.1 GCA_019634385.1 Myxococcales bacterium | reverse complement strand
TTCACTCTGACTCCCAAGCACGTCTTATGACGCGTAGATAACAACTCGTGCGTATACTCCTTTGAAAGCAGGAAGCTTACTGCCGTCTTGCCGCACGTTAAAGATGCTAAATCATTTACTTTTCACCTAATAGAGCTTCGGATAAGGCTTATAACTTCAATCTCAAGTCAGGGTCACTACACTATTTTCTGCAGAACAAAGACACTGGCAGGCTGTTGAGAAAAAGTCCGTGCCTCTCAGGCTCTGCGTGGCTAGATGGATCACGTAGGCCCGCATCGGTCTTATCCTCCGAGTGAGTCCGTCTTTGTCCAAAAAGTTCACGCAAATACCTTCTGCTAATCACGAAATTTTTTTCAACAGCCTGCGAGATACCTAATACGTTCGATTCAACACTAAGCACATGAGTTAGTGTTAAAGATTGTAGTTATAGTTATCCGCTGTCTTTAGATATCTGGTTATAGGCTGCGGGCAATAGATTCTTCTTAAGAAGAATTTGTCAACTCAGCTAGGTCTTTTGAGGAATTAATTTGTGTTTATTTTGCTACAATATCAGCATGTGAATTCGTAAGTATATGAAATATGAACAAAATGAGCATACGTGTTTGCCTGGGATAAATTTTTCTAACACCATCGGCATTGTCGAAAGCAACCATGTCTTTTTACGGGAGAGCCCTTAGCTGATAATTTATTTCAGCTCATATATGTGTGCCTAAATAGTTTTAAGATATCTCGATTACGAATCTAGGAAGATAAAGTGTGCTCATGAGTGAGTAATGGTCGTCTTTTATAGGAGGAAGATTTCTACTGTGTTCTGTTGGGCGTGTATCTAAAGCGGGCAAGAAACTATTGAAAAGTGCCCGTTTAGACTTAATATTGGGACTCGAAGGAGGACGGAATCACTAGAGCGTGTCTTCGAACGGCGTCAGCTCCGCAGCCGGAGTTTGAAGACACGCTCTAGCTTACGACACGGTCACGGAGTCAAATTTCTCAACAATACCTCGATACTATCTTAGCTATCCACACGCGTGCTGGTTTACCTAGCAGCCGGTCGATCTAGCCCTGCACGCATCTGTCGGCGGGTCTTTCCGTGAAATGTCCTGACCACGAAAAGTCTCTCCTCGGGAGCGTACCGCCTGGTACGCTCGCCTCGTCGTCAGAGCGTTTCACGAAAAGCCGGCTCGATAGCTACACACTGGGCTAAATCAACCGGCTGCTAGGGCGTGTTTTTAAGCTTCGGACCGCGTTCTTACTTGTTTCTTGCGTTTGTGAAGGTCGGTAGTTGTGCCACCTTTCGGGCCCCTCGGCCGGGTACATCCAGTCGCCTCCCTCCGTAGCCGCCCCTCCACAAACGCGGGCTACGACGTCATCTCCGGAGCCGGAGCGTAAAGACACGCCCTAGATTGGTGCGGACTATCCGGAACGAGGATCCACATCTTGGGACTTGTTATAATGCGCATTCTCGGTTTGAGGCATATGCATAAGATCACGAGCGTCTCCCTGGATGTGTAGGTTTCTTATAAGGATGTTTTGTCAGAGTTTTGTGCGAATGGAATCCATCAAGACGATGCGGAGCAGGGTCCTGCTGGTTGAGATATTTGACTGCTGGGTGAAGTTTTCATCCCCCGGTTGGCAATTTGATACGCACGACCTTGAGTAAAACTAGGCTCCTCTTTCACCCGCTGCTAGACTGGTCTCGAAAATGGGGCGAGGCTAACGACTTGTCGCTGATTTGGCTGAAAATTTGGTGGTCAGCGGTGACGTGTTTTATGAAGGACCTCTCAGTCTCCTATAGGGCGTGTGCTTAACCTCCGGGCCGTGTTCTGACGTGTTGTCTGCGTGTGTGAGGGGTCGGTGGCTTCGCCGTCCTTTCGCGCCTCTCGGCCCGTTACTCCCGTACCCTTCCTCTGTGGCCGACCCCTCACACACGTGGGATACGGCGTCACCTCCGCAGCGGGAGGGCAAAGACATGGCCTAGCAGCCGGTTGATCTAGCCCTGCACGCATCTATCGGCCGGTATTTCCGTGAAAGGTCCTGACCACGAAAAGTCTCTCCTCGGTCGCGTACCGCCAGGTAGGCTCGTCTCGTCGTCAGAGCATTTCACGAAAAGCCGGGCTCGATAGCTACACACTGGGCTAAATCAACCGGCTGCTAGAGCTTGCGCTTGATAACATCTGATAGCGATCAACATATCAGCATAAAGTTTTCACTGTACGATGACTATATAGAAGAAACAACTTGGGTTGAACCCAAGTTGCTGCTTCTCCGCGGGTCTATGCCCCGCTGCGCGACCCCTTGTTGGTTCTTCTAGAATCAATTCAAGTGGTCTTAGCTATATGCTGAGCAAGTCCATACCGGAGGGTGTCACAGAGTAATATTTAGCGGTGGCTGGTTTGAACGCGACTGGGTGCACAGACGAGGGGGCTCATCAGACCTGAATCAGGTGAGCCGGCCCTTAAATTCAAGGATGAGGTTGAGAAGTATATGCGAACATACACTAGCCAAGATAGATTTTTTATAGTTGTCCGCGTATCCCTAAAAAGTAGAGACGACCTGCCGGGCTGACCGGAAAGGCGGTTAATGTTTTGAAGGGCGACACGTTGGAGAGGTTGTTGATGCCTCCATAGACAAGGAAGTTTTCGTTAAGTGCGTACTGGACTGAGATGTCTTGTACGAACGTTTCGCCGGCAAATGCATCGTCGAAAAGTTCCTCGTCCTCGATACGAACGTCGACGATCTGATCGGACATCATATTAAGGTTATAGCCAATCGTTAGGTCAGACCACAGCCATTGCAGGCTTGCGTTCATTAGTAGTTGGGGTCGACGTACCTCAAATAACTCATCATTTAAGAAGTCGGGATCATCTGGGTTGGGATACGCATCTAACCAAAATAGGTGGGTACCGAACAGACGGAGGTTAATTAATCCTAAATCGAGGGCGCTCAGTTGACGCAAATTTAGGGTGTAGCTTATATCGAAATCGATACCCGCGACCGTTGTTCTGGATAGATTTAGCTGGGTGACCCGGGCGTTCTCAACGGCCAGAAAATTGGGAGAGTCAGGATTTCGGTTTCGGGAGAACTGCGAGCAAAACCGGTCATCAAGCCCAGAGGGGCTATCGTAGCAATTATTAAGGATATCCTGCAAGCTTGGCCGGTCGATAGTATCGTTCAGCTCAATGTCGAAGTAGTCCACCATCATCCGAAGCCCGGGAATGAATCGCGGAGTAGTGAGCAAGCCCAAGGTCCAGGTGTATGCGGTTTCTTCGCGTAGGTTTGGGTTACCAGCTCGCTCACCCGATATGCGTTGGCTGGTCTGGGTATAGTCCTCCGGTACACCGTCAGCGGCGCAGTTGGCTCGTCGCACTTCCGGATCTACGGGGGCATCGTCGTCATCGCCGCTACCTCCCTGGCTCAATGCGGCTATAACCGCTTGGTCACAGGGGTCGAAACGACGGAATACGTTCTGTGTTGAGGCTTGGAAGAGTTCACCGATGTTGGGAGCTCGTACGGCCACGGAATAGCCAGCCCGGACGAGAACGTCGGCGGTGGGTTTCCAAACCCCGCCAAGCTGCCAGCTGAGGTTTGCGCCTACCGTCGAGTATTCTGCAAAACGGGCCGCCGTACTTAGGGTGAGCTGCTCTAGCGCGGGCATATGCTGTACGAGTGGTATCGATAGCTCACCAAAGAGCTCCCACACATCGTAAGAGCCTTCGAGGCCGGTGGTAATGGTTCCGTCGTCGATGCGAAGGCCGTTGACACCTAAGGCATCCGGCTGGAGGCGACTCGATTCCTTTCGGTATTCACCACCTACGGCTATAGCAATGGCGCCGCCTCCCGGCAGCGAAAAGTCAAACTCGGATGAATCGGCGGTGAGGCTTAGGTTGGCGACCTGCTGGTCGACAACGGAGGTTTGGGCTACGTCCTGGGTAACGAAGTTGATGGCTGCTGGTGCTGGTGCGCCGAAGCCAAATAGGTTCAGCGGGTGGCAGGTTCCATCGTCTGGTGAAAAGCTCAAAAAACGTGAACTGGCTTGTGAACCGATCACGGATGAGCGGCAGGCCGGCGCACCGTTTTGATCTGTAACCACGTCTATCGCCGCCAGTAGGCGATCTTGAATGATTCGGTTTTCGAAGACGATTTCCTCGGAAGTACGCCCATAGTTGTAGGATGCGTCTACGCGTATGGTTTCGCCAAGTTTGGCAACAGCGCCGGCGACGAGTCGAAGCGTGACCCGTTCATTGTGAGTACGGTTCTGTCCGAGGTCGATGAAGGAGCGGTTCATGATCAGGGAGGTTGTATCGGCTAAAGCCGGATCTTCGGCGAATACAGAGGCCAAACTGGATCGCAGTTGCTCGGGGATATAGGGGTTATCGGTGGCAAGTGATAGCCCCTCAATGGTTGCAAGCGCTCCTCCGACTGCTTCGGTTTGGGTCAAAGCGACCTTAGTATCGCTGTATAGTTGTAGTTCATCCGTCAGCTGGTAACGCATGAGTGCGTTGACAACAACGCTGTCTCGTTTCGGCCCGAGGCTCTCGAAGTCATAGGGAGATAGTGGGGTTCCGTCTCCACCAACCTGATTTACGAAACCGGCGTTGTCATCGTCGTCGCCGTCATCTCCATCATCACCGCCAAGCTGACCGGGTTCGAACAGCCGGATGCTTCCTTGATCCACTACCCAATCCCCAAAACCTTCTTGACCCAGCGGAGTCTGACCAACATCCACTACGCCGTTGTTGTCGACGTCGAACACAAAGCCGGATGGAGCGGAGGTATCCGCGAGGCCATCACCGTCGAAGTCCACGCCAAAACGACCGAGAGGGCTTGATGAAGCTTCTCGTTGATTGGGGATGAAGGCGAGAGGAGCTGCGTCTGGGTTATTGATAGCGGCCGGGTTTCTGCCCGGAGTGGAGACGCCAAAGCCCCGACAGAATGGGCTGTCATGACAAGAGAGCATCGATTGATGACGATACTCGATGGCCACCATTGCGCTTCCTTTTTTGTTGGCGAAGGTCCCTCCCATCAAAGCTGATAATTGGAGCCCGTTTCTGTGTCCGTTGCCGCTCGTAGTTCCTTGAACGCGGAAATCAAAGCCTTCAAAATATTTTTTAGTGATGAAATTGACAACTCCAGAAACAGCGTCAGCCCCGTAGATCGCTGAGGCGCCGCCGGTGAGTATTTCAACCCGGTCGATCATAGTTATGGGAATTGTATTGATATCAACAGCGGTATCACCGGCCCGTCCGCCAACATGTCGACGTCCGTCGATCAGTACCAGCGTACGTTTTGTTCCCAAATTTCGTAGGTTCAATGTTGCTACGCCCAAACTTGAACCACCGTCCGCGTCTCCTTCGATCTCGATCTGTTCTACCGTTTGAGCAGAGTTGATCGAGTCCGCGAGCGCGGGCAGCTGAGAGACCACATCCATGAGATCACTCCGCCCTCGAAACAAGGGTTCGTGAGAGCCGAGGCTTAGTATCGGGGACGGCAACAGTCTTCCCTGAGTTTGTATGTGGGTGCCCGTGACTACAATAATGTCACTTATTTCAGCAACGGACGACGTGACCGATGCCAAACGAGTTCCACTTTCTTGTGCTTTTGCTGGTAGCGGAGAACTGCAAAGGAGGTAAACACAGGGAAAAACTATGGTTGATGATCTCATGGGCGATTACTTTTCTTGGTTGATGACCTCATCGGCGACTATTTCCCTATTAGTAGGGTCCCTTAGTATCGCTGAACTCGTTTTTTGGATACTTTCCATAAGTATCCATGAGGACCTCAGGCGAGTGCCTGATTTTTATACTAAGGAGATAATTTTATGAAGAAGGAAAAGAGAACGCGCATAATGGTTATTGTAGCAGTCGCTGCTGCTATGCTTTTGGGCATTAAAGACGGGCAAGCTAATAGTGAGCTTGTTAAGCGCTCAAAGAATCCAAAAGAATGGGTGATGTGGGGTGGAAACTATTCTGGTAACCGTTTCAGTGAACTAGCCCAGATCAACCGGCAGAATGTTTCCAATTTGAAAGTTGCCTGGACCTTTTCTACCGGAGTTCTTCGTGGTCATGAAGGCGGCCCACTGGTTCTCGGGGATACCATGTATATACATACCGCTTTCCCCAACAAAGTTTTTGCGATCAATCTCGAGGATCAGAGCGTGCGGTGGATGTACGAGCCCAAACAAGATCCATCTGTGATTGCTGTTATGTGCTGTGATACAGTCAATCGTGGTCTAGCTTATGGGGACGGGAAGATATTGCTCCAGCAGGCTGATACTACCTTGGTTGCCCTCGACGCTCGAACAGGGAAGGTGGTTTGGAAGGTGGTTAACGGAGATCCGAAAAAAGGTGAAACCGCAACCAACGCACCACTTGTCGTAAAAGATAAGATTATCACCGGGATATCGGGAGGTGAGTTCGGAGTGCGTGGGCATTTGACTGCTTACAAACTCAAGGATGGTTCGAGGGCTTGGAGAGCGTACAGCACCGGACCCGACAAGGAAATGCTCGTCGATCCCAGGAAGACAACCCATATGATGAAGCCAATCGGGAAGAACTCAAGCCTTCGAACCTGGGAGGGCGAACAGTGGAAGCTCGGTGGTGGCACGACTTGGGGATGGTATTCTTACGATCCTGATGTAAATCTTTTGTACTATGGTACCGGTAATCCGGGTACCTGGAATCCTTCACAGCGTCCGGGGGATAATCGGTGGTCGATGACCATCATGGCTCGTGATGTTGATACCGGCATGGCGAAATGGTTCTATCAGATGACCCCCCATGACGAGTGGGATTACGATGGCGTTAATGAAATGGTTCTTGCAGATATTAAGGTGAACAATAAGTCAAGAAAAGCTCTTGTACATTTTGACAGGAATGGTTTCGCTTATGTTCTAGACCGAATTACTGGCGAGTTACTAAAAGCTGATAAGTTTGATCCCAAGGTCAATTGGTCAACCGGTGTAAATCTGACCACCGGTCGTCCCACGGTTACTAAGAAGTACAGTACTCATGCCAATGGTGAGGATGTTAACACTGAGGGGGTTTGCCCGGCTGCGCTTGGAAGTAAGGATCAACAACCGGCCGCTTTTTCACCTCGCACGTCTCTATTTTATGTCCCAACTAACCATGTGTGTATGAATTACGAACCATTTGAGATCGCTTATGTTGCTGGTCAGCCTTATGTGGGAGCGACACTAACTATGTTTCCTGCTCCGAATAGTCATGGGGGCATGGGTAATTTTGTAGCCTGGGACGCAAATACGGGCAA
This sequence comes from Myxococcales bacterium, assembly GCA_019634385.1. Taxonomy (GTDB): domain Bacteria; phylum Myxococcota; class Kuafuiibacteriia; order Kuafuiibacteriales; family Kuafuiibacteriaceae; genus JAHQVK01. The sequence goes on along the minus strand of JAHQVK010000215.1, from coordinate 9,442 downwards.
AATTAGGTGGTCGCTACCGGAGCCGTTCTCTGTCTGGAGCGGCGCGCTTGCTACTGCCGGAGATGTTGTTTTCTACGGAACACTCGAAGGATATCTTAAGGCGGTTGATGCTCGGACTGGTAAAGAGCTTTATCGCTTCAAAACACCCTCCGGAATCATTGGAAATATTAATACCTATACCTATGCTGGAAAGCAGTATGTGGCGGTCCTCTCTGGCGTTGGTGGGTGGGCCGGGATAGGTATGGCTGCGGGGCTAGAGGGGGACACTGATGGTCTCGGTGCGGTTGGTGCGTATCGGAAATTGAGTGCCTATACACAGCTTGGTGGTTCGTTAACGGTCTTTAGCCTCCCTTAGCGGGTAGATTATTGGCACTGGGAATGACTTCAGGCTCTTCGCGATAGTTCCCGACCGTTTCAACAGGAACCCGCTCGAGCTACAGCAAAGACAACTTGGTGATTCTATAGAATCACCGAGTTGTCGCGCAGCGGGGCATAGGCTGGCGTAGAAGCAGGCCCTTGGGTTGAGCCCAAGGGATTTCTGCTGTAGAGCGGGTCCTGATTAGGTCGAGGTGGGGGTGGCCTACGTTGCCACTGCCTATGTTGGCTCTTCAGCTAGCCGCCCTCTCAGCCAGTGAGAGAGCAGCTAGCTGTTCTCAGGGCCGGAACGTTCAGTCAAAGCAGATGTTTTGCAACGGTTCCGCACTAATGTGTTTCACTAATAGTGTAGGAGTGAATGCTCTGCTACATTGGCTAGGGTTTAGTCAGCCGATAGGAGGCCTTGCAACGCTTGATAGCTTATGCTGTGCTTATCTTTGTGTCATTGGTTATCAGCAGTACAGCTGTGGCAATCATGCTGAGTGTTTCGGCTGCGGGGCCTTATAGCTATCCTACCCTTGAGAGGGTTAAATTCGTTTTCGAATGTATGGCTCGCCAGGGAGGTCAAAGCTATACCTCGATGTATGGATGCTCTTGTCTAATCGATCGGATAGCCGACGAAATGTCCCTGGAGGACTATGTATATGCGGATACGTATATGCGACTCGAGAATGCGCGAGGTGAGCGTGGAGGCCTGTTTCGGAACTCATCTCCCGACGCGAGAGGTGTACGTCGCCGTTTCCGAGAAGTACTCACCGATGCAACGAAGAGGTGCTTTAGGATGAGTAATGAGGGTGAGCCGGGTAGCTAGGATGTTAACTGTGGGTGAGGTATATGAATTGTAGGAAAAATTTGGGTCGGAGCATGATGATGCTCTCTTTTGTATTTGGTTTTGCAACGGTATTCGGGAATAATAATAGCACTGCGCAGGATATGGGCGCAGATGAAGAGGGTTCTGTGGCCTCGAACGAATCGAGTCCGTCGGACGTCGGTTCTGTGCCCTCGAATGAACCGAGTCCATCGGGTATAGGCTCAACGCCCTCGAGCGAACCGAATCTTGCGAACGCGAAGGCGCCCAGTCTCGCCGGCAATGTTGATTCAAGTCACCAAGGGGTTACTGATGGGGCTACGGAGTTGGTCCCCGCGTACCAAGTAGAATGCACTGCCGCTGGTGTGTGCAAAGTCGATAAAGATACCTTTAAGGGCTGGCGGACTTTTCATGGGTTTTGCGCGGCGTGTCATGCGCAGGACGCTGTTGGTAGCACCTTTGCACCAAGCTTGCTCGATCGTACTAAAGGTATGAATAAGGCGCGGTTTATGGAGGTTTTAGCCAATGGGGTCATCGGGCAGTCCGGGGTTATGCCAGGTTGGAAGGAGAACCCGAATGTCATGCCTAAAGCAGACCAACTCTGGGGATATATTAGGGCCCGAGCTGATGGTGTACTAGGTGTGGGGCGCCCCGGAAAGTTATAAGCTTCATATTCATGAAGCTTATAACTTTACCAACGCCGCAATCGTATCTACCTCGCGTGTTGACGGCAGCGTATCTGATGATCGCCGGCTACAGTCTCCAGTCGACCGCGGCTGAAGCAGGGTTTGTTCCGGACAAAGTACTGCGGGTTTGCTCCGATCCCAACAATCTCCCATTTGCTAACCGGGCAGGAGCCGGTTTTGAGAACGCGATTGCTGAACGATTGGCAGAGAAACTTGGACTTAAGCTCGAATATACTTGGTATCCTCAACGAGTTGGTTTCATCCGCAATACCCTCAAATCCTGGTCTGAAGAGGAGGAACGATTCCGGTGTGACCTGGTGATAGGATTGCCGGTAGGTTTCGACCAGACGGATACAACAAAACCCTATTATCGATCGACGTATGCGTTGATTTATCCTCGGGAAGGCAAAGTAGCGCAGCACGAACCTCAAAAAGGTTTGTTAGCTAACCTTAGTCGTGAAGACCAAAACCAAATTAGGATCGGTCTGTTCGCTCCTTCGCCGGCGGTTTCGTGGCTGCGACGAAGAGGTTTGTTTAATCGCTCTCTTCACCAGACCATTATGAGTGGAGATCCCGAGCACTATCCGGGCAAGCTTTTGGAAGAGGAGCTTGTTCAGGGAACGGTTGATGGCGTGGTCATCTGGGGACCCATTGCCGGCTCTTTTTCACGAAGAACAACCGGTGCTTCATCACCGTGGACGGTCCAACTTCTTCGAGACGAACCCGGTTCCAAGTTTGAGTTTGATATCGCGATGGGGTTGCGGCGAGGGGATGGTGAGTGGAAAGCGTTGCTCGATAAAACTTTGGCTGAAATCAAGCCTGAATTGCAAGCGATCTTACAACGGTTTGGCATTCCTATGTTGGATAGAGTGTCCGGCGAAACGGGTGCATCCCCAGAGGGAAGCACTGAATGGATTATCGTAAGTAATGAACACTCGGGAGAACTGAGCTTGATAGAGCCTGGCACTTGGTCCGTATCAACTTTCCCCGTCGGTCGTAGACCTCGGGGGATGAAGGCGACGAAGGATGGACGGATCGTCTTTGTGGCTTTGAGTGGGTCGCCTCGCTGTCCGCCCAGTCTGTCGGATGAGGAGTGTGCCAAGAAAAAGGTTCATAAAGCGGATGATGGGATCGCTAGGGTAGATTGGCGAAGGAAAGCGGTGGTCGAGACCTTCTTTGGAGGGTCGGATCCGGAGCAATTTGATATATTGGAAGGTGAGACTCAAACATCATCGGCACTGCGTATCTTTGTAGCAAACGAAGATGTCGGTTTGCTTTCAGTGGTCAATACTCGAACTAAGGGTGTTGTGGGATCCGTTGAGGTTGGAGGTGAGCCGGAGGGGGTTCGCGTGAGCCCGGATGGAAGCACGGTGGTGGTGACCTCCGAAGAGGATGGCCTAGTGACCTTTGTTGATACCAAAGATTATGAGGCTAAAGGTCAGGTACATGTGGGAGCCCGTCCTCGTGACCTCGTATTCGGCCAGGCCGGACAACGACTCTACGTATCCGCTGAGGCTAGCAGTCGGGTCGATGTTATTGATGTTCCCAGCAAAAAACGTCTAGAAAGTATTGAGCTGCCAGCGGGTAGCCTCCCTATGGGGTTGGCGCTGTCCGGGGATGGACGCCATCTCTATGTCACAACCGGTCGGGCAAAGAAGCTTCTGTCTGTGGATTTATCGACGGGTAAGGTTGTGCGTTCGGTTGAGGTCGGCGTACGGCCATGGGGGATTGCTATCGGTGGGGATGGTAGCCGAATATATACGGCTAATGGCCCCTCCAATGATGTCACAGTGGTTGATGCGAAGACATTCTCAGTGCTGCGGAAGATCTCGGTAGGGACTTCTCCGTGGGATGTGGTTGTGGTTCAGGAACCAACTCAATGAGCCACACTCCAAGCGTCTTGAAAGCTCCGCTTTTTTGAGTCGCGGATCTGAACCGAGAGCCTTCCCTCGTCTGTGTGTTGGTCCATACTAAGTCGCAGGGAGGGATTCTCGCTCATTGAGATACCACCCTCAAAGATCAGCATTGGTTTATTATTGTAGTGCATTTCGATATGACTAACGTAATCAGGCGGGATCCAATTGCGGGTCAATTGGTTGATCTGCAGGCCGCTATGGTTGGGATGACTGATCATTAGTTGAAGTTCGAGCCTGTCATCGATGGTTCGTTGTCGAAGTTTCATTTTGCCTCGCCGCTGTTCCGCCTCTTCATCAGCGAGGGTAGGAGGAGCTGAGCAACCCCCAGAAGCTTTGACGTAGCGCGTGTCCATGTAGAGAGCACCGTTAGATGTTTGGGCAATGGCTCGTACATGGCTGTAAGCATTCACGCGTACCCGGGTTGATAGGTGTCGTACCGACCTTGAGCCGGAAAGAGTAAAAGTACCCACGATCGGTGATGGGTTTTGATCCACGACCAGGTATAGCTTTGTGATTGAGTTCCCCTCGGCTCCTTCGGAGTTGAGTTTGATTTCAATGGGTACAATGGCCGCGTGTTCTGCTCGGGTTGGGGCTTGGAGCGAAATAATCTGACCTTTTTGTTGGATTGCTGCATCACCAAATAGTTCGGTCTTGATGATGGACCATCGCAGTGCGTCGGTTTCCTCTGCTGCAGCGTGGTTTGCGTGGCCGATCATTGCCACCACTACGGTCAATAGTATTGCCCACGTTTCATTTTGGATTGTGTTTCTTACCATCTATATTTCTCCTGTTCACTCCCATTCGAGCTCCGCATATGCGCTTATAATGTTTCTTGCATGAAAGATGTCACAGAGCTTCCATCGGTGACTCTCTGCTTGGGCGAGGCTGAGGCTGGCCTTCATCATGCCCAGTTGCTTGTGCACGGCCACCCGTACTTCTGTCTCTACCCGGGCTAAGTATCGGTCCGTATTCTCCAGGGCTTGGGGTGTGCGTCTCGCCGACCCATGGCCGGGTATGAAGATACTCACCCGTCGGCTTCGCAGGTTGGTAAGTATTTGCCGCCATCCGAGGAGGCTGCCGTCGATAACTGGGCAATGGGTATCGAAGAGAACGTCTCCGGCGACAAGTGTGTTGGTTTTAACATCTAGGACCAGCAGATCGTGATCTGTATGGCCTTTCTCGAGAGCTTCGAGCTGAAGAACCCTCTTGCCGAGAACAATAGATTTTATGCGCTTCGCTGCGGGTCCCGGTTGGACAGAATCTAAGCCACTGTCGTCTTTTTTTGATTTTGCTCTATTTTGCTGCTTGGGAGACATGGGCTTTTGTCGTCGTACTAAGCGCGTGGGTGAGATAATTGGTTGAGGGGCGTCCCACTTAGCCTCAAGCCGTGCTTGGTAGTGGCGCCCCTTGGCAGCCAATGCGGTAGGAAATTTCTCATGGGCAATAAAAATTGGCGTGTCTGAAACAAAAGCGGCATTGCCGAATATATGATCCAAATGGACGTGGGTATTGATAACGTAGCGAATAGGTAAATTTGTGTGTTGGCGAATCGTTCGGTGGATTCGGCAACCGACTTTTACATTGGCACCCGTGTCGATAACGGCCACCCCAGTCTCTCCCACGATGAAGGTCACGTTGGCTACGTGTCCATGCGAAGAAGCAAATACCTCCTCCAGCTGTCCCTCGATCAGGAATACTCCGCTGGCAACTTCAACCGCAGCTAGAGGGGCCAGCTTACCATATCTGGAACACCAGTCGGTTGCGGCTGACTCTTGGCCCTCAGCAGCTATGCTTAGAGTTGGCCAACATATCATGAGCCAAGTCAGCGTTAGGTAGTGAAACAAACTCATCTTATGGTCGCATCGGACGTATCATACGTAGGGGGAGTTGAGCTTCTCGCCACTTTTCTACCCCCGAGCGATACCAATAGACCGACGTATATCCATAGGAGCGAATTCGCTTGGCCGCGTTCCACGAGTGCCAGCAGTTCGGTTCGCAGAAGACTACGATGGGTTGAGTGTTTTGCTTGACCTTTGCCTCGAGGGTTTTCTTCAGCAATCCTTCGATGGTCGAGTTTAGAGCGCCAAAGCCTGCATTAGCCATCCATATGGCCCCACGGATACTTTCTCGGGTTGGTTCGAGCCAGAGCTCTCCCGGCCGTAGTTCAGGAGGCCGAGGGGGCGCTGGGTAGACGTCGAGCAGAAGAGTGTCTGGTTGGGTGTTCAAGAGCTCCCGTAGCTCGGATGGGGAATGAATAACGGTTGCTCCTGTGAGCGTATTTGGAACCGGGCTCCTGTATTTGTGGGTGCGATAGGTGGTGGGCTCAGTCACCTCATGCTTGCTCTTGATGGGCTTGGCATTTGCTGTCTGTGAAATGGATAGTTGAGCCACGAGTGATAGAGGCCCCAAGAAGAGGAACGCTCTGCGGCAAGTTCCGAGTGTTCTTCTCATCGTATGATAATAGTTTTGGTTGTGAGTTGCCGCAACTCAGGGGTTTTCCGGCAATTCTGAGAGCGGGTCTTGAACGTCGGACGCGGGCGACAACTCGTCCCTGATTAGCCTGAATATCCAGTGATCTACCACCTTATCTGTCGTCGGAGTCCTCTTCCTTGCTTGCTACGATTGGCCTTTTGGATCTGAATATTCAGGAAAATCAGGTGCTTGACGAGAATTGACTCTGCTCTGAGGGCGCCTCCTAGCGGGACAGTTGGGTGGCGTGGTGACGGAGGTGATCTTCCATAAAGGTCTGAATAAACCAGTAACTGTGGTCATAACCTGCATGCTGTCTGAGCATTAGTCTCTGCCCCGACGCTTTACATGCTTCATCCAAGCGATGTGGATGGAGCTCTCGCTCCAAAAATGGATCCGCCAAACCAACATCTACGAGCAAATGGTGAGGTGAAGGTTGGGTTGATACCAGGTGAGTGGCATCATGTGCCTTCCATGTACTCGGATCTGAACCGAGATAGTTTTGAAAAGCTTTCTGCCCCCAGGGCACCTCGGTTGGCGCGCATATAGGCGCAAAAGCAGAGACTGAACGGTAGGCTTTTGGGTACTTTAGAGCTAAAGTTAGCGCACCGTGTCCTCCCATGGAATGACCAAAAATTCCGCAGCGGGATGGGTCGATCGGGAGTGACTTCTCTACCAATTCACGAAGCTCCTTCGTGAGGTATGTTTCCATCCGGTAGTGATTGGACCATGGTGTCTCGGTTGCGTCGATGTAGAACCCAGCTCCGCTACCAAAATCCCAATCCTTATGCTCATCCGGCAGATCTAACCCTCTAGGACTCGTATCTGGGAAAATTATAGCTAGGCCGAGTTCAGCTGCAACCCGCTGAGCACCTGCTTTGATGGAACCGGTCTCAGGGGTACACGTCAAACCAGCCAGATAGTAAAGGACCGGCACCTTGTTCTTCTCAGCCGAAGGCGGAAGGAACACCGCAAAGGTCATGTCCGTGTTGGTCGAGCGGGATGAGTGAGTGTATGTGTGCTGCACGCCGCCAAAGCAGCGCTGTGCCGACTTCTCTTCCATTTCAGAAATTTACCACGCTTCGGATAGACTCGCCGGTGTGCATGAGGTCGAAGGCATCGTTGATTTTATCCAAGGGCATCGTATGAGTGATGAGATCGTCGATGTTGATCTTTCCCTCCATATACCAGTCGACGATCTTCGGAACGTCCGTTCGACCACGGGCACCTCCGAAAGCAGTGCCTTTCCATACCCGCCCAGTGACGAGTTGGAACGGCCGGGTCGAGATTTCTTGGCCGGCGCCGGCAACGCCGATGATAATGCTTTCTCCCCAGCCCTTATGGCAGCATTCAAGGGCTTGGCGCATGACCTCAACCCTGCCGATACATTCGAAGGAGTAGTCAGCACCTCCTTTCGTGAGGTCAACGAGGTAGGGGACTAAGTCACCCTGGACTTCTCTAGGGTTCACGAAGTGGGTCATGCCGAATTTTCGGCCGAGGGCTTCTCGAGCGGGGTTGATGTCGACGCCAACAATCATATCAGCGCCGGCCATTCGAGCGCCCTGAAGGACATTAAGGCCGATTCCGCCGAGCCCAAAGACTACAACGTTGTCTCCGGGTTGTACCTTTGCCGTGTTAATCACCGCTCCGATTCCTGTGGTGACACCACAGCCGATGTAGCAAACTTTATCGAAAGGCGCATCGGACCGAATTTTGGCGAGAGCGATCTCAGGTACTACGGTATGGTTTGAGAAGGTTGAGGTACCCATATAATGGAATACCTTGTCTTTCCCTAGTGAGAAACGGCTGGAGCCGTCGGGCATGAGACCTTGGCCCTGTGTTATTCGGATCGCTTGGCAGAGGTTGGTTTTGCCGCTGGTGCAGTAATCGCATTGTCTGCACTCCGGTGTGTACAGAGGGATGACGTGATCCCCGGGAGCAAGAGACTTAACCCCAGGGCCTACATCAACAACAGTACCTGCGCCCTCGTGTCCGAGAATGGCTGGAAATAATCCCTCTGGATCACTTCCGGACAGTGTAAAAGCATCTGTATGACAAATGCCGGTGGCTTTGATTTCGACGAGGACTTCGCCCTCTTTGGGACCTTCCAGCTCAACCGTCTCGATGGTCAGTGGTTTTCCTGCGGCGGTTGCGACAGCAGCACGTGTTTTCATCAGCAGTTCGTACTATCAGTGTCACAACATTCACAAAACCCCCCCCAAACCCTAGCTTCGATGTATAGAGTGACGGTTGTTTGTAGTTATAGACATAACTAACAATCACTCGGGCCCTTTTATTGGACGGCTCGAACCTGGTATGATGTCTGGAAGATACCAGAAGTCCACTACCCCCTTCTGGACCCTTTTCTTGGGCTAAATTTTAATAGTGATGGTGGTCTTTGGCTTGGCAACTCTATCACGGTAAAGACCACTTAAGTTGATTATTTCCAATCAACCGGAGGTTATTCAGCGGGACGTAGTCGGGTGTACAAGCCGGAGCTGATATTCAAATTCTGTGGTTTCTGATTTCGCAAAGACCACCTAAGTTGGATTACCCAAAATCAACCAGTTGGTGCGCACAGTCGGCGCAGCCGGGCGTAGCGGCAGGAGCTGAAGTTCCGCTCTTGCGTAGCTCTATCACCGCGAAGACAACTTAATGTCGCTACAGCAAAGACCCCTTGGTGATTCTGTAAAAATCACCAAGGGGTCGCACAGCGGGGCATAGCCCGCGTAGAAGCAGGCACTTGGGTTCACCCAAGTGATTTCTGCTGTAGTGCTTGTCTTTAACCTCTGGCTGTGGAGCTGACGCTGTATCCCGGGTGTGTGAAGGTTCCTCCCCGGAGGGAGGGTACTGGATGTACCGCGGACCGAGGGGGCCAAAAGGGGGGCGAAGCCACCGACCCCTCACACATGTGGGAAACAAGTTAGAGCGCGGTCCGGAGTTGAAAGGCACGCCCTAGCGAGCATCATCCAGTGGTCGCGTAGGGAACGCTGCCGGGGCCAGTGGTAGGAGCTGAAGTTCGAATTCCGCGGTTTCTAATGTAGTAGGACTATGTTCGAAGGTACGGGCACGGGTGTTGTTGGCTTTTCGGCCATGACTTGGCTTTGCAGTCGGGCTGAGTGGGTGTTAACAATCCCCGGGCCGAGTCCAGTGCTGTTTGATTCTTCGATAAGTGACGCAGCGTTGTC
>JAHQVK010000214.1 GCA_019634385.1 Myxococcales bacterium | reverse complement strand
GACAGGGCATTCGTTGCGACGGACCTAACGGATATGGTGATGGAGGTGCTCCACATGCGAACTCTGGAAATAGAGGTGACGTCAAAAGCCCTAGCTGACAACCCCTTAGGTGATCCCCATCATCGGATATTGCACGCTTTGGTTCCCGAAGATCTTGATTCAGAAGAGATAGTACCATGCGTATGGTGGCTTGCCGGTTATGCCGGTACCGGTCGCCAAATGCTTGCTCATGATGGTTGGCAAGAAGGTTTAGGACAGCGCCTGGATAGGCTCCGACGGGATGGATACATTGGGAAAATGGTAGTGGCTTTGCCTGATGCTTTTACCCGTTTTGGAGGGTGCCAGTATCTATCCTCACCAGCCGTTGGAGACTATGAAACCTACCTTTGGGAAGAGCTCCCGCGGGCGCTTGGTAAGCATGTTCATATTGGGCGACAGGGAGTGGCGGGGAAGTCGTCCGGAGGTTTTGGTGCCATTCACGCTGCGCTTCGCCAACGACAACCATTCGCTGCGGTAGCATGTCACTCCGGGGATATGGGATTTGAGATTTCGGTGCTACCGGATTTGGTGCGATTGATGGACGCGCTTCGTGTCCACGGTTCGGTAGAGGCGCTAGTTGGTGCCCACTATCGGGCCCAAAACCCAAAAGACGGACAATGGTTTGGTCCTCTTTCGATGTTGGCGCTGGCTGCAGTGTATAGCCCTTCCGAATCATCGCCTATGGGTATCGAGCTGCCTTTTGCTCCGGAAACCGGTCGACTTCGGCCTGAAGTGGTTCAGCGGTGGCGTGAGTGGGATCCGGTTGATATTGTGGCGCAGTCTGAGGATGCGCGTCGGGTTCTAGCTGGCCTACGAATGTTTTTCATTGATTGCGGGCTGCGTGATGAGCATGGCCTCCACTGGGGCGCCAGGCAGTTGGCTGAGGAACTCCGACGCTGGGATATAGCTCATGAGCATCAAGAGTTTGATGGGGGACACCGAAGTACAAGCTATAGGTTAGATGTATCACTCCCGAAATTGTATTCGGCTTTGGTTTGAGGTATCTCAAACCGACCGTAGGCGATAACAACTTGCTTTGGGATAGTCGACCCGCTCAAAGTCCTCATCCACCCCAATGGTAGTTTCTGCTCCTCCCAAAAAGAGGTACCCATCTGGCTCCAAGACTCGTTTTATCTGCTGTAGAATCGCTCGCTTAGTTTCTACATCAAAGTAGATGAGCACGTTGCGAAGGAAAATAACATCTTTTGATTCTACCAGGGGCCACTTCGCAATGAGATTAAACTCCCTAACGGTGACAAGGTTTCGAAGCTTCTGACTAACCTGCCACATGACGCCATCTTGGTGAAAGTTTTCAACTAGCATATGGGTGGGTAAGCCTCGGCTGATTTCAAGCTGGGAATATTTTCCGAGCTTTGCTCGGGCAACCATCGCCGAATTGATATCGGTCGCGAGTAGGTGGATCTTCCATGTGTCTTGCGGAAGTATCTCATTTAATAAAAGCAGAATACTGTAGGCTTCTTGGCCACTAGAACAAGCACCGCTCCAGATGTTGAGCTGTTTGGTGTTCTCTCTGCGATCCATGAGATCGGGAATTATAATAGAGCTTAAGCATTCGAAGGGAGCCATGTCCCGAAAGAATGAGGTCTCGTTGGTGGTCATTGCCTCAACTACTTCTTTGGCTAGCGAAGAGTTGAGGGGCGCTTGCCGCAGGGCCTGAAATAGCTCTCTGATGGAGGTATATCCCTTTTGTTCAGCAAGAGGAGCCAAACGGGCTTCGACGAGATAGTCTTTGTCTCGGTCCAAAACGATAGCCGAACGTTCACGGATGAATTGGCGAATGAAATCGAAGTCGTCTGTGCCGCCTTGGATCGCTATGCTCATTTCTCCCCCGTTAGATCGTCAGCGATATCGATAGTACTACTCGGTGCTGTGTCACTGACCGGGACTTCGGAGATGGGCCGAAGTTTGGGGCGAGTGGTGGGTTCATCCTGCCACGAATGAGGCAGTTTGGACCCATAAGCCGAGTCGAGTTCTTGTGAGCGCCGAACTAAATGCTCAGCGATATCGGGGATACTGCCGGCAAAACTGGCAATACCTTCTTTGTGGATAATGCCTGGCATTCCCCAGACTACACTGGTTTTTTGATCTTGGATAAGAACTTCAGCTCCGGAGGCCCGAAGGGCCCGGGCTCCGTCCACCCCATCGCGACCCATGCCAGTAAGCACTACACCGATGGAGCACCCTCCAAAGGCTTCGGCTACGGATCGAAACAGTACATCTACCGATGGACGGCAGGAGTGCTCTGGCGGTCCCTTATGTAGCCTAACGCTGCGCTTATCCTTGCTCACAACCATGTGAAAGTTGCTGGGGGCTAAGAGCATTAACCCCGATGCGAGTTGGTCGCCATCGGCTGCTTCCCGGACTTCTAGTATATTGCTGCGGTTTAGGCGTCGAACGAGAATCGGAGTGAATGACGGAAGCATGTGTTGAGCAACAAGGACTGCTGGTGAAAACTTTGGCGGTAGATGGGTAATAAGATTGTCTAGTGCGTCGGGGCCTCCGGTTGAACAACCAACGGTGACTACTTTTGGATGTTCACTGGTAGTTAGACGCTGCAGTTTTTCGATTCCTAATGTGTATTTTTCGGGGTCAATATTAAGGTCAACGAGCATATCATGGATGGCACGACCAATACTTTGGGTGCCCTGGAAGTCAATTAGCTGAACCTTGTCCCGGTGCAGTCTGGTTTGCATCTCTTGGATAAACTTTTGTCCTTCAGGGGAGTCATCAACGACTAGGGCGTGGACAACTTCCTGCTCCAAGCATCTTCGAACGAGATCTGTATTTGAGGTGGCTTCCAGAAGTTTTACCTCCTCAATCCTCGGGATTATAGCACGAAGCGCTCGTCGGTTTTTTGCGCTTGAAGCCATGACCGCCACACGTATCGGTTGTTCCCTGTAGCCTCCCATAGACGAGGCTAACTTACAGTCCGAGCGTTCTGCAATTTGGCGAAGATCTATTTGGTGAAATGGCCTTCATGACATATTCATCGGATCCTGTTGCCAATGCATGATCAATTTTGCTGATTCCAGCCCAGTTGTGAAGATAATGAATCAGATAGTCTCGAGCCACGTAGCCACTTTTAGGTGTCCGAAAGGTAGTCTAGGCAAAGATTACTTGGCAAGCCTGTTGTACTACAGAAGCTCTTCAAGTGGTCTTGCATCACGTTATGACCGGCTGTTGCTGCACTATAGTGGCTCGAGAGGACAGAGCTCTAACTCTTTGTCGGGTTATAGACGAGAGCTTCGAAATTTATCGGCGGTCCGAGAAAAGTCGGTCACGGTGCGAGTGAGATCGTCGGCGGAGCTCCGAGCTTGTTCTGCGGTCCGAGCCACGCTGTTGGCACCGGTAGCCACGCTGGAGACACTCTCCGCGATCTCTTGGCTACCTCGAGCAGCTTCGTTGACGCTTCGTGATATTTCGTTTGTGGTGGCGGTCTGCTCTTCGACAGCACTTGCAATGCTGCTTTGGAAATCATTGATTTGATCAATGACCTGAGATATTTCTGTGATCGCAGAGACAGCACTCTTGGTGTCGTTTTGGATGGCTTCTATTTTCTGGGATATATCTTCTGTGGCCTTGGCTGTCTCTTTGGCTAATTCCTTAACCTCGTTAGCAACAACCGCGAAGCCTTTGCCCGCCTCTCCGGCTCGAGCGGCTTCGATGGTCGCATTGAGAGCCAAAAGATTGGTCTGCTGGGCGATCGATGTGATGACTTTGATAACTTTGCCAATCTCGGTACTACTATCACCCAATTTGGAGATCGTAGAATTTGTTTCTGATGCCATCTGCACTGCGCCAGTAGCGACCCGAGCAGCGTCGGAGGCATTTTTGGCAATGTCTCGGACCCCAATGGCCATTTCTTCTGCTGCTGTGGCCACCGACTGTACATTACGACTGACCTGCTCTGTTGCGCTAGCTGCTGACTTGGCGTTTGATGAAGTGCGGTCAGCGGTGGTCAGGACTTCCTTGGTATATCCGGAAAATGCCTCTGTATACTGGTTTATCGAGCCAGCAAAGGTATTCATTGATGAGAAGGAGCTACGGAATTCCGATAGAAGCCGATCGATGGACCGACCGAGTCGACCGACCGAGTCATCACCCTCGATATCTATCCGGACACTGAGCTCCCCGGAGGAGGCTCTATCAACCATATCCGTAAGTTTACTTATACGACGTTCAAAGTTGGACTGCATTGGGCCGCTAGAGACGGCCGAACTCTCGCTCATTGACATTTCTGACCTCACAATTGGATTTCTAAGTCATAGGGCTTGTGATCTAAGCCGTCTCCTGCGTTTGACCCATACTTTCAACGCTGAGTGTTCTATCCGTATCGAGAATAAGCAGAAGGCGGTGTTCGAGCTTATATACGCCTCGGATAAGGTCTCTTGCTTGTGGGGCTAAAGTCGCAGGAGGTTCTTCGAATAGCTCTTCGGTAGCTTCTAATACATCACCGATCTCATCTACGAGAAGGCTGACGGCTCCACCGTCAGAACGGATAACCACATTCATTGGCAATGAGCTTTCCGGGCGGACCGGAAGGCTCAATCGCGTGCGCAGATCGAGGGCTGTAACTATCTGGCCTCGAAGGTTGATAAGTCCATGTACAACGGGGGCCGCGAGGGGTACTGGCGTTGTTTCATGATATTTGAGGACTTCCTGGACTTTCAAGACTTCGATGCCAAACTGTATGCCTTCAACAAAAAACGTACAGAACTGCTGAGTGGTCATAGTCATTAGGCCCTTTCACTCACTGCATCAGTAGTTTGCTTAAATAAGCAAATGGTGGAGAGATCAATGGCAGCCTGAACATCAAGCAGATCGGTGACCCGGTCTTGGATAACTGCTGAACCGAAGACACCCTTTCGGTTTTGGCATTTTTGGATAACAAATGCTTCCCTAACGATGTCTAAAATACGATCTACAACAAGACCCACGCTTGAGTTGCCATTTGAATATACCACAACCTGGAGGCTTTCCTCTGACTTTTGTTGTGAGGGATGACCTAATAGTTCTGATAGATGCACCAGCGGCAGAATGTTGCCGCGATACTGAACAACCTCCATGTCTCCAGCGAACTCTACGTTTCTAAGCGGGAATTCTTCCAGCCGCGAGACCATGGACAGAGGAATGGCAATCCTTCGATTGCTGCCCACCGTGAATAGAAGCATTGTTTGCTGCTCGGTTTCGCTGTTGGTGGTGCGTTGAATGGCATCTGCACCATGGCGAGCGCGAGACTCGCTGACCACCTGTGACCGCTGGGCTAGCCCTAGTACATCCAGAATCAATGCTACCGTGCCATCACCCATGATCGTTGCTCCGGCAAACGCGGAGATATTTTTGAGTTGCTTACCGAGTGGTTTAACGACAATTTCTTCCGTGTCGTTGATTTCGTCTACGATCAAACCGAAATGGCGTTCATCAGCTTGTAATACGACGATATTTACGACGTCATCCTCTTCTTTTTTTCGCGGAGGATGACCCAGTGTTTCACTAAGATGAACAAGAGGTAATAGTCGGCCTCGAAGTCGGTACACAGGTACGCCATGTACATGTTCAATACCGCGACGAGCTTGTCGACCCTCGAGACGTACCAATTCCAAGAGATTCACCTGGGGTAGTGCAAATCTTTCTCTCCTACAGGTGACAACTAATGCCGGAATAATAGCGAGTGTAAGTGGGATTTTGATTTTTAAGGTTGTGCCGTGGCCAACTCTACTTTGGATGTCTACCGTTCCACCGATTTTTTCGATGTTGGAACGTACGACATCCATACCTACCCCTCGGCCAGATACATTTGTGACTTGTTCGCTGGTAGAGAATCCGGGCAAGAAAATAAGATTTAGAACATCTCTTTCACTCATTCGCGCGACTTGTTCTTGGGTAATGAGTGAACGAGAAAGAGCTTTATCTAGCAGTCGTTTAGGATCTATCCCTTTGCCATCGTCGGAAATTTCCATGATGACCTGACCACTCTCATGATAAGCGCGCAGTCGCAGAACACCTTCTTTAGGTTTGCCTGCGGTTTCTCGTTCATCGGAGGACTCGATACCGTGATCAACTGCGTTACGAACAATATGGGTTAGAGGGTCCTTGATCGCCTCGATAATGGTTTTGTCGAGTTCGGTCCCTTTGCCTTCCATCTCGATGGTGACCGCTTTGCCACATACAACACCAAGGTCACGTACAATTCGAGGGAACTTACTCCATACATTACCAATGGGTTGCATCCGAGTCTTCATTACTCCTTCCTGAAGTTCGGTCGTAATGAGATTGAGTCGCTGACTCGTGGCATTGAGCATCGGATCTTGATTTTGAGATGTATACTGCAGCACCTGATTCCGGGCTAGGACTAACTCTCCAACCAAATTCATGAGCTTGTCGAGCAAACCGACATCAACACGGATAGAAGATTCAGAGATCGCTCCGCCACTATCTTTAGCGGGGCGTTTTGGCTGTAAGCCCTGCGGCTCCGCTGCTGGTCCTTGTGATGGTGGAGTGGCTTTGGGAGCTGGGGAAACTCGATTGGTTTGGACAGCCGACGGCGGCTGACTTATGGTTGTTGGTGCTGTATGTTGAGTAGCCTCCGGGACATGGTCGGTAGGCTCGGAGGATGCCAGCGTAGTTGATGACTTATCATCGCTTGGCGTGGGGATAGATGCAGCGCTTTCGGTTTGGCTGGCCTCTTGTGTTGTTTCTTGGAGTTTACTCAGGCTGGCGATCAACTCGCTGTAGTCGGTATCCCCTTCATCTCCCGCTTGTTCTATATTGCCCATTATCGAGCGCACTGCGTCGACGAGGGACAGGAGAGCACTGGTGCGGTCCGGGGTGATTTCAACCACGCCGTCGCGTAGTCGACTTAGAAGGTTTTCCCCTACATGGGTAACGGATTCGAGTTTGCTGAAGCCGAGAAAACCGCATGTGCCCTTAATGGTGTGAATACACCGGAAGATGTTGTCTAGGAGTGCCTTGTCCTGAGGGTTTTGCTCTAGCTCAACGAAGTCCTGATCGAGTTGGTCCAACCCTTCATGGCTCTCGACCAAGAACTCCCTGACGATATCGTCCATAGTTTACCTTCCGAGCGAGACCCGTGGAGTCGGGGCTAACTGCGATGCTAATGTCTATCGGTAGGTAAAGCTTTGAGTTGAATACTGGAGCTCACCGAATGGTGAGCTTGTCTCAAGAGTGCAACTGCGTTGGGAACGTGACAACGAACAGGCGACAGTGGTGACGAAGGTGCACATCAAGTAGGTACGCACCAAAAGAGGGAAGATAGTAGCTGATATTGGATGTTTACTGGCCGGCAACGGTCATCCGCGTAACGCGGAGGGTAGGAGCGGCAATACTTGCCTTCAGATCGAGGTCGGACCCGATGGCGTCGATTCTACGCCAAAGTTCACGAAAATTGAGTCCGATGGTGACTTCGCTTACGGGCATGGTTTTGTGACCATTCTCAATGAGAAAACCTTCAGCCCCTCGACTAAAGTCTCCGGTGACGGCGTTGAAGCCAAATCCCATCATAGATGTGACATACAGGCCGCGCGAAACCTCGCTGATAATCTCTTCAGGAGATGCTGTTCCCGGGGATATAAACAAATTGCTCGGTGCGGGTGTTGGGCGCCCCCCAACACTGCGAGCAGCACTCCCCGTGGAGATTTTTCCTAGGCGCCTAGCGCTGTATGTATCTAAAAGAAACGTTTGCAAGATGCCGTCTTTGACGACTTCGTTTCTTCGGGAAATTAGGCCTTCACCGTCGAAGGGACGACTTCCTGGACCACGCAGGATCAACGGGTCATCCACTATCTGCAGGTTCTTACTGGCGATCCTCTCCCCCTCGTGTTCGGCAAGATAACTCTGGCGTTTGTACACTGAAGCGCCGTTGAGACAACTGGCTAACAGCCCGAGCAGGGCACGGGCCGCTTCGGGGCCAAACACCACGGGCATTTCCTCCGTTGAGAGTTTTTGTGCGCCGAGTTTTGCGATTGTGCGCCGAGCCGCTTCTTCACCGATGGTGGCAGCATGGCCTAGAGTTTCTTGGTGACGGCGAGCATCCCAATGAAATCCTAAGCGCTTTTTGCCGTCGGAGTCGTCGGCAAGAGGTTGGACTACAAGACTAAGGTAGGAACTTCGAAACTGATGGGCAAAGCCATCACTAGTGACGAAGGTGGTGTTACCGACTGTGCGGCTTACGCTGGCACCCTCGCTGTTGGTGATGCGCTTGTCCCAGTTACGAGCGGTAGTCTCTGCTTCTAGAGCCAAGTTGCGGGCCATCTCTCCGTTGAAATTTTCCAGGCTTTTGTCGTAAAGATCCAGGTTTGGAGGTTGAGTCTCCCGCTCACTGTGGGGTGGGGGTGCCAACATTGGGTCTGGCTCAGACAGTTCTGCGAGGTCGATGGCATCCCGCACCATGACTTCAATACCCTCCGGTCGAAGGTCTGAAGTTGAAGTTGTCGCCGAGCGTCCGTTTTTTAGGACTCTGATGCCCAGAGCACTAGAACCTGCTTCTTCCACTAGTTCTGGGGCACCAAGTCTCACCTTGACGGATAGGTTCCGACTGGTGCGGACCAAGACTTCTGCCAGTTCTGCACCGGCCTTTTGGGCTTGCTCTGTGACTTGAGAGGCGAGGGTGATAAGGTCTTTGTCGGTTTTAAGTGTCATTTTCGCCTCTGTTTCAGCCAACTTGGGTGCCACCAATGGTCATGTGAGAAACGCGTATTGTAGGGCAACCAACCCCAACGGGTACCGATTGGCCGTCTTTGCCGCAGGTCCAGATACCGTCAGAGAGTTCAACATCAGCAGCCAGCATATCTACGCGGGAAAGTGCTTCGGGGCCATTTCCGATGAGGTTGACGCCCTTTAACGGGGCGGTAATTCGACCGTTTTCAACAAGATAACTTTCAGTCAAACTGAAGACAAAATCCCCATTACTGATATTGACCTGCCCCCCAGAGAAACGCCGAGCAAAGATGCCTTTTGGGGTTGCGGCGATAATTTCTTCAGCGGTATGGGGGCCACCGAGCATGATCGTGTTGGTCATGCGAGGCATAGGAGCGGCTCGAAATGATTCGCGGCGGCCGTTGCAGGAAGGTACTTTAAAGTGACGAGCTGACAACCGGTCTTGCATGTATCCACAGAGTACACCGTTGTGGATAAGGGTAGAGGGACCGGTCGGTTGGCCCTCGTCGTCGATGTTGATGGAGCCTCTTCCTCCCGAGTAGGTGGGATCGTCGATTACGGTGACTAGTGAGCTGGCTACCGCCTGACCAACCCGATCCGAGTAGTTACTGGTTTTTTTGCGATTGAAGTCGGCTTCCAAGCCATGTCCCACTGCTTCATGGAGGAGAATACCACTGTCTCCTGGAGCGAGAATGACCGGTAACTCGCCGGCGGGGGCCTCAACGGCATCCAGCATGGCAATAGCCACCCGAGCCGCCTCTTGGCCATGAGCCTCTGGGGTGCGGCCATGAAGGAGAAAATATTCGAGCCCGACTCGTCCTCCGCCGCCGGCGGACCCGCTTTGCCGCTTGTCACCGTCTTCGGCGACAACGTGGATGCCAAAGCGGATCAGTGGACGTACGTCGTGAGCGAATATCCCATCACTCGTGGCTATAAGGATTTCTTCGTGGCGCTCGGAGAACGACGCTTGAACCCGCTGGATTCGATTGTCGTATCGACGAGCTGCGCAATCAGCCCGGCGGAGGAGATCAACTTTGGTCTTGCCGGAGGTATCTAGGGAGATGCCGCCTATAGGGTACCTCGTATCCACGGTTGTTGGGGAAGGCAGTGATTGTGGTGCGCGGCTACTTCCGGATACGGCGATATATCCGGCGGTTCGGGCCGCGGTCAGCATCGCTGAGTCATCCAGGGTCTCTGTGAATGCGTAGCCGGTTGCCTCACCGGCCTGGACACGCACGCCAAGCCCGAGGCTCACACTGCGGCTGGCATTTTTTACCGCCTCATCCTCGAGAGTTATCGAACCGGACGCCGTATATTCAAAGTAGAGGTCAGCATAATCCCCACCGGAACTCAGAGCGACAGACAACAACTTTTCTGCCAGTTCTGGGGATATCGCATCCGGTTCACCGGGATGGAAGGGCGCTTTGTAACGAGGCATAGATATCTACGGTAGCGAAGTCTGTCGTGACGTCTACCCTTGCCCGCCAGCAGAACCGTCTGCTCAGTCATTTTGCTGAATCTACGGCTCCTAGTGACCGCGTCAGAAGAGTATGATTCACGGTGTGAAGGCCCTATTAGAGGAGCGAAGGGAGAGGTGGCTGATCACGAGCCGGATAGCTGTCCTCGCGGTGCTGCTGTTCGTTTTGTTTGGCGCGGTTGGGTCGATGGCATGGGCTTTGGGACCGGCAGACGAGGAGGGGGCGGCCACGGCACGGAGCAGCTCCGGTGATTCGCTGGTTGGTTGGGTGGAACTAACCGAAAATGACGCGAAAAATATCAAAGAAGTTCTTCGGTTGCTGAGGGACGGCCCGATCTCTGGGGGTGGGCACCGTATAACTCAGGCATCGTCTAAGAACACCGAAGGGCCCAGTACGGACACTTGGGTCGCGCTCCTGGTTCCTTTAGGCGCTTTTGCCATGGTCGTGATGATCGTGGCGCTCGTGCTTGGGTTTCGTGTGTACAGCGAAAGGATACGTCATCAAACCATTCGGAATGCCATCGACCATGGGGTCGAGGTTCCGCCTGAATTGCTCTCGCGTCGGGGTGGTCACTACTCTGATTTTCGGAGGGGTATCATTTTATGTCTGGGAGGTGTGGGACTGTGTATTGCGTTGCTCATCTCTCAAGGATTTTCAGATGGTTCGTGGGGCATAGGCGTTTTTCCGCTGTTGATCGGGCTCGGCTACCTAACTCTGTGGGAAACTGAGCGCCGAGGAATCGATGGGTCAAGTGGTTTCCGGATGTGACCTAGAAGGCGGCATCAGCGAGACCACGAAGAGTTCAAGCACTGTTTCTGAATTAGGAGCGAAGATGTCTGCGCCTTCCGATCGAGATTTGGTCCTCCGGGTGGTGGCCGGCAACGATCACCACGCGTACGCGACCTTGGTACGACGACATCAGTCAGAGGTGCGGGGCATGTTACGGCGTTTGTGTGTAGGCAATGCCTCGGTCGCTGATGATCTAGCTCAGGAGGTATTTATCAAAGTATACCGAAGTCTTGACCGTTTTCGGCACGATGCAAAGTTCACTTCGTGGTTATATCGCATCGCCTATAACACGTACGTGAGCTATGCTCGAAAAAAAGGGGGCAAGGAATTGTTGGTTGAGGCCGAAGACTTTTTGTCCTCTGTGGAGGAAAGACCGCCTAGCTTCGCACGTCATGATCTGTCGAAAGCCATGACGAGCTTGCGACCAGAAGAGCGAGCCGCGCTAACTCTCACTTATGGACAAGACCTTAGCCATGAAGAAGCGGCAGAGATTCTCGGCTGTCCGCTAGGAACCTTGAAGACTCACGTCACTCGTGGCAAACAGAAACTTCGGAAACGTTTGCAAGCTTGGCAGGGAGAAGTGGTGGTATGAAAGAGCAAAAAAACGATGACTTGTTTGAAGAGCTCCTGAGTACACACGCGCAAGCAGGCTATATCGAAGACAACGGCTTTACGGACCAGCTGATGTTGAAGCTACCCAAAGGCCGTTATGGTTGGGGCAGAGGATCCATCAGGACTTTCGGGCTCTTGGTTATAGCACTGCTTTTCATTTTCTCGATTGGCGAGAATTGGCTCCATTCGCTCACTTTGTTTTGGAGCTTCCCATTGCCTGCGGTGATGTGGGTGGTCTTCGCGGGCCTAGCGACTACCGTCTGGGTACCGTTGACGATCGCCTTCGAAGGGGACTAACCGATGGTTGTAGGGAACCAAACACTTACGTGACCCGAGACGAGACGGAGTCTTGTTGTATGCTGTGGAGTTTGTGGTTAGCCTGTCAGGCTCTGGACTGAGCATTACAACTCGTTACGAGAGGCAACGATTCTCGAGATAAGCCCAAAGTCTATGGCTTCCTTGGCATTCATCCAGTTATCCCGGTCAGTAGCTTTCTCGATCTCTTCCAGCGGGCGTTTGGTTTCAAGCGCATATAACTCATTGATTTTACGCTTGGTTCGGATAATGTCCTTCGCGTGGATGTCGATGTCGCTCGCGGGTCCAGTGAGGTGTCCGCTGATGAGAGGTTGATGGATGAGAAACTTGGCGTTGGGGAGGGCTAAGCGATTTTTGCGTTCCGCGCACAGCGCGATGATGGAGCCCATGCTCGCCGCCATCCCGATCACCAAGGTAACTACCGAGGGTCGAATGAATCGAGCGGTGTCATAGATGGAGAACCCGGAACTTACCTCTCCCCCTGGGCTATTGATATAGAGGTATATCGGCTGATCGGGAGCTTCTCGCTCGAGGGCGAGCAGTTGCCGATTGATGTTGTGAGCCATCTTTGAACCCACTGATCCCGAAACTTGAACGATGCGGCTCCGAAACAGTTGCTCATCGATCGGGGTGAAGAACGGGAAATCCATGGCCCTAGGCTAGGGGCTGTCTAGGGCGTTGGCAAGGAACTCTGGTTGCCAGGTGGGCAAGAAGGCTCGTTTTCTACCGGTGTGGAAGCTCAGCACTCGCAACCAATATGTGAATCAGTGCTGGTGTGCCTGCTTTGAAACCGACCTCCAATGAACCATGTAGGGGTGTAGTCAACTTCTGGTTTCACGCGGTGCTTTGCCCTGATCAGGGGTTTTTGGAGTCGAATAAAGGAAGAGTCGTTCTTATATTCAGAATGAGTTGTTGGTGTGACAAAGCCGCTTGAAGCGAGCGTTAAGGATGTTTCCAGTGGTGGTTTGATGGAGTGTCTTTAAGTTTGCCCGTCCCCGATTTACCAGCATGTTCAGTAACCTTCGGTGCCAACTCTATATGTGCCCCGCAGTCAATCAGCTGGTTTCTGCGCCACTCAGTCCAAGTGATATCTAGTGTCCTACAAGCGAGGTACAGTGGTTGGATAGACAATCTAGTCCTCTGTTTGAAAGTTGGAGAGATTATCTATAGAGACCGATTACAGCAAAGACCCCTTGAATTGATTCGGTTAGAATTAACAAGGGGCGCGCAGCGGGGCATAGCCCGGCGTAGAAGCAGGAACTTGGGTTCAACCCAAGTGATTTCTGCTGTAGTAACTTTTGATGCAGATATCCATTTCTTGTCAGTTTCGAATAGGGAGCGTAGCCTTATGACACGGTGTCTGTTTCAGCGCAAACTATTCGACGAGTGGCTGTTTTTTGTGGTTCGCAGCCGGGTAAGAAGCCGATCTATTGTGAGGTTGCTCATGCACTGGGTGCGGCTATTGCGGGACGTGGATGGGGATTGGTGTATGGTGGGGCCAAGACTGGCCTGATGGGTGCGGTGGCTGATGGGGCGCTTGCCATGGGGGGAGAAGTCTATGGTGTGGTGCCTGAGCGATTACGAACTCGCGAGATTAGTCACCAAGGTCTGAGTGAGGTGTTTGTTGTGGAGAGCATGCACGCCCGCAAGAGTATGATGGCCCAGCTGGCTGATGCTTTTTGTGTCCTCCCTGGTGGGTGGGGGACGATGGATGAGTTTTGTGAGATAGTCACTTGGGCTCAACTAAGTTACCACTGTAAGCCTATTGGTTTACTTGATATTCGGGGCTACTGGTCCCTGCTGATGAATCACCTCAGTTGTATGGTTGAAGAAGGTTTTGTCCGTCCTGAGCACCGATCACTGTTTCGGATGACCACATCGGTTGAAGAACTACTTAAGCATGTGGAAGGGGCTCGAGTGTCCTGAGTTATTGTCCTGCAGTCGCTCTTAGGTTGATGTAAGGGGCTTGGTGTTTGCCCGAGAAGGGCGCATATCGGTAGATATCGTTGTGTAACGAAAAAGTTATCAATGGTGGGGGCAAGCGGCCCCAAGAGCCGGTATATTTTGTAGACACGGGTTCAGGGTACGAGAACGAGGGGCTGATGATGAGCTATCGAACGTACGACTATTATGTGCGGGGCATGAGGTTGGTGTGGCATGAATGGGGCCCGCCAGAAGGGGATGTGGTGCTGTGCTTCCATGGTTTTTTGGATCATGGACGTTCCTACGCCCTGATGGCTGAGTGTATGTCCCCGTCGGTTCGCATAGTGGCGCCAGACGTTCGGGGGCACGGCGAGTCGGATTGGGTAGGTTCTGGTGGTTACTACCACTTCTATGATTACTATCATGATGCTCAACGGTTGTTGGTGGCACTGGGTAACCCTTCTGAAGTGGTTGTTGTGGGACACTCTATGGGGGGGAATATTGCGACGGGACTGTCAGCAATGATCCCCGACAGAGTGAAGGGGCTCATGCTTTTAGAAGGGCTTGGCCTCAATGAAACAATACTTTCGAACACGCCGGAGCGACTTCGTCGCTGGTCGCAGGCCCAAAATCATCCGGAACTAGAAGGGGATGTTGAAGCCCGTCGGCAAACCCGAACCTTACTGACGTCTATCCAAGCTGCGGCCGAACGATTAATACGGTGGAATCCTCGATTGTCACCTGAACGAGCACGTCGCCTCGCGGAGAGTGCAACCGAGCCTGTGGATAGGGGGGGAAGAGTATGGCGCTACGACCCGCTGCACCGAACGCCTGCTGCCAAGCCGTTTCTTTTGGATGAGGCAAAAGCCTTGTGGCGGGGAATCACCGCACCAACGCTATCCCTATCTGGGGGTAAAGGTCTTTGTCCTGAGCGGCTAGATGAACGTCATCAGGCATTTCCGAACGTTGTTGTGGGCAGACTTCCACAGGCAGGTCACAATCTGCACCATGAACAACCCGAAGTGTTGGCGACAATCTTGGAGGACTTTAAACGTACTCGGCAATGGAGCTTGCCCTCCGGGGTTTTGGGGTGAAATTGGTAAAAACTCGAATAGTTGGCTTATGGAGTCTAAGCCTCGCTTGTTTACCAATGGTGGATTCCACATCCGATGATCTGTCCGCCGCGCGCCGTGGCCCTCGTCGCCCGCCCGCCGAGAGTCTGTCGAAATTAGCTCCGAGCAAGTTACCTTTGCAATTTCCGCCAGTTGAAGGGGATCCCGTTCCTATGGTCGGTTGGACTCGCTTCGATGGTGCGCGAGAACTTAGCCAAGGGTTCGAATCTGGGGCCTTGCTGATGGATTTTTACCCGCTTCCCTCCCGGTCTGCAATATCAGCTCTTAGCGAGCTAAACCAATCTGTCCGAAGGTTGGCTGATGCGGGTGTTGAGGTGCGTGCATTTTCCTCACTCAGCCAGGATGAGCACGCCCATATGGTCCGCACATCAACATATGCATTTCCTTTGGTTACCCCCAGCCCAGAACTCATTCGAGCATTCTCGATCGTGACTGAAAGTGGTCGAACAACAAGACAAGCTTTCTTGATCTACAAAGGTCGCATTCAAAAAGTATGGCGATTGGGTATGCATAACTATATTGATGAAGCCTTGGTATTGATAGATGCGCTAAGCAAAGACGATTTGAAGTGAACCGGGAGAGCTTGGTATGGTTTGTCATCTACGCAGCCATAGTTTATAGACACGCCCTGGTTGGCCGACAGGTCCTCGACAAGGAGGTGAGCCAGTAAACCGAAGCTTAGCGGATATTAAGCTGAAATAGGGACGAGCGATAGATTTCCACTCAAGATTAGATATACTCTCTAAAAAGTCTGTGCAACGAGTCCGAACCTAACGCAACTCCAGGACATTGGGTTTAACAGCCTGTTGATCTAGCCCTGCGCGCATCTATCGGCCAATCTTCCCGTGAAACGTCCTGACCACTAGCAGGCCATCGGAGAAGTGGGATGGGTGATCCGCGAAGTATCTTTTCCGTGGACCGCTCCGGATGAAGAGGGCGCATACCGGGCGTATGCAACCGATGAAAGGCGAAGCCGGTCCAGACGTTCCCCGGAAAAAGGACCCGCGAAGCGCCTAACTCACTTTTCCGATGGCCTGCTAGTTAGTAACCCTTGGTTATTGGCCCGATGTAGAATATTGAGGCATATGGGTCTCGCGATAGTTAGTCGCTGATTTTTCGAGCATGTTTATTCCACGGACCGCTTGGTCTGACCATAGGTCACCGAGTATGTATGCATAGAGGTCGGGCGTGTCCTTGGGTACTGCGGCTGACTTTGAAGAGGGGGCCGGGGGTGCTAAGCACTCTCAACGGTAAGAAGAGATGAACAAGCAGTCTAATTCTCATGGCAAACACCTTATCGGAGGACAATGGGTTGGTGGGACCAGCACGTTTATGTCTGATCCCGCCCGTGGGGTTGCTCGTGCGTATAGTGTGGGTACTCCAGAACACGTAGATCAGGCTTGTAAAGCGGCTGAAGACGCGTTTTGGACCTATGGATACTCAACCCGGGCCGAGCGGACGCGCTTCCTTCATACTATTGCTGATGAAATCGAACAGCGTGCTGATGTCATTACTGAGGTCGGCTCAGCTGAAACGGGGCTCCCTGAAGCTAGGCTCCAGGGTGAGCGAGGGCGAACCGTAAACCAATTGCGGCTGTTTGGGGACTATATCCAGCAGGAGGGCTATCTAGACTTAAAACATGATCATCCACTGCCGGACCGAAAGCCCCTGCCTCGTGCTGATCTCCGCATTATGCAGCAACCGGTGGGACCGGTGGCAGTATTTGGTTCGTCGAATTTTCCGTTAGCTTTTTCTACCGCCGGAGGGGATACCGCTGCAGCCCTTGCCGCTGGTTGCCCGGTGATTGTGAAAGGCCATCCATCTCATCCAGGCACTGGAGAAATCGTGGCGGAAGCGATCCACGCGGCGATACACAAATGTGGTGTCCATTCCGGAGTTTTCTCATTCATTCACAGTGAGCAGCACGATGTTGGGGAGGCTTTGGTCGAGCACCCACTGGTATGTGCGGTTGGTTTTACGGGCTCACTCGTGGGTGGTCGGGCGCTATTTAACCGGTGTGCTGCTCGGCCAGTACCCATTCCATTTTATGGCGAACTTGGCTCCATTAATCCGATCTTCTTGTTACCCACCGCGATAGACAGGCGAGGGGTAGATATCGCGAAGGCTTGGGCCGGATCTCTGACTTTGGGCGTTGGACAGTTTTGTACCAATCCTGGGGTTGCCATTGTACCCCAGGGCGCGGCGGGGGATACCTTTACGGAGGCAACCATGAAGGCACTCAGTGAGATTGGTCCGCAGACGATGCTCAACAAGGGTATTGTTGCTGCTTTTTGTCGTGGTAGGGATCGGGTGGCTGGTGTTGCGGGCGTAAGTGAAGTCTTGGCTTCCGCTTGCGAAGAACGAAGCGCCACCCCCCATCTTTATGAAGCAACGGGTGATGTCTGGCTTGAGAACCGGTCCTTGGGGGAAGAAGTCTTTGGTCCTCTTGGGTTGGTGGTTCGTAGCAGTGGACCGGAACAGTCTATAGAGATAGCCCGATCGCTCGAGGGACAGCTGACGGCGACACTGCATATGGAGGAGGAGGATAGTGAGTTGGCTTCTCGTCTGATGCCTATACTGAGGCGTAAGACTGGGCGGTTGTTGGCCAATGGCTTTCCGACCGGTGTGGAAGTTACGGAGGCTATGATTCACGGTGGTCCGTACCCGGCCTCAACCAACTTTGGCGCAACCTCGGTGGGTACCCTGTCCATTCGGCGATTCCTTCGTCCGGTTTGTTATCAGAATATCCCGGAAGCAATTCTCCCAGAGGATCTTCGATAGTGCTTGCCGCAAAGACTATTTGACCACGCAATAGATGATCACAGGAGAAGGAAGTTCCATGACACCCGATGAATTGAAAGCAGCCCTGGGTTCGGGGCTTTTATCATTCCCAGTTACCCATTTTGATGCTGAGGGGGCATTTGCCGCAGCAAACTATCGCCGCCACATCGAATGGTTAGCCGGTTTTGGTGCACCGGTGTTGTTTGCTGCCGGCGGTACCGGAGAGTTTTTCTCACTACGCCCGGATGAGATCCCTCACGTTGTTCAGGCGGCAAAACAGAGCGCTGGTGGTACCGCTATCGTATCAGGGTGCGGCTACGGCACTCAGCTAGCTATCGAAATCGCGAAGTCTGTGGAGGCTGCTGGCGCTGATGGTATTTTATTGCTTCCACACTATCTTATTGAAGCCCCCCAACAGGGGCTTTATGAGCATGTGAAGGCGGTTGCTAGTGCGGTGGACCTCGGGATCATGCTCTATAACCGCGGTCATGCTCAATATGAAATAGATACCGTTGCTCGGTTGTGTGATGAATGTCCTAATATTATTGGCTTTAAAGATGGAGCAGGGAATATATCCAAGATGCGCCAACTGACCGCAAAAATGGGTGAAAGACTCACCTATTTAGGAGGAATGCCGACGGCGGAATTGTTTGCGGAGGCATATCTTGGGGTGGGATTTACGACCTACTCATCTGCGGTGTTCAATTTTGTGCCCGCCTTGGCCACCCGGTTTTACCGCGCGGTACGCGCAGGTGATAAAGCTACCTGTGAGACCATTCTAAATAAGTTTTTCTACCCGTTCATGGCTTTACGTGACCGTCAAAAAGGCTATGCTGTTGCTGCGATCAAGGCGGGGGTGCGTTTAGTCGGATTTGATGCCGGCCCGGTCCGTCCTCCACTTGAGGATTTGACAGCGGAAGAAGCCGATATTCTGCAGCGCATAATAGATGTGAACACCTAGCAGCCGGTTGATCTAGCCCTGCACGCATCTATCGGCCGTTCTTTCCGTGAAAGGTCCTGCCCACGAAAAGTCTCTTCTCGGTCACGTACCGCCAGGTACGCTCGCCTCGTCGTCAGAGCGTTTCACGAAAGGCCGGGCTCGGTAGCTACACACAGGGCTAAATCAACCGGCTGCTAAGGGGGGCGAAGCCACCGACCCCTCATACATGCGGGGAACAGGTCAGAACGTGATCCGGAGGGTAAAGATACGCCCTAATATTTGGGATATAATCTATAGGGAGGGATGTTCGGAGATACTGGGACTTGAGAGGCTCATAGATCGGCGCAGTTCAGCTTACAGCAAAGACCATTTGCATTGATTCTGTATGAATCACCAAGTGGTCGCGCAGCGGGGTATATATAGCCCGGCGTAGAAGCAGGAACGTGGGTTCAACCCACGTTCCTTCTGCTGTATAACCCTATGGCATCCTTCAGCTATGTGCCACTCGCCCGAGGAGGCCTGGTGGGGTCCATCCGTACCGCGTCCAACAGCTGAAGGCCCAGGAGGTGATTGAGGATAATATCATTGCGGGCCCCAGCGGAGTGCTCAGTATGGGACCAAGCGGTATCAAGAAAGGCCTGGACGCGGCTCACATCAAATAGCCCCGCGGCTTCTATGCGCTCGGGTGCGAGCCACACGTCTGCTAGTTGTTTCACCAGTCGCTGTTTTGCAGGATCAGTGCTACTCGGTGGAGCCATGAAGGCAAACTTTTCTCGCTCATAGAGAATCTTCGGCAGGATGCCCTTCATTGCTTCACGAAGCACATACTTTTCGGTTCCATCCTTGATGCGCAGCCAGGGGGGGACCTGGGTGGCGAACTCGGCTAGGTGATGATCTAGGAAAGCGGGGCGTGACTCCATCGAGTTGGCCATATCCACCCGATCTCCGCCCCAGGTCAGGATTTGACCTTCGAGCATCGTTTTTGACCAAGTGTATTGAACAATGTCGAGGGGGTGGCGGCCAATCACCCGCGAGGGGTCAATTCGAGCGGCGATCTCTGCGGCTGGGTCGTATTCCTCGAGATCGGCTCGAACCTTATCTGAAAGAAGCGGACGCACCCGATCGTGGGTGAGTAACCAAGGTTGGATCCAAGAGGGGGTGAAGCCACACAGGGATTCCCAGGCCGGATGATGTCGTGCCTCTTCGGAAAGGATAGCCCCTTTAAAAACCGCGTTACGGCGGTCAATGTCGCCGGCATCAAGTCCCAATCCGTGGATAAACATATCCCGCTTGAAAAAGGGATATCCCCCAAACAATTCGTCCGAACCCTCCCCGGTGATGACAACCTTTCTTCCCCCTTCGCGCACCGTTCGACTCATGTGCCACTTGGCTACTGCGAGGGTGTTGTAGAACGTGCGCTCGGCGTGCCAGAGAACTCGGCAGAATGCGTCACCGTAAAGTTCGTTGCCAGAAAGAGGCATGAGCACCTGGTCAGCACCGGTTGCCTTAGCCATCTCTTTTGCTATCGATGCCTCGTCATACTGATCAGAGTCGAAACTTATAGTATAAGCACGGACCGAGGACTGCTGCATTGGGGTTGCAAGTCCTAGTATCGAGCAAGAATCAATACCACCCGACAGGTAAGCTCCAACCGGGACATCAGCTTCGAGGCGAGTCCCTACGGCATCTAACAGTCGTTCGCGAACGCCATCTATATAGTATGATTCGTCGGGGTCTGCATCGTGATCTTTAGCTGCCGGAAAATCGAGGTCCCAATAGCGGATCTGGTCCATCACGAAGTGATCTCCCCGTCGTTTGAAAATATGCATATATCCCGGTTCAATGGCATGCACGTTCTCAAATGACGTATGGCCGGGCACCATGACTTGCATCATCTGGTGCAGAGCCATGGGTACATCGATCACTCGGGGCACGTCGGGATGCATTAAGACCGCTTTGAGCTCAGAGCCCCATACTAGTAAGTCATCTTGAAGATGGTAATAGATAGGTTTGATACCAAATCGATCCCGGCCGATAATTAGTTGCTCTTCAGTCGCGTCGAACAGGGCAAAAGCAAACTCGCCTCGGAGATAGTGAACAAAGTCCAAACCATGTCGTTCGAAGAGGTATAGAGCGATTTCAGAATCGGATTTGGTTCTAAACCGCGCACCATCACAGGTGAGACTGGCCCGGATTCGTTTATAGTCATAGAACTCACCGTTAACAGTGAGAACCCTTCCGTATCGAGGATCGTATAGCGGTTGCTGCCCCCCCTCAAGGTCAATGATACTCAGTCGAGCATGACCGAGAGTGAGTCCTCGCTCAAGATCGTGATGAGCGTCTTTGCCGTCAGGCCCTCGGTGATGGATGACATTTAACATCCCATCGATGATTTCTGATCGCGCCTCTGCGCCCGGCTTCCAATAGCCAGCGATACCACACATAGTTCTTTTTAGCTCATCTCGAAGTTAGTGCGTCAGCGAGGGCTCCGGTTCGGGCAAGCACTGCTGTGAGTAGTGCTTGCCGGACAAAAACGGCGCCCGCAGCTTGTGCGAAGTAGAGGTTGTGAACGGTATTGTCGAGGGCGGAATCAAGCTCGTTTCTCCGGGCTAATGGGTGCATAATCACTGCTTCGGGCTTGAGCTTACTTTCCATATCTAGTTTGTATCGACTGTCGAGAGTTTTGTAGTCGTCACCTAAGAACGCGATCGAGTTCATGTAGATCACATCGAGTGCCGGTAATACATCCTTGATATCGTTGGTTACCTCGATCTCAATGTCGCAATCAGCTGTGCTGTCGGAGAGTTTGGCACCGAGGGGGTCTGCCATCTCAGAAACCACCGTGATTCGTTTTATCGCCGAGTCAAATAACAAGGCGAGCTGTACAAAACTATTGACCGCCCGCATGCTGCCGGGAGTCCCTACAACACCGAGATGGATCCTAGACTTGTCCGGACAAGTATCAGAAGCCAGCATGGGACGCCATTTTAAGAGTGCGTACCAGTCGAGTAGAGCCTGGGTGGGATGTTGGCCGCTCCCATTTCCTGCATTGATCAGTGGTGCGGTGAGATTTTGTGAAATCTCGTCAACCGAGTTGGTCTCGGGATGGCGCATGACCACCGCATCACCATAGGTATTTAGCATCTCACCGATATCACTCAATGACTCCCCTTTTTTTACGCCGGTCACTTGACCGTCAGGAACGGAGAGTATTTTGCCATCGAGCCGAAGAACAGCGCTTTCGAAGGATAGCCGGGTCCGGGTTGAGGCTTCAAAGAACGCAGTGACCACAATCTTACCATCCAAAGGTTTGCGGAAGGAGAAGTCGGTTGTTTCTAATAGAGCGGCGGCTTGGGCAATGGCTACCACCATATCTCGGTTGAACTGGGCTGCGTCGACGACCGATTGATCAGCGAGTTTTTCGAGTTGATGGACATCCAAACCTCCAAAAGCCTTGAGAAGTTCTTGCGGGTCGAGTTTTAGCCCCTTCGAGTTTGTCCTAAACGACATGCCGTGCCGCCGAACGATACTAGTACGGGGATCAAGTAAGTTACCTACCATGTTGAGCCGCTCCGAATGTCACGTACGAAGAGGATAAAGAGTGCTCCCGCTCCGAGGCCGGCTAGGCCAAGAGCGCCCCAAATTAGGGCTCCGAAAGTCCATGCGGGTAGGATCATACGTTAGTTCCTCTGCCTGTTGGGTTGAGTTTGGACCACTCGAAACTTGGTGCTGTCGTTACGAGGCCGAGGGCAATCACTGCGACTGATACCGCTGCACTGACCAAGGCAGCAGTGTACCAGCCAAGCTGAAAGTAGGCCCAAAGTCCGGCACCGGTACCTGCCAACAGTGCGATGACCACGCTCGTTTGATTGCCTCGCCGTGAATAAAGCCCGGTCGCGATGGGTGCAATGGCGGAGCCTACTAATGGGCCTGCGAAAAATAGAATAGTGGCGAGGCTACCTACCGGGTCACCTTCGTACCATGGGCGATCCACTCGATGGATCCAGGGCAAACAGACAACCCAGGTTATGATACCTAAAGCGCCAATAACCATAGATGCTGACCGGCGTAAGGCTCGGTCTGACGGTGTTCCAAGAAGGGGCCGAACGACCTCGTGAGTGAGCAAATCACCGGTCGCGGCAAGGAGCGAGTCGATGCTTGAGGCGAGTGAGCAGAATACTACGAGAAAGATCACAACCGCTCCCGTTTGTCCCAAGACCTCAGCGGCAACGGTTGGTCCCACTACATCTGGTCTAACTACGTTGATGCCGAGGGCGGGGGCTGCGAGGCCAAGAAAGCCGGCTGCGATCGGAATCGGTAACCATAGCACTCCAGCCAGTGCATAAGCTTTCCAAGCAACTCCCTCGCGAAACGCAAAAGCTCGGCTCCACCACACATTTGAGTGAAAGATCTCCCCCACCCCAAACAGCAAATTATTAAAGAGAGCCATCAGTGCGGCTGGGAAGGCGAGATCGAGAAGCATGGGGCGGCGTTCGAGCAGGGTCTGATGAATATCCTCAGTTGGCGCTTCAAAGAGGACCAGCACGCCGACTAAGACCACGCCGAACATGATGAGTACCGTCTGGACAAAGTCGGTGCCGATCACCGCGAACATGCCCCCAAAGAGGGTGTAGATGACGCAGGTTGCGAGGATGGCAGTCATGCCAAAGAAGTATGGGATACCCGACAAACTTTCGAGGAGCACGCCACCCGCAATGGCCATACTCACCAACCAAGTGAGTCCGTAGAACAGAGAAATGGCCATGAAAATCGTGTGAGCAACTCGCCCAAACCGGAGCCGAATGAACTCAGCACTGGTGTAGCCTCGAGGCATTAACGTTCGGATCCGAGCGGATATAGGTGCGAAAAGAAACAACCCAATCGATGCCGTACAGTAGGCGAGCATGCCCCAGACGCCTAGTTGTAGCGCAAACTGGGGAGCTAGCATGACCGTATTGGAAGTGATCCAGGTAGCAGCAGCGGTAGCTGCGCCGAGGGCGAGACCAACGTTTCGCCCGGCTACTGTGAAGCCTTCCATATCTTTTGAGCGCCGCCCCAGGTGAATGCCGAGCGCAATCCAAAGAGTGCCGAAGGCCACCAGGAGTGCAGCCCCCCAACTAGCCGGTAGATATGGTGCGGTGCTCAAATAAGCTCCTCTCGAGTACGAAGCGCGCTCATGATCACGTAGGCCACAATGCTGACAAACACTAATGCTCCCAGTCCTAATAATAGCAGGGCCTTGCCCATGGAGTGGTGGGCTATCTCCACCTCTAAAATTGCCGACCATGGGCCCCATCCGGTTTTTTGCGGGTCCGAGCTAGATACTTGGCGAACCCTAAATCGCGCAGTACCATCGGACAGACCAGATACGAAGCTCTCGGTGGCGGTTCCTTCGTACCAGAGTTGGTATCCATCTTCTGACCGAGGGGCGGCGATTTCGACCTGATAGCGTGCGGAGGGTTCTGCGGAAGACCAGAGAAGCTGAACGGTCCCGTCCTGGCTGGGATTAGGCGAACTCGGCGCGACGCTGATCGTCGGCGCAGCCGCAGTGAGGGATACCCATATCCCTATGGTAGCCACAAACTGTCGGCTCATAAGAGATCTTTCGCACACAAAGCATTGAGTCGTCGAGACCTGAATCAGTCCTCATTTGATCCAGTCTACCAGGGCACGCAGGAGAACTTGCGCTCCGAGCTCAACATCAGTCCAGTGAGTAAGCTCGTCGGGCGCGTGGGAGATGCCAGCCACCGAGGGAACAAAAATCATACCGGCACGGGTGAGTTTGGCCATAAATTGGGTATCGTGGCCCGCTCCGGAGGGCATGAGCAGAGGGTCCTCACCCAGGTTTCGCGCCGCTTGGAGGAAGGACTCTATGACCTCAGGGTGGCAACGTTGAGGCTCAAGCCAGCTGAGCTGAGAGTACTCAAAATGCAGGCCCTTTTTTCGAGCGATTGCTGATAGGACCCGTTGACAGGCATCAGCTAGCCGCTGAAGCACAGCAGGGTCTATATCGCGACCAACCAGTGAGAAAACGACTTCTCCAGGGACGGTATGCGGGTTCCCAGGCAGGAGCTCTACTTTGCCAACGGTGAGACGACTGCCTTCCGAACCTTCTTCATCGAGGATCCGAGGGATTTCGTGGGCGAAATCTGCGAGCCCCATGAACGCATCGCTTCGCAGGTGCATAGGTGATGTGCCAGCGTGGTTCGCCCGGCCTCGAAGATGCACCATCCACTTGAAGATGCCGCTGATCCCCTCCACGACTCCGATGCGGCGATTCTCAGCCTCAAGAACCGGTCCCTGCTCAATATGTAGCTCAAGGAAGGCGTGAATGTCCTCCGGACGACGAGCTGCGCTAAGGGCGGCCATTGGCTCCAGGCCTTGCGCGGCCATAGCTTCGCATAGTCGGACGCCTTCTGGGTCAACTGCACGTTCCAACCAGTCCGGTGTGATCTGCCCAATGAAGGCTTGAACACCAAACATTCCCCCAAAGCGACCCTCTTCGTCGGCAAATGCCACGATTTCGAGTGGACGCTTTGGCACGAAGGCGCTCTCAGCAACGGCGCGAGCACATTCCACACCGGCTAAGACCCCTAGGGTGCCGTCAAACAGCCCTCCGCCCATCACGGAATCAATGTGTGAGCCAAGAACTACGGGAGCGTTTTCTCCGTCGAACCAGCGGCCAATGACGTTCCCAGCACCGTCGAGCCGGGCTATACCGCCTGCCGAGTCGATCGTCTCCATCAGCCAGCGCCTGGCCTCCATATCCTCGTTGGTGAAGCCAAGCCGGCAGAGTCCTCCTCCTTCATGGCGCCCGATTTGACCCAATTTCAACATGTTCGCCCGTAGACGGTCGATGTTGATGCTCGGAGTTTCCGAGTTCTTCATTGAACTCCGTATCGCTGTTGGAACCATAAGAGGTCCATAAAAACTCTCACGTTTAGTCGGAGCTGAGCCCTCATATGTATATGGTAAGAGCTGACCGCTAATATTTCGACCACTGCGCATATACCGTTAAGATTGATTTTTAGGCTTTTGCCGTTATGCTTAGCTCTGCCTTGTTGCCAAGGCCACTTGGAAATCGCTGAATACAGCAGGAAGAACTTGGGTTCTACCCAAGTTCCAGCTTCTCCGCGTGGCAATGCCCTGCTGCGTGACCTCTTGTTGATTCCTACAGAATCAACAAGAGGTCTTAGCTGTAACATTCGCAGTGCGAGTTTCAAAGTGGCGCGCCTATGGCTGGTTCCTGATGCCGCTAAATATTCGGTGGGTGGAATCAACCGTCCTGTCTCTTATCGTGGTGTCTCAAGGCAGCGTCTTATCCCGAGTCTATAGATTCGGATGTACAGGGCCGAGGAGCCCTAAAGGGTGGCGAAGCCACCGACTCTTCATACATGTTGGAAACAAGTCAGAACGCGGCCCGGAGTTTGAATGCACGCCCTACGGTATATATCCAGTTAATAAGAGGACTATGAGGAAGACCATGCCCGATGTTAAAGCGACTCGATATAATGGAGGCTTGGGTATATATCCAGTCAAGATGACAATAAGGAGGTTGTGATCACCTGTCACCTACACCTTGTAGGTTACAACCATACTACTGAGCTAGCAGCCGGTTGATTTAGCCCAGTGTGTAGCTATCGAGCCCGGCTTTTCGTGAAACGCTCTGACGACGAGGCGAGCGTACCTGGCGGTACGCGACCGAGGAGAGACTTCTTGTGGTCAGGACATTTCACGGAAAGACCGGCCGATAGATGCGTGCAGGGCTAGATCAACAGGCTGCTAGGGTGTGTCTTTCAACTCCGGCTGGGGAAATGACGCCGTATCCCGGGTGGGTGAGGGGTCGGCCCCGGAGAGAGTGTACTGGATGTACAAGGCCGAGGAGTCCGAAAAGGTGGCGAAGCCACCGAACTCTCGCAAACGCAGGAACAAGTCAGAACGCGGTCCGGAGTGCAAAGACACGCCCTAGACATACTTGCTGGTGACCGAAGGTTTGGTCAGAACGTGGTCCGGTGTAAAGACACGCCCCAGACATACTTGCTGGTGACCGAATGTTTGAGGAGGGGCGTTGATGAAAGAAATACGCCTATAGCCGATATCGCTTTGACTGAGTCCGAACTTTTGTGACTATGCGCGGCTTTGGGACATTGCTCTGTACTTGCTCAGCGATTAAGGACGCACGTGCTACCCGCACCGCAGTTTCGGGTGGTGACTACTGCTTCAACCTCGGACGCGTTGATAAGGTTGTAGCCGTACGGAGGTCTAAAGACCGAACCCTTTGACATATTGAGCTGACCGCCTGCGGTTCCCTGATTGCCGGTGGCCCGATAAGCCTCGTCTCGCACCCAACTTGCGGTGGTGTTGATGAACGGCTTGCCCGGGTTTTCTTGAGCCATGTTGTTTTCGATAAGTAATTGAATCTCTTTGCCGGGACCGATCAAGTAGCCCGCACTCCGTTCCGTCCGGTAGAAATTGTTGAACACGTGAACCTGGCCAAATCGGCCACGCGGGGCGCGCTCTTGAACGCCTCGACCCCACCAGTTGTACATGTAGGTTATTTTGAGTTTGCCGCGGTTGGCGGTGTTGCCGTCGCTACTTGCGATCAAATTCGAAAACGCATGGGGCTTTGCAGCGTCAGAGTAATAGAAATGGCTCCATGATACGGTGACAAAGTCAGACTCTTCGACAATGTCGAGGTTGCCATCTTGGCCATCCACGCAGTCAACATGGTCCACCCAAATATGATGTGAACCCTCCTGGATAAGGATTGCATCATCACCATCACGACATGCGTTAAAGGGTGTGCATTCGCGACCGGCGGCGCAATCGGCGGGGTCACAAGCCTCTCCTTGGACCGTCAAGTTTCTGATGATGATGTTTTGTTGGGCCTTGATTCTAATTGAGCCATTGAATACAACGCCTGGTCTGGTCCCGATGATTGAGGTATTTGAATTAGGTTTAAAATCCTCATCTCCGTCTCCCAGGTTAGTGATCCGATAGGTTCCAGGCTCGACCAAAATGAGGCCACCCTCGTCAACCGCTGCCAGCAGCTGTGGGAGGGTCGAAACCCGCTTTGCGTTGTTTAGGTTTGTGCCGCCCCCGGTGGTGCCACCGCTTTGACTCGCCCACCCTGGAACCGGATCAGAGAGGCTGATGCTACCGCTGGGCTGTGGAGCTGGTGCCGGTTCGGGCTGAGGTTCCGGTTCGGGCTGAGGTTCCGGTTCGGGCTGAGGTTCCGGCTCGGGCTGAGGTTCCGGCTCGGGCTGAGGTTCCGGTTCGGGCTGAGGTTCCGGTTCCGGCTGAGAAGCACCGCAATTATCTGCTGCTCTGACGCCTGGTCCGGTCACCTCTAAGCTATCAATATTTGCGAGTCCGGAACCCTGATTCGCGGCTAAGCTT